>JBNKCS010000055.1:0-12146 GCA_050287865.1 Rhodocyclaceae bacterium | reverse complement strand
CCGTGCTGCTTACAGTTTCGGTCGTGACGATCATCGGCTGGGCGTGGGTTGCCGCCGCCTTGATCAGATGGGGTTGCCGACAGATCGAAGGCGACGATTTCCACGTCGAATTTCTCGGCAGCGGCTGGAACATTCTCTGGCGTTCGTTTGCGTTTTTGCTGTCGTGCTTTCTGATCATTCCCATCCCCTGGACGTTAATGTGGCTGATCAAGTGGTACTTGAGCAACGTATCCATACAGCGCACGGCCCCGCAAGGTCAGGTTGAGGATATCCCGGAACAGGCCGCCGTTTCCTGACGGAGTGTGGCGTATCGCCACGGCTGACTTTTCCGCTCAGTACTCGGCCGGATCGACGTCGAGGTGCCAGCGCAGTTCGCGCGGCGCCTTCAATTCGTGCAGGCGCGCGTTCCACGCGGCGAGGAAGCTTTGCAGCGCAGGCCGACTCTGTGATTCAACCAGCAGTTGTGCGCGATCGAGGTTCTTGAGGCGGGCGAGGCGCATGGGCACGGGGTCGTAGAGCGTCACCGTTTCGCCGGCCAGCAGCAGCGCCGCATTGCGGGCGGCGGAGAGGAAATCGAGCGACTGCGACATGTCGCGCGCTTCGGCGCGCAGCATGGCCTGGTAGGAGAAGGGCGGGAAACCGGCGATCTGGCGTTCGTCGAGCTGGTTGCGGGCGAAGGAGTTGTAATCGTGTTCGACCAGCGCGCGATAGAGCGGGTGCGTCGGGTACTCGGTCTGGATCAGCACTTCGCCGGGCAGGTCGTGGCGGCCGCTACGACCGCCGACCTGCATGAGCTGCGCGAACAGGCGCTCGGGGGCGCGGAAGTCGGCGGCGAAAAGGGCGGCGTCGGCGCCGACTACGCCGACCATGGTGAGGCGCGGAAAGTCGTGGCCCTTGGCCATCATCTGGGTGCCGATCAGCAGGTCGGCTTCGCCGGCATGGATGGCCGCCAAGAGCGCCTGCCACTTCTTCGGCGTGCTCGCCGAATCGCGGTCGATGCGCAGGACGCGCGCTTCCGGGAAGCGCTCACTCAGCGCCGACTCCAGCCGCTGCGTGCCGCGGCCGAATGGATGGATGTCCTGGTTGCCGCAATCGGGGCAAGCGCGCGGGATACCGGCCTCGAGGCCGCAGTGGTGGCAGCGCAGGCGCTTGTCGGCCAGATGCAGGACCATGTTCGCCGCGCAGCGGCGGCAGCGCGACACCCAGCCGCAGGCCGGGCAGGCAAGCACGGGGGCGTAGCCGCGCCGGTTGAGGAAGACCAGGCTTTGCTCGCCGCGCGCCAGGCGTTCGGCCAATGCTTCGATCAGCGCGGCGCTCATGCCGTCCTGCAATTTCTCGCGGCGCGTGTCGATGGTGCGGACGACGGGTGGTGCCTCGGCGACGGCGCGGTGGTGCAGTTCGAGCAGGCGGTAGCGGCCGGAAATCGCATGGTGGAAAGTTTCCAGCGCCGGCGTGGCGCTGCCGAGCACGATGGGAATGTCGCGCTGCTTGGCGCGGAACACGGCCACGTCGCGCGCCGAGTAGCGCAGGCCTTCCTGCTGCTTGAACGAGGAATCGTGCTCTTCGTCGACCACGATCAGGCCGAGACGCGGAATGGGCATGAACATCGACAGGCGCGTGCCGAGCACGATGTCGGCGCGGCCCTCCAGCGCATCGAGGAAAGCGCGCGCCCGCGCCGCGTCGGCGATGCCGCTGTGCGCCGAGACGATATGCGCGCCCGGGAAGCGCTCACTCACTCGCTGTTCGAGCTGCGGCGTCAGCGCAATTTCGGGCACCAGCATCATCGCCTGTTTGCCGGCCGTGAGCACGGTGGTGATGGCGCGCAGGTAGACCTCGGTCTTGCCGCTGCCGGTGACGCCGTGCAGCAGGAAGGTTTCGAAGCCTTGCGCGGAAGTAATCGCTTCCACCGCCGCCTGCTGCTCGGGCAACAGGGTCGGCAGAGCCGCTGCGGGTGGCGTGTCGCCACGGCTGACTTTTGGTTTGCGTGCCTTCGGCAACTTGCCGCGCCGGAGCATGGGCGGCAGCGCGAAGGCGACGACCTGGCCGAGCGGATGCTGATAGTAGCGGCTGCAGAATTCGCACAGCGCCAGCCAGTCGGCCGGCAACGGCGGCATGTCGCGCAGGATCGCTTCCGCCGGCTTCAGTTTGTCCGGCGGCTGATCCGAGGTTTCGGCGATGCCGACGATCAGCCCGGTCTTCGTCCCGGATCCGAAAGGAACGATCGCGCGTCGCCCGATATCATCGATGGACGCGTCATCTGCGCGGTAGTCGAATAACCGCGGCAGCGGAACATCGAGCGCAACCTGTACGAAGGTCATAGACTACACAGCACTTCGGTAATGGTTGAAGGAGCTTGGCCGGCTTAGTTCGATACCACTTCCGCTTTCGGCCCTAATTGATTGGTATGACTGAATAAACTGCTTACCCACAAAAACTGTGGATAAGTTTGTGAGCAATGCCACCCTAAAAAAGCTAAATGACGGTCCTGTAAAGGGAATTTAACACTTGCGTAATTTTTAAGCGAATAAAAATCGTTTAAATACATCAAGTTAGTATTTCACTGACCGCAATATGGGTTTGATGACTCCTGCCGGGAAGCTTGACTGCGGACTGTGAATAAGTGGTTTGTCAACCCCTCTCGGCAAGCCTTGCAGCATCAGCGTTGAGAGGGGGCCTGTCCGTAGTTCCGCACCCGGTGGGAAAGTACGTCGGCACGATCCCGGAACGCCGACGAAATCAGTCCTTGACAGTTGCGTCGCCGTGAAACCCCCGGCTGACCTGCCGTACGGTGTCCACCAGCACGGTGACGCTGTCGGGATCGACGTGTTGCGAAATGCCGTGACCGAGATTGAAGACATGGCCGCTGTTCGAGGAATGCTTGCCGAAACTTTCCAGCACCCGTTTCGCTTCGCGCGCGATGCCGTCGGGCGTGGCGAACAGCGCCACCGGGTCGAGGTTGCCCTGCAGCGCCACACGGTCGCCGACACGCTGCCGGGCTGCGCCGATGTCGCAGGTCCAGTCGAGGCCAACCGCATCGACGCCGATGGCGGCGATCGACTCCAGCCACTGGCCGCCGCCCTTGGTGAAGACGACGGATGGCACGCGCTCTCCGTCATGCACCTTCTTCAGGTCGGCGACGATGCGCTCCATGTAGGCGAGCGAGAATTCCTTGTAGGCCCAGGCCGGCAGCATGCCGCCCCAGGTGTCGAAGACCATCGCCGCCTGTGCGCCGGATTCGATCTGGGCGTTCAGGTAGTCCGTCACGGCGGTGGTCGTGATGTCGAGGATGCGGTGCAGCAGGTCGGGCCGGCTGTAGAGCATGGTCTTGATGTTGCGGTAGTCGTCGGAACCGCCGCCCTCGACCATGTAGCAGGCCAGCGTGAAGGGCGAACCCGAGAAGCCGATCAGCGGCACGGTGTTGTTGAGCGCGCGGCGGATTTCGGCGACGGCGTCCATCACGTAGCGCAGATGGACGTTGGGATCGGGCGCCTCGAGGTCACGGATTGCCCACTCTTCGCGCAGCGGCCGTTCGAACTTCGGTCCCTCGCCCTCGGCGAAATAGAGGCCGAGGCCCATGGCGTCGGGGACGGTCAGGATGTCGGAGAACAGGATCGCCGCGTCGAGGTCGTAACGGGCCAGCGGCTGTAGCGTCACTTCGCAGGCCAGCGTCGGCGACTTGCAGAGCTGCAGGAAGCTGCCGGCGCGCTTGCGCGTCTCGCAATACTCGGGGAGGTAGCGGCCGGCCTGGCGCATCAGCCAGGTGGGTGTGTATTCGGTGGGTTGGCGCAGCAGCGCACGCAGGAAAGTGTCGTTCTCGGGACGGGCCATGGTCGGAAATCCGGTTGAGTGGCCCGGATTATCGCATGGCCACAAAAGTCAGCCTTGGCAACACGCCGCCTGCTTGCCGCCTACTTCTTCCAGAAGGCCGGCGTTAGTACCACCAGCACGGTGAAGATCTCGAGGCGGCCGACGATCATCGCGAACGTGCAGACCCATTTCTGGAAATCAGTCAGGCCGGCGTAGTTGCCGGCCGGGCCGACGCTGTTGAGGCCCGGGCCGACGTTGTTGAGTGTGGCGGCGATAGCCGAGAAGGCCGTGATGAGCTCCAGTCCCGAGGCGGCGAGTAGCAATGTCAGTGATACGACGACGACCATGTACATGAAGCTGAAGGCCAGCACCGAATGCAGCACTGTTTCGCCGACTGGCTGGCTGCCGAGCCGTACGGGACGGACGGCTCGCGGATGCATGGCGCGCAGAATCTCGCGGAACACCAGTTTGTAGAGCAGGATGGCGCGCATCATCTTGATGCCGCCGCCGGTCGATCCCGAGCAGGCGACGAAGCTGCCGAGAAACAGCACCCAGATCTGGGCAAACACCGGCCATGACGACCCAGTATCGGTAATCACCAGCCCCAGCGAAGTGGCCAGCGAAATCGATTGGAAGGCTGAATAGCGCAATGCCTGCCAGACGCCATCGTGGACCGTGAAAACCCGGAGATAGATGGTCAGGGCAACGATGCTGACAACCAGCACCCCGAAATAGAAGGGAAGTTCGGCGTCGTAAAGATAGGGCTTGAGACTCCGGTTGCGGAAGGCCAGAAAGTGAGTCGCGAAGTTGAGGCCCGCCAGCAAGGCAAACACCATCGTCACGATCTCCACCGGTACGCTGTTGAAATAGGCGAGACTGGTGTCGTGGCTGGAAAAGCCGCCGAGGCCCATGATGCTGAAGCCGTGGATCACGGCCTCCCAGCCGTCCATGCCGGCGAGCCACAGCGAGATCATGCAGGCGACGGTCAGCATGACATAGACGGACCAAAGGCCTTTGGCGGTTTCGGCGATGCGCGGAGTCAGGCTGTTTTCCTTCATCGGCCCCGGTGTTTCCGCCTTGAATATCTGCCGGCCGCCGATGCCCAGCAGCGGGAGAACTGCGACCACCAGCACGATCACGCCCATGCCGCCCAGCCAGTGGAGGAAGGTGCGCCAAAGGTTGACCGAGGTCGGCAATCCATCGAGACCGGAAAGTACGGTAGACCCGGTGGTGGTCAGGCCGGAGGCGGCCTCGAAATACGCATCGGTAAACGAAAGGCCCGGAATCTGGATCAGCAACGGCATGGCGCCGAAGATCGGCATGACCATCCAGGTCAGCGTCACCAGCAAAAAACCGTCGCGTACCCGCAACTCGATGCGCTGTCGCCGGTGCGTCAGCAGCCACAGTATTGCGCCGGCCATCAAGGTAATGACGATGGCGTCGTCGTAGGCCGTCTGCGCGCCGTCGTTCGTCAGCCATGAGGTGCCGACGGGCACCAGCATGGTCAAGCCGAAGACGAAGATGATTGCGCCCAGTGCGTTGAAGACGGAGAGAAAGCGCATCGTCGGTCAGGATGGAGAGGGGCCGCTGCCGCGGGTTCCGGTCGGAACGCACTTCGGCCGGGCCGGGGCGACCGGTTCCGCCACGTCGCTAAGCGTGGTGGCCAGACCGGCATTCATCAACCAGCACGGGGACACGAAAGCCCTCCGGAAACACGAAGCGCGTAGTGTCCTACAGCGCTCGTAAAAAAGGCGTCAATTTGTTTCAAAAGTCAGTCGTGGCGGTACGCCGCCTATTTGCGCCAAAAGGCCGGTGTCAGCACGACGAGGACGGTAAACAACTCCAGGCGGCCGAGGATCATGGCGGCCGCGCAAACCCAGGTCTGGAAATCGCTGAGCGGCGAAAAGTTGCTTGCCGGGCCGACGACGCCGAGTCCGGGACCGGTGTTGTTGAGTGTCGCCACAACGGCGGAAAAAGCCGTGACCAGTTCGAGTCCGGAGGCGACCATGAGCAGCGTCAGCATGACGACGATCACCACGTAAATGAAGCTGAACGCCAGTACGGCGTGCAGCACGGTGTCCGGCACGACGGCGCCGCCCAGGCGCACCGGATGGATGGCGCGCGGATGCATGGCACGCAGCACCTCGCGGTAAACCTGACGGTAGAGGATGATGGCGCGCATCATCTTGATGCCGCCGCCGGTGGAGCCGGAGCAGGCCAGGAAGCTGCCCAGGAAGAGGATCCAGAGCTGCCCGAACATCGGCCATGAACCATAGTCGGTCGTGGCGAAGCCCAGCGAGGTGGCGAGCGAGATGCAGTGGAAGGCGACGTAGCGTACTGCCGTCAGCGGACTGTCGTAGATGTCGAACGTCACCAGGTAGATCGTCAGTCCGACGATGCTTACGGCCAGCACGCCGAGGTAGAAGGGGATTTCGGCATCGCGCAGGTAGGGCTTCAGGCTTTTCCCGTGCAGTGCCAGGAAATGCGTCGCGTAGTTGATGCCGGACATGAGCGCGAAGGCCATCGCCACCAGTTCGATCGGCACGCTGTCGAAATGGCCGAGACTGGCGTCCTTGGTGGAAAAACCGCCGAGTCCCATGACGCTGAACGCATGCATCACAGCCTCCCAGCCATCCATCCCGACCGCAGTGAAGGTGATGGCGCAGGCCGAAGTGAGCAACACGTAAACGAGCCACAGTCCCTTGGCGGTCTCGGCGACGCGCGGCGTCAGGCTGGCTTCCTTCATCGGTCCCGGTGTTTCGGCCTTGAACAACTGGCGCCCGCCAATGCCGAGCAGCGGCAGTACCGCCACCGCCAGCACGATCACGCCCATGCCGCCGATCCAGTGCAGGAAAGTGCGCCAGAAATTGATGGAGATGGGCAGGTTGTCCAGGCCTGACAATACCGTCGATCCGGTGGCGGTCAGGCCGGAGGTCGCCTCGAAATAGGCATCGGTGAACGATAGCCCTTCGATCTGCATGAACAGGGGTAGCGCACCGAACACCGGCAGAAGACCCCAGGTCAACGCCACTAGAAGAAAGCCGTCACGCACGCGCAGTTCGACGCGCCGCCGCCGGGTGCCGACCCAGAGCACGGCGCCGACGAACAGCGTCAGCAGCACTGCCTCGTCATAGGCCGCCTGAGCACCGTCGTCGAAATACCAGGAAACGCCGACCGGTACCAGCATGCTGAGACCGAACAGAAGGACGATGACGCCGAGGGCGTTGACGACCGGCAGAAAACGCATGGCCGGCAGGCTAGAAGAAAAGAGCGCCGACCTGGAACAGCTTGACCACCGCCTTCACTTGTCGCTTGCGGGTACAGAAGACGATGACGTGGTCGCCGCTCTCGATCACCGTGTCGTGGTGAGGAATGATGACCCGTTGCGTCGAGCGCCCCTTGGGCATGCCGTCCGCGCCGATGACGTCGAATGGCTGACTGGTGGTACGGACGATGGCGCCGATATGGGCGCCCTTGATCGTCGGCAATTCCTCGATGCGTTTGCCGACCACCTTGGAATGCTTGGCATCGCCGTGCGCTACCAGTTCGAGCGCCTCGGCTGCACCCCGCCGCAGGCTGTGCACCCGTGTCACGTCGCCCTGGCGAACGTGGGTCAGCAACGTGCCGATCGAGACCTGTGCCGGGCTGAGGCCGATGTCGATCGGGCCACCCTGCACCATGTCCGCATAGGCGCGGCGGTTGATCAGCGCCAGCACGCGCTGGCAGCCGAGCCGTTTGGCCAGCGACGCAGCCATGATGTTGTCTTCGTCGTCGTTGGTCAGGGCGAGGAACATGTCCATCTCGTCGATGTTCTCCTCGACCAGGACATTTTCGTCGGTGGCCTCGCCGACCAGTACCAGCGCTTTGTCGAGTTTGGCGGCGATGACTTCGGCGCGGCCGCGATCGACCTCGACGACCTTCACCTCGTAGCGGTCCTGCAGCAGGCTGGCAAGGCGCGAACCGATATTGCCGCCGCCGGCGATCATGACGCGCTTGACAGGCTGCTGGATGCGCCGCAGTTCGCGCATCACGGGGCGGATATGCTCGCTGGCAGCGAGGACGAACACCTCGTCCCCCGGTTCGATCACCGTGTCGCCATCGGGATCGACAGGTTGGTGCTCGCGAAAGATGGCGGCGATGCGCGCGTCGATGTCCTTGGGCAAATGTTCGCGCATGGCGCGGATCGGTTGCCCGACCAGCAGACCGCCTGGGTTGGCCCGCACGCCCACCAGCGTCACCCGGCCTTCCGCGAACTCCAGCACCTGCAGCGCCGTGGGGAACTCGATCAGCTTGCCGATGTATTCGGTGATCTCCTGCTCCGGACAGATCGCGTAGTCGACCGCGAAGTTGTCGTTCGAGAGCAGTTCGTCGTCGAGGAAATCCGGCGAACGCAGGCGGGCGATGCGCGTGGGCACGTTGAACAGGTTGCGCGCGATCTTGCAGGCCACGAGGTTGGTCTGATCCGACTGCGTTACCGCCACCAGCATGTCCGCGTCCTCGATGCCGGCCTCGCGCAGCACCGACGGATAGGCCGCATTGCCGGCCAGGGTGCGCACGTCGAGACGGTCGGCGACCTGGGCCAGACTGTCGCGATTCTGGTCGACGATGGTGATGTCGTTGGCTTCCGAGGCGAGCGCCTCGGCCACGCTGGCGCCGACCTGTCCGGCGCCGAGGATGACTATGTGCATGGTTCTACTCTTCTCCCTTGCCGCCGCGCAGGCCCAGATCCTTGAGCTTGCGATACAGGTGGGTTCGTTCCAGCCCCGTTCTCTCGGCCAGGCGCGTCATGTTGCCGCCATCGGCACGCAAGTGGTGCTCGAAATAGGTGCGCTCGAACAGTTCGCGCGCTTCCCGCAGCGGAAGTTCCATGGCCTCGGCCGGCATCCCGGGAAGCTGGATAAGCGCTGCTGGTACGGCTTCCGGAAACAGCACGCTGCGGATTTCGTCGCTGTCGATCTCCTCGTCCAGCGCCGCCAGCGCCAGCGAGCGGATGGCGCTCTTCATCTCGGCATACCCGCCTGGCCAGGCTTGCTGGCGCAGGGTGTTGAGCGCGCCGGTGCTGAAGCGGCGCAGCGGCGCCTGGCCGGCCTCCACCAGTTCCGTCAGCAGATGGCTGGCGATATCCGGAATTTCGTCCTTCAGTTCGGCGAGGCTGGGCAGCGCCAGCCAGACTTCGGAGAGTCGGCGCAAGGCTGACTCCTCCCAGCCGTGGGCCGCCAGGCTTTCGGCATCGTGGCAGGTTGCCGCGATCAGGTGCAACTCGAACTTGTCGAGACGATCGAGCGCGAACAGCAGGTTCTTCTGCTGCAAGCGCGTCAGCCGTGCCAGTTCCTCGCAGTACAGCACGCCACCGCTGGCCGTCTCCAACGCCTCTATGCTCAGCGGCTCGGCATTGGTCGATAGGTCGAGCCATGGCTTGCCGGGCACCTGCAGCGTGCGTGCGGCCAGTTCGACAATGCCTCCAGAGGCGGAACGCAGCAACAACAGGCGACTCTTGGCAGCCATCTGCTCCAGGCGGCGCTTGAGATCCTTGAGCAGTGCCGAACGTGTAAACGCGGCGAGGGACAATCCGACCGGCGCGCGCTTCTGGCCGCGAGTCAGGCCGTGGGAGACCGCGGCGAGCAGCTTTTGCATGCCGATCGGCTTTTCCAGAAAATCGAGCGCGCCGATCTTGGTCGCTTCCACTGCCGTGTCGATCGTGCCGTGCCCCGACATCATGATGACCGGCATGGAAAGCTGTCCGCCAGCCGCCCATTCCTTGAGCAGCGTGATGCCGTCGGTGTCCGGCATCCAGATGTCGAGCAGCACCAGATCCGGCCGCCCCTCGTCGCGCGCCCGTCTCGCCGCGGTGGCGCTCTCGGCTACGCGGACGTCGTGCCCCTCGTCGGTGAGAATTTCCGAGAGCAGTTCGCGGATGCCGATTTCGTCGTCAACTACAAGTATTTGGGCCATCTTCCAATCCTACGCCGCCAACGGCAACCTGATAGTCACTTCCGCACCGCCGCTCTCGCGATTGGCCAGCCGGAGTTCCCCCTTGTGATCATCGATGATCTTCCTGACGATAGCCAGCCCGAGGCCGGTGCCCTTGGTCTTGCTGGTTACGTAGGGTTCGCAGGCGCGCGGCAGGATCTGCGCGCCGAAGCCGGGGCCGTTGTCGCTCACCGTCAGAACGGCGCGCCGTTCTTCGCGGCGAGTCGCCACCGTCACCCGCGGCGCACCAGACGCGGGCGGATGCTCGGCCAGGGCCTCGCGGGCGTTCTTGATCAGGTTGTGCAACACCTGGCGCATCTGGCTGCTGTCGGCCAGAACCGGCGGCAGTGGCGTCAGGTCGGCGTGGAGCAGCGTGGCGTCGGCCTCGTAGAGCTGGAACAGTTCGCGCACCAGTTCGTTGAGGTCGAGCGGCGCCAGCACCGGCGGCGGCGTCTTGGCGAAATCCCGGAAGTCGTTGACCATGTGCTTCAATGCCTCGACCTGGTTTACGATGGTCGCGATCGACCGGTCCAGCATGTCGCGCCCCGCCCCGTCGAGCCGCTCGGCGAGCTTGATTTGCAGGCGTTCGGCGGCAAGCCTGATCGGCGTGAGTGGATTCTTGATCTCATGCGCGAGACGGCGCGCGACTTCGCCCCAGGCGATCGAGCGCTGCGCCGAAATGAGCTGGCTGATGTCGTCGAATACCACCACGTAACCGCCGCCGCCGCTCTCGGGCAGCGTCGAACCGCGCAGCAACAGGGTCTGCGGAACGCCGTCGTCGCCCTCGAACTCGAACTGCAGTTGCCATTCGGCGCCGCGCTCGTGGAAGGACTCGATCACCACGTTCGCCAGTGCCCGGTGACGCTCCCATTCCTGCAGGGGGGCACTGCCGAGCGTTGCCAGATCGTCCTTCAGGATGGTACCGGCGCCGAGATTGGCCGCCTGCAGGCGAAATTCGGCATCGAAAGCCAGCACGCCGGCGGACAGATTGGCCAGGACGCTTTCGAGGTAGGCCTGGTGCCGGCCGGCCTCGCTGCGCGCATCGTCGAGCTGGCGCGTCATGTCGCTGAAAGAGCGTGTCAGCACGCCCAGCTCGTCGTGCGACTTCCAGGCGACGCGCGGCGTGAAGTCGCCGGCCGCCACAGCCTGGGTACCTTCGGCGAGTATCAGCAACGGCCTCGCCAGGCGCTCGGCAAGGAAGAAGGCAAGCGCGACGGCAGCAAACAGTGCCACCAGCAGCGTGAAGGTGAGGGTCAGTGTGTAGATGCGCTTCAGGCCGGCGCGAGCGAGTTGCAGGCTCTGGTAGTCGCGGTAGGCGGCTGCCACCGCGTCGGCGCTCGAGGCGACCGCGTCGGGCACCGGCTGGATCAACTGGAGAATGCGCAGCTCTGCTCCCAGTTCATAACCGGCTACCGGCACCAGTACGCGCAGGGTCAGACCGTTGTCGGCATCTCCTTCGATGGCGGAGGTGCCGCGGCTGGTACGTGCCTGTCGCAACTGGGATTGCGATGGGGTGGATGGCAACAGGTTGTCGAGCTCGCTGCTGCTGTTGGCAAGCACGTTGCCGGTTGGGCTGAGCAGGGTCGCCGACTGCACGCCGGCCTGTTCGCGCAGGCGATTGAGCAGGCGCGGGCCGGAGTTCGGCGTGTCGGACAGTGCGAACGCCATGTCGTGTCCCTTGGTGAGCAACTCCACCTCCAGCGAGTCGAGCACGTTGCGGCCGAGGTTGAGGCCGCCCTCGAGCGCTCGATCCACGCGCACGTCGAACCAGGAATCGATGCTCTTGACCGCAAACAACATGGAGACGCCGTATATCAGCACGCCGGGCACCACCGCCATCAGCGCCAGCATGACGACCAGGCGGTACTTGAGCCGGGAACCGAACACGCGCTGGCGGTATTCGCGCTTGAGGCGCCGCAACTGGACGATGATCGGTGCCAGCAGCGCGATGGCGGCGACGCCATTGATGCCGACCAGCAGCGGATAGTGTTGTGCGAACAGCTCGCTGTTGGCGCTGGCGGTGGCAAGCAGAAACAGCAGGATGGCGCCCAGGGCGCCAATCACCGGCAGCGCGATGTTCACCTGCCAACCACCCCCGGCGCGAATTGCCAGTTCAGCGGCGTCGATTCCACCTGCCAATCCTTGCTGGCTACGGCATCGAGCTGGAAGGGTTTGGGTAGCTGGCGCTTGTCGAACGACAGGCGCAGTTCGGCAGTGTAGGCATGCCCCGGCCGGATCGCCTTCTTCTCGGCAACAATCAGCCCGTCGACCTTGCCGAGCATCAGCAGCGCTTCGGCCAGCGTCGAGTAGCTTTCCTGCCTGCCTTCCGTGACTAACCGGTATTGCTGCGTCAACGCATTGTAGGAGAG
>JBNKCS010000054.1:0-12362 GCA_050287865.1 Rhodocyclaceae bacterium | reverse complement strand
CCCTTCGGGCTGGTCAGTCGTGGCGATACGCCGCGGAGATGGCTGGCGAGGTGTCCGGGCTTCATTGCCGCTTCTCCCGCAGGGTGATCCAGTCGATGGTACAGGTGGCGCGCAATTGCGCCGCAACGCGACGGTCGGTTCCCGGCGGCAGGCGGTCGATGGCGCACTCGCGGACGAGTAGTTGCGCGTGCACCGACTTGCGCAGGTCGTCCAGGAAACCGAGCAGGTCGTCTTCGTGCAGCAGTTGCATCTGCAGGTTCATGGTGCTGGACATGAATTCGTATTCGCCGGCCGTGGCGCCGGCCGGTAGCAGCGCGCTATCGACGCTCTTTTGCGCGGCGATTTCATACTGGACGTCGAGCAGACGGCGTTCGGCCTTGATCCGGCCGATCTGCTCCACCCAGTCGAGGCGCTCTTCCTGGCCGATGATGCCGCGTTGCTGAAGTTCGTGAAAGAGCGCGATCTTGCTGCGCAGTTCCTGTTCTTCCTCGGGCGCCCGGGTCAGCCGGGCGCGGATGTCGCGTTGCTGCGCCTGCAGGCGCAACTGGTCGGCATGGGCCGCTTCGGTCAGCTTGCGCGACGTCGTGGCCAGCGCGTAGCCGATCAGCGTCGCCAGGATCAGGAAACCGAGCGCCCAGCGGATCCGGACAAAGTCGCTTGTCGTGACATTCATAGCTTGCCTGCCAACTTGAGGACGAAGCGCGGCGGCCCGGCCAGCCCGCTTGCGTCGGTACTTCGTATCGACTTGCCGGATTCGGTCTCGAACGGAAAGGTGACGATCTGGACTTCGATGTCTGGACGGCGCAACATCTCGGCGAACGCGTTAACCGTTTCCAGTTGGCTGCGGTGGTCACCGGCCATGGCGACCGGCAACTGAGCCTGCAGATTCACCACGGCGAAGCCGTTACCACCGCTGCTAGCCGGCATGGCGACGCCCGGCATGGCGGCCTTGCCGGTTGGGCCCTCGTCGGGCTGGTTGGCGATCCACCAGTCGAGACGGGTGAGGTCGATCGCCGGCAGTTTGTTCAAGGCCTTGCTGATGTGTACGAGCATCGGTTCCGGGCCGACACTGCGCTTGGCGAGAGTCTCGAAACGATCCGTCAGCACGCGCAGGTTGTCGTAGCCGATCGACACCGGCGGCAGCCCCTTCAGCATGTTGTTGTAGCGATGTTTGCCAAGGTCGACTTCCGCCTGGAGCAAGCCGTTGGCGTTGGAATATTCAGCCTGGGCAAATATCTGCATGCCTGTATAGATCAGGCCGGCGGCGAGGATGCCGCCAGCGACGGTGTTGATCGCAAGGCGGGTTTGCCACAGGCGATAGGGGCGTCGTTCGACCGCCGGAGCGAATTGCACATCTGGCGTCTGCTTGGCCAGCCAATGCAGCAAAAGCGTGTCGCTGCGGGAATCGCCGGGAACTTCCTTGAGACCATGCCTCTTCGCCTCGGCGACGAGGTCTACCATTTGCACCTGACGTTCGGCATTGCTCTCGCAGCGGTGGCCGATAACGTCGAAATGGTTCGAATGCGCCAGCACCCGCGTTTGCAGGGGAGCGTCGCGGGCGATCAGCCGCTGCCCGGCCAGATACTGGTAGATCTTTCTTGTTTCGGCGCCGCAGGCCGTGGCGACTTCGCCGACCATGCCGGTCGACATCTGGGTCAGGCGCGAAAAGCGCAGGTGGCCGCGATCGAAAAACGTCTGCCGCAACCCGGCGCGCGTAACCGTCATGAGCAGGACGGGCTTGCTGATATCGACCAGTTTGCCCGCCTGTTTGGCGAGAACGAAGGGAACGGAATAGACGCCGGCCAGTTGCGCCTCGGTGTTGCGGATCGTTTGCAGCCAGGGTTCGAATTGCGCATAACCGGTCAGTCCGGCAAACAGGAACTTCTCGTCGCGGCGCCCGGTCTTCCCCCGCCCCAGCGACATCGCCAGCGACAGCGGCGTACCGTAAAAAAACTGCGACAGCTTGCGCTTGAGCATCTCGTCGCGGTCGTTGCCGTGGACGTACGGCACGTCCTCGATCTGGAAGCCTTCCTCGGCAACGTCGGCGAGCAGGTAGAACAGACTGGCATGCCGCTGGTTCAGGTAGTCCTCGAATGCTTCTAGTCCCGCGGGATCGGCGGCGAACGTCGCTTCGGCACGCGGACCGCCCACCTGCCAGTGATAGGCGGTCAGGCCGTGCGAATCGAGAAAGAGCAGGCGGCGGGCGGTCATGGTCTGATCATATCTTGAGCTTGGTGATGGTGTCGTAGATCGGGCCGAGCACCGAAAGCATGACCCAGCCGAGCACGAGGCCGAGCGTGACCGTCAGCGCCGGCTCGATCAAGGCCTGGATGCGGCTGATCGATTCGCGAACGTCGCGGCTGTAGAAGTAGCTGACGTTGATCAGCGCCGTGTCGAGTCCGCCGGTGTTCTCGCCGACCCGCAGCATGCGCAGCACCAGCGGCGGGAACAAACTGACGTTCTGGAAGGCCACGGTAATGCTCTGGCCCTCGGCGATCAATTCGCCGACTTGCTCCAGGCCTTCCTTGATGACCTGGTTGCCGACCACGCCTTCGGTGGCCCGCAGGGAATCGAGAACCGAAATGCCGGAGGAGTACATCATGGCGAAAACGCTGGCGAAGCGCGACAGGATCACTTTGCGCAGGATGTTGCCGAGCAATGGCATGCGCAGCTTGAAGTCATCCCAATGATAACGGGCGCGCGGGTTGCTGCGCACCAGAACAGCGATGACGGCCGCTGCAATCAGCGGCAGGCCCAACACCAGATACCAGTAGTTGACGAAGACGTCGGACGTGGCGATCAGTATCCTGGTGTGCAGCGGCAGTTCGTGGCCCATGCCCTTGATGAAACCGACCATCTTCGGCACCAGGTACATCATCATGAATATGACGACGCCGATCACGACGGAGCCCATGAACGCGGGATACATGATCAGCTTCTTGGTCTGCGCCGCGAGCTCGTCCTGCCACTTGAGCGATTCGACCAGATTGGCCAGCACCTCCTGAAGCTTGCCGGTACTTTCGCCCGCCGCCACCAGGCTGATGAATACCCCGTCGAAGACTCGCGGATGCTCCGCCATTGCCTGCGAGAGCGTGCGTCCGCCGTCGATGCTCTCGATCATGCCGGCGATCACTTCGCGGAAGTTTGGATTCTCCAGGCTGTCGCGCAGGTCGGTGAGTCCGTCGAGGATGGATACGCCCGCGCGAGTGAGCTGTTCGAGGTGGAAGCAGAAGTTGATGAGTTCCTGCCGGCCGACACCCTTGCCGCCAAAAACACCGCCCTGTTTGACCGGGCTGCCCTTGATGAAATCCAGGTCCATGCGCTTGAGGCGCAGTTCAAGATCGATGGGATTGATGGCGTCCAGGCGGCCCAGAACAATGCGGCCGTCCGTGTTCATCGCCTTGTAGGCGTAGAGCGCCACTACATTCTCTCCGTCAGGTCGACCACGCGGGCTACCTCTTCGATGGAGGTCGAACCGTCGAGCACGCGGCGCAGGCCATCTTCGGCAAGCGTCCTGAAGCCCTTGGCCAGCGCGGCGTTGCGGATTTCGCGTGCCGTGGCTCGGCGGGCAATCAGTTCGTCGAGTTCGCCGTCGAGCCGCAGCACTTCCATGATGGCGAGGCGGCCGCGGTAACCCTGGAAGTCGCAGCGATCGCAGCCGGCGGGGCGATAGAGCAAGGGCGCGTGGGCCGAGTTGCCTTTGCCGAGCAGGTGGCGCTCGTGAGGTTGCGCGGTGTAGGACTTGCGGCAATGCGGACAAAGTCGCCGGACCAGGCGCTGCGCCACCACGCCGATGATGTTGCCGGCCATGATGTCGGGCAGGATGCCGATGTCGAGCAGGCGCGGGATGGCGCCGATCGCAGAATTGGTATGCAGCGTCGAATAGACCTGGTGGCCGGTCATGGCGGCGCGGAAGGCCATTTCCGCCGTGTCGGCGTCGCGGATTTCGCCGACCAGGATTACGTCCGGATCCTGGCGCATCATCGAGCGGATGCCGTTGGCGAAATCGAGCTTGGCCGCCTCGGCGACCGAGGTCTGCCGGATCATTGCCATCGGGTATTCGACGGGGTCCTCGAGGGTCATGATGTTCTGCCCCTCGTCGTTGATGTGGTTCAACACCGAATACAGCGTCGTGGTCTTGCCGCTGCCCGTCGGGCCGGTGACGAGGATGATGCCTTCCGGGCGGGCGATCATCAGTTTGAGCGCCTCGATCTGCAGGTCGTCGAGGCCGAGCTGATCGAGCGGCACGATGCCCTTCTGGCGATCGAGAATGCGCAGGACGATGTTTTCGCCGTGAATGGTCGGCTGCGCGGCGACGCGGAAGTCGACCAGGCGGCCACTGAAGTTGAGTGAAATGCGGCCATCCTGCGGCGCGCGGGTCTCGGCGATGTTCATTCCGCTCATCACCTTGATCCGCACCGCCATTGCCGCCCAGTACGATTTGTGCAGGGCGCGGATCTGGCGCAGGATGCCGTCTATGCGGTAGCGGATGCGCAGGAAGCTCGCTTCCGGTTCAAAGTGGATGTCCGAAGCATCGCGCTTGACCGCGTCGGTCAGCAGTGCGCCGACAAGCCGGACGACCGGCTGGCTGTATTCGTCCATCGACGCCGACAGGCCGCGGTAGTCGATTTCGCCGGTTTCGATCTCGTGCAGGATGCCGTCGATCGACAGTTCATGGCCGTAGTACTGGTCGATGGCGCGGGCGATTTCCGATTCGCCGGCCAACAGCGTTTCAATGAGCAGCTCGTGCGGCACCAGCGCGCGCAGCTTGTCCAGCGCGACGATGTCGTTGGTGTCGGCGATGGCAATGGTCAGGCGGTGCTGCTCGATCGAATAGTCCAGGGGCAACAGTCCGTGGCGCTTCGCCATCTCGCGCGGCACCAGCCGCAAGGCAGCCGGGTCGACGATGGCGTTGCTGAGGTCGACCGACCGCTGGCCGAGCGATTCACCGAGTGCGTCGCGCAATGTCGCTTCGGAAACGAAGCCCAGCGAAACCAGCAGCTTGCCGACCGGCTGGTTGGACTTCATCTGCTCCAGCAGGGCGATGCGCAACTGATCTTCGCTGATGACTCCCTGCGAAATCAGGACCTGGCCGATCGGACGACGGTGGGGCGTGGGGGAATTCATCATCAACTCATTCGATGCCGGATGACACTCGCGGGTTCCGGTCAGGGTTGCAACTCGCGGATCCGTCTTGCCGCGAGCGTGCGGTCGAAAGCTGCGGCGCGTCCGCGGGCTACCGTCAGCGCCTGGTCGTAGTACTGGGCGGCCAGCTTGGGTTGGTGGAGCTGGTCGAGGCTGACCGCGAGATTGAACAGATAGTCCGGGTTGCCGGCCTCGGCAGTGACGGCCTTGAAATAGGCCTGCTGGGCTTCGTTCCAGCGCTGTTGCCGGGCGTAAAGGTTGCCGAGTGCGAAATTCAGCACCGGCAGATCGCCCTGGGCGGACAGCAGCGACTTGATCCGGCTCTCGCCGACAACCGGGTCGACCTGCCCGTTCAAGCCGAGCATTCCGGCTTGAGCCGCCGCGTCGGCTGGATTGATTTCCAGGATGCGCTGATAGATATCCGCGGCTTCTTCCGTTCTGCCTTCGCGCAAGGCGATGGCGGCGATGCCGTGCAGGGCATCGGCGTTGCGCGGATCGCTTCGCAAGGCGTTGGTATAGGCAGCTCTGGCCGCGCGCAGATTGCCGGTCTGAAGCAGGCGGAAACCTTCCGCCACGCTGGGATCCACGCCGGGACTGGCCTTGGTTACGCGGATTGCTGCGTCATCGGAGGGGGTACTCACGGCGGGACGCCGCTTTGTGGGCTTGGGAGCGATCGCGCGGGCCACGGCGGCGCGTTCTTCGTCTTCCGCCCGTGACGCCGATGAGGGCGCCGACCAAACGACGGGCGCCGATGCCGATGCTGCAGGCCGGGTTTCGGCAGCTACAGCTGGCGGAGGTGTCGGGGTTCCTGCGGCGGCGAAGTCCTGGAGCTCGGGCGGTCTGGGAGGCGCAGCAATGCCCTCAACCGGTTTGAGATTGAGCCAAAGCCAGACGATGAGTCCGCCGACAGCCAGCAAGGCGAGGGCAGCGGCAATCACCAATCCCTGCCGGTCCTGGGCGATGGCACCCTTGACGGCAAATACGTTCTTGATCGCAGCGCGTTCAGAAGTTCCCCCCGGTGGCGGGGTACCCGTCGTTCGGGCTTTGTGGTGGGATGTGGTGTTCGTCCGGCCGGCGTGTCCGGAGGCCGGGGTCCGCGGCTGTGCGGCAGCCTGCTCGGCTTGGGCGATGAACTCGTTGTCCAGATCCTCGAGTTTCGGCAATTCCGGCAAGCTTGTCGTGGGTGTTCCCGCTTCGGACGCGGAGGCCGACTCCGTTGGCGCTTCGGATGCGACGTCGGCCTGGCCCTGTTGCTTGGCCAGTTCGGCGCGCTTCAGGGCGTCCATCAGCAGGCTCACCAGCTGCCTCCATTCCCGCCGAGGCGATTGTTGGGCCCGAGCGTTCCATCGAAGAAGTGTTTGTCCGGCAGCTGGTTGCGGAACGAGGCGTAGTCACCTTCGATGCTCGCATTCTTGATGACGACCGGGCGCAGGAACACTACCAGTTCGGTCTTCCGGCGGGTGTCGTTCTTGTTCTGGAAGAAGTTGCCGATGATCGGGATCCGCGAGATTGCCGGGATGGCGGTGTCCGCATAATCCTGGCCGTCTTCCATCAGACCGCCCATGACGGCGATATTGCCGTTCTCGACGCGGATCATCGATTCCATTTCGCGGGTACGAATGACCGGGATCTTGTTTTCAACGCCGAGCCGCTGCAGGTCGGGATTGGGATCGATGACTTCACCGAACTTGCGGGAAATGCTCGGACGAATGTTGAGCAGCACCGTGTCGTTCGCACTGATCTGCGGCGTGACGTTCATCACCAGACCGACCGGAACCGAATTCAGGTTGGTCGTGTAAGTAGTCGTGCTGGTGTTGGCATTGGAGGTGGTGTCGGCCTTGATCGTGAAATAGACGAGATTGTCGACCACCTTCAATACGGCTGTCTGGTTGTTCAGCACAGACAGCTTGGGACTCGATAGCACCTTGACGGTACCGAATTCGTCCAGCAGCTTCACCGCCGCCGTTATGCTGCCCAGGCGAGAAGCCGTGTTGTTGTAGGCGAGATTGATGATTTCCTTCGGCAGGGCGGTACCGGCGACGGTGCTGGCAAGCTGCGAGATGGTGAAACCCTTGCTCCCGACCGGAGCGACCTTCCAGTCGATGCCCTGCTGGTAGTTGTCGGACAGGGTGACTTCAGCGATCGTTGCCTCGATCAGAACCTGTCGGCGGGCCGAGGCCAATACTTGGCTGAGGAAGTCCTGGACGCGCTCATGCTGACGTGAGGTCGCTCGCACGACGACGATTCCGGATTCGGGGTTGACGATAACCGATGCGGCTTCGCGGAAAGTGGTGCGCTTGACGACGGTGGTCCCCGATTGTTGCGTGACTCCGTCGGAATTGCCGACTTGGTTGACCGTGCCGCTCCTGCCGGTTGTCGCTTTTGTACCGGAACCAGTGGCTGCCTGCTGGTCGGATCGTTCGATCGTGGTTTCCGACGAACCTTCCGGAAGAATCTTGTCCGTTTCGCGCAGGATGTCCTTGATGTTCTTTTCCAAGGTCTTCCAGAAGTCGTTCTTGCCTTCGTTCTTGATCCGGGTAAGCGAATTATTGCCGCCTGCGCCGCCGCCGGACCCACCGGATGCTCCTGTACTGGAAGCGCCGACACCGGTCGCGGCTACCTGGGTGGTGACCGTTACCGATCCTTCGGTTTCCCGCGACATGTTCACGTAGTCGACCCGGTAGGTGCGCAGATAGGGCGAGTCGGGCATCACGACGAGATTGGGGCCGTCCATCTCCCAGCGCATGTCGACCTGCTTTGCGATGCGCTCGAGCAGTTGCGGCAGCGTCTGGTCGATTGCGTTCAGGGTGACGACGCCGTCGATGCCGGGATGGACGTCTACATTCACTTTGGCATCGCGAGCCAGCGCGAACAGCAGGTCGTGAACGCGGACGTTATTGACAACCACACTGTAGGTTTCGACCTTGGCGGCGGGTTTCGGTACGGGCGGGGTGACGGTGTTCTGAACGGGCGCCGGGATGTTCGCGGGAGTTGGCGCGGCCACTGTGCTGGCATCGATATGTCCGGCGGAAGGCGGCGCGACGGGCGCGGTGCTGCATGCGGAAATCGTCAGCGCCAGCAAGGGCGCGAAAATACTATGTGGCTTCATCGAGGCCTCGGCGTCATATTAATTCGTATGTGCTTGATTCTTATGCGTGCAGCGTTTTCACAATACTATACAAATCTTACTCCAACCACAAAACTTGTCTCGGGAAAGGGCTGTTGGTGCGCAGCTCCGGCGGCAACTGTTCAATGGCGGCGTAAGCGGCGCCCATGGTGGCAAATTCGCCGTAGATGATGCCGATACGCTGTTCCTTTCCCGTATCGGCCATATAAAGCCTGGCATGTGCCGGCTTCAGCAGGCGGTCGGCCATCGTCAGGTAGTTCTGAGCGTAGTCGATCTGGCTGGTGTCGGTGGTGACGAGTTGTATGAACCAGCGCCGGCTGTCGGTCGCGTCGATCCATTGCCGCGTTTCGTACAGCCGCTGTTGCGCCGCGGGACTCAATCGGGCCGCAGCGGCGGCCAGGACGGTCTCGGGAACAGTTGCGGCAGCGGCGGCAGCAGGAAAAGTCAGCCGTGGCGACACACCGTCCGGAGCGGGTTCGGCACCGGGCGCCGGGTTGACTGGTGCTGCGACGGTGGGTTCTTCGGCGACGGCGGCCGAAGGCGCAACCGGGGCGGGCGCCGCTGCGGCGTTTGTCGGCGCCGGCGCCGGCTTGCGCTGCGCCGAACCGTTACCGAACACGACGACGAGCGTCGCCGCGACGGCAACTGCAGCGACAACTGCGACGGCAATCGCCACCTTGCGCCACATCGCTGCGCGCGGGTGGTCATAGGCGGTGTCGCGGATGGCGGCAGTGACTTCCTTCTGGGTGATCTCGTGTTGCCCTTCGGCAAACGCGGCCAGCAAGGATTTCTCCGCCAGGATGTTGACGCGGCGCGTCAGACCGAGCGACGCGGAAGCAATGAGCTTGATGGCGCCCGGCGTGAATGGCTGCGGGCCCTTGTACCCGGCGGTGCGCATGCGGAATTCGATGTACTCGGCGATATCGTCCTGACGCATCGGTTCGAGGGTGAAGTGCTGCGTGATGCGTTCCTTGAGTTGCCGCATGTCGGACCGGGCGAGGGTCTGGTCGAGTTCCGGCTGGCCGAACATGACCAGCTGCAGCAACTTGTGGTGGCTGGTCTCGAGGTTGGACAGCAGGCGAATTTCCTCAAGCGTCTCCATTGGCATCGCGTGCGCTTCGTCGATCAGCACCACGACCTGGCGACCCTGCCCGTGCAACTCGATCAGCTTGTCGTGCAGTGCGCGCACCACGGCGCTGGTGCGTGCGTTGAGAGGCAAGTTGAGGTCGAGATCGGCGGCGATTGCGAACAGAATGTCGTCGCGCGACAGGGAAGGGTTGGACAGATAGACGATGACGACGTGCGGCGGTAGCGATTCCACGAGCACGCGGCAGAGCATCGTCTTGCCGCTGCCGACTTCGCCGCTGACCTTGACGATGCCCTCGTCGTGGACGATGGCGTAGATCAGCGCGTTAAGCGTGGCGCCGCGATTGGCGCCGTAGTAAAAGAACTCCGTGTGCGGCGTGATACGGAAGGGGACCTCGGAGAGGCCGAAGTGTTCCAGGTACATGGTTATCGGGTTCCGGTGTCGGTGGTGTCCCCGACCGAGCGGGTGAGGACTTCCATGCGGTTGTACAGGGTGGTGCGGTTGATGCCAAGCAACTTCGCCGCCTGGCTGACGTTGCCATGTGTCATCTGTTGTGCGGCTGCAATATAGGCAGCCTCCCAGCGCCGCAGTGTTTCGTCGAGGCTGAAATGGCTTGCCTCGCGAAGGTGGCGGAGCGCCATGCCGGTCAGTTGCTCGTCGTCGCGCGGTAGGGTGGTTGTTCTGGTCTCGATGTCACTACTGTCGAGCTCAGCCTCCAGTTCGGTTCGACTTATTGGCTGGCCATCATGCCTCGCCATCAGCCGGATGACGATATTGCGCAGTTCGCGCACGTTGCCCGGGAAGTGATACTCGGCCCAGCGGGCTTCCGCCTCGGGAGTCAGGGTGAAGGCTTCACCGCGACTCGATTCCGCGTAACGCCGGCGGAAATGGTCGAGCAGGAGAAGGCGATCCGCGCCCATGTCGCGCAAGGGCGGCACGCCGATGGTGAACACGGACAGGCGATGGTACAGATCGGCCCGGAAACGCCCTTCGCGAACCTCCTTCCTGAGGTCGCGGTTGGTGGCCGCGATGACGCGGGCGCGCGAAATGCGAGGCTGGGTCTCGCCGACCCGCTGGTAGTGGCCGTTCTCCAGCACACGCAGCAGTTTCGGCTGCAGGTCGAGTGGCAGTTCGCCGATTTCGTCGAGGAACAGTGTGCCATTACCGGCTTCTTCGAAGTATCCGGCACGGCTGCCGACCGCGCCGGTGAATGCACCTTTGGCCTGCCCGAACAGGGCTGGCTCAACCAGGTTGGGCGAGATTGCCGCGCAGTTAAGGGCAAGATAAGGCTGCGCGGCGCGATCCGACAACCGGTGCAGGGCCTCCGCAGCCAACTCCTTGCCGCTACCCGACTCGCCTTCGATAAGTACCGGGAAGGGCGAGTTCGCGTATTGGCGCAACTGGGCATGCAGCTTCTCCATCGGCGGACTTTTGCCGATCAGTTCGATTTCCGCGGCCGCCGGTACCTCCCCGAAAGCTAGCAGGTCGTGCAACATCTGCCGCAGTTTTTCCGGATCGGCAGGTTTGGCGACGAAATCGGCGGCGCCGAGGGCTCGCGCGTGGCGAGCATTGGCTTCGTCATTCTGGCCCGACAGAATGACAATGGGCATGGCCGGTGCCAGCGCGAGCAATTCGGTAACCAGGGCGAAACCTTCGTCAGGGCGGTGCGGCTTTGGCGGCAAGCCGAGATCGACCAGAGCGATCCCGGGGGGGGATGGCATGTCGCGGATTTTTGCCAACGCGTCGAACCGGCTGGTTGCCAGTGTGACCGCGAAGTCGCGACCGAGAAAATAGGCGAGGGTTTCGCCGATCAGTGGATCGTCGTCCACAAGCAGCAGGGACAATTGCTCGGCTGTCCGGGATCCGGTCATGCGGAACCTCGACGCGCCCTCTCAGCCCGCACTGGCGGGCGGCGGCAATAGGTCGGCAGAGTGATTCATCCGGGTATCATCGCATGCCATCGGGCGGATGCGGCAATTTTGATAGAATTTGCCCTCAATTTCACCCGAGTCAGTATGCCCCCACTATCCCAGTCCGAGTTGCTCGTCGAGTTGACCGACGTCAATTTCGCCTACGATCGTCGCCCGATCCTCACCGGATTCAGCATGAGAATTCCGCGCGGCAAGGTCGTGGCGATCATGGGCATTTCCGGTGGCGGCAAGACGACCACCTTGAGGCTGATCGGCGGCCAGCTCAAAGCCAGCTCGGGCCGGGTCAGGGTCGACGGCCTCGATGTCGCCAGCCTGGATGGCGACGAGCTCTATGGGCTGCGCCGACGTATGGGTATGCTGTTCCAGTTCGGCGCACTGTTTACCGATATGTCGGTTTACGAAAATGTCGCATTTCAGATGCGCGAGCACACCGAGCTGCCGGACGACATGATTCATGATCTGGTCATGATGAAGCTCGAGGCCGTGGGCTTGCGCGGTGTCGCGGATTTGATGCCTTCCGAGCTGTCCGGCGGCATGGCGCGGCGGGTGGCTTTGGCGCGGGCGATCGCGCTCGATCCCATGCTGATGATGTACGATGAACCGTTTGCCGGCCTGGACCCGATTTCGCTTTCGATCATCGGCGACCTAATCCGCAATCTCAACGATGCACTCGGCGCCAGTTCGATCATTGTCACCCATGATGTTCAGGAATCGTTGAAGATCGTCGACTACGTTTATTTCGTTTCGGAAGGCAAGATCGTCGCCGAAGGAACGGCTGACGATATCCGCAATTCCGATGCGCCCTACGTTCATCAGTTCGTCTGGGGTGAAGCCGACGGTCCGGTTGCGTTCCATTATCCGTCTCGCGCTTACGGCGAAGACATCCACGCGGTGGCCGGTCATGCTTGAGCGTACGCAGACAGCCCTGCGCTGGCTGGGCAAGGGTGTAAACGACCGGGTCTGGCGACTCGGTTTTGCCAGCCGTTTCTTCCTGATGACCGTGTTGCATTCCGGTACCGCGTTGCGCCGGTTCTTCCTGACCGTGCGCGAGATTTACTTTACCGGCGCACTG
>JBNKCS010000053.1:0-12689 GCA_050287865.1 Rhodocyclaceae bacterium | reverse complement strand
ATCGACACCTATCGCGCTTCCGGCGCCGGCGGCCAGCACATCAACAAGACCGACTCGGCCGTGCGCATCACGCACGTACCCTCCGGCATCGTCGTGCAGTGCCAGAACGATCGCTCGCAGCACCGCAACCGTGCCGAGGCGATGGCGATGCTGAAGTCCCGCCTCTACGAAGCCGAACTGCGCAAGCGCCAGACCGAGCAGCAGAAGCTGGAGGACTCCAAGACCGACATCGGCTGGGGTCACCAGATCCGCAGCTACGTGCTCGACCAGTCGCGCATCAAGGATTTGCGCACCAACGTCGAAACCGGCAATACCCAGGGGGTACTCGACGGCGATCTCGACGATTTCATTCAGGCCAGCCTGAAGCAGGGCGTCTAAGGAAAACTCATGAACGAAGAAACACAAACGCCAGCGGCGGAAGACAATCACATCATCGCCGAGCGACGCGCCAAACTGGCCGAGTGGCGACAATCGGGCAAGGCATATCCCAACGACTTCCGCCGCGAGAACACCGCCGGCCGTCTCGACGAACTCTATGGCGACAAGGCGCGCGAGGATCTGGAAGCCACGCCGATCGAGGTCAAGGTCGCCGGGCGCATCATGTTGAAGCGGGTCATGGGCAAGGCCAGCTTCGTCACGATCCAGGATCTCTCGGGCCGCATCCAGCTCTACGTCACTCGCGACGCCGTCGGCGAGGACACCTATGCCGACTTCAAGCGCTGGGACCTGGGCGACATCGTCGGCTCGGTCGGCACGCTGATGAAGACCAAGACCGGCGAACTGACCGTGCAGTGTTCGGAGATCCGCCTGCTCTCGAAGGCATTGCGGCCACTACCGGAAAAGTTCCACGGCCTCGCCGACGTCGAGAGCAAGTACCGCCAGCGCTACCTCGACCTGATGACCAACGAGGAAACGCGCTTCACCTTCGTCGCCCGCAGCCGCATGATCGCTTCTATCCGCGGCTACATGACCGAGCACGGCTTCCTCGAAGTCGAAACACCGATGATGCACCCGATCCCCGGCGGCGCCTCGGCCAAACCCTTCACCACGCACCACAACGCGCTCGATATGCAGCTCTTCCTGCGCATCGCGCCGGAGCTGTACCTGAAGCGTCTGGTCGTCGGCGGCTTCGAGAAGGTGTTCGAGATCAACCGCAACTTCCGCAATGAAGGTCTCTCGCCGCGCCACAATCCCGAGTTCACGATGATGGAGTTCTACGAGGCCTACGCGGACTACAAGAGCTTGATGAACTTCACCGAAGGCCTGATCCGGCAGGCGGCGCGCGAAGCGCTCGGCACCGAAGCCTTCGACTACCAGGGCCGCACGCTCGATCTCTCCAAACCGTTCCGGCGCATGACCATGGTCGAGGCCATCCATTACCACCATCCCGGCTATAGCCTGGCCGACCTCAACGAGGCCGGCTGGCTGCGCCACAAGCTCGCCGACCTCAAGGTCGACGTCGCACCGACGGCCGGCGTGGGCACCTTGCAGATGCAATTGTTCGAGGAAACCACGGAAGCCGATTTGTGGGAGCCGACTTTCATCATCGACTACCCGACCGAAGTCTCGCCGCTGGCGCGCCGTTCGGACAGCAACCCCGATGTCACCGAGCGCTTCGAACTGTTCATCGTCGGCCGCGAAATCGCCAACGGTTTCTCGGAACTGAACGACCCCGAAGACCAGGCCGCGCGTTTCCTGGATCAGGCCAAGGCCAAGGAAGCCGGCGACGAGGAAGCGATGTACTACGACGCCGACTACGTCCGTGCGCTCGAATACGGCCTGCCGCCGACCGGCGGCTGCGGCATCGGCATCGACCGGCTGGTAATGCTGTTGACCAACTCGCCGGCCATCCGCGACGTCATTCTCTTCCCGCAAATGCGACCCGAGTGAAATACACGCCCATCGTTCCCGCCGAAGTCGCTTTCGCGGGAACGACGCCCTACTCCGCGCGCTACGACGACATCTACCACTCGGCGCAGGGTGGCCTGGAACAAGCGCGTCACGTCTTCATCGGCGGCAATGATTTGCCGCAGGCATGGGCCGCGCGCGAGCGGTTCGTCATCTGTGAGACCGGCTTCGGCATCGGCCTCAACTTCCTCGCCACCTGGCAGGCCTGGCGCAACGACCCGCAGCATTGCCGCCGCCTGCATTTCGTCTCGATCGAGAAACACCCCTTCCGCCGCGAAGACCTCGCGCAGTTGCACGCGCAATGGCCGGAACTCGCAGAGCTTTCAGCGCAACTCGCCGCGCAATGGCCCGTGCTGGTGCCCGGCCTGCATCGGCTGCATTTCGAAAACGAGGCGATCACCCTGACGCTGGTCTTCGGCGATGCGATCGACTGGCTGCCGCAACTCACGCTCGCCGCCGATACGCTCTTTCTCGACGGCTTCTCGCCCGACCGCAATCCGGAACTGTGGTCGGACGCGACGCTCGCGCAATTGCGCCGACTTGCGGCACCCGGCGCGACGCTGGCCACCTGGACGGTGGCCGAGGACGTTTTACGGCGTATCGCCACGGCTGACTTTTCGTGGGAGAAGCGGCCCGGCTTCGGCAACAAGCGCTACATGCTCGCCGCGCGCGTACCGGGCGTTCGGTCTGAAACCATCCCTGGCGACAAGCGCGTCGTCGTCATCGGCGCCGGCGCGGCCGGCGCTTCGGCCGCCAACCGACTGGCGGCGCATGGCTTTCAAGTCGCCGTACTCGAACGCGCGGCCGAACCCGCGCAAGGCGGCTCCGGCAACAAGGCCGGCGTATTTCGGCCGCTGCCTTCGCTCGACGACACGCGCCAGTCGCGCCTCTTGCGCGCCTGCTTTCTCTATGGCCAGCGTCATGTCGCGAAATTGCCCGGCGCGCGCTACGGTCTCGTCGGCGCGCTACATGTGGCCCGGGACGCCAAGCACGAAGATACCCAGCGCCGTTCCATCGAACGTCAGCAGCCGCCGCCGGAACTGGCGCGCTTTGTCGACCGCGAGGAGGCCTCGCAACTGGCCGGCTGGCCTGTGGCGATGGGCGGCTGGTGGTTTGCCAGTGCCGGCTGGATCAACCCGCCTTCGCTCTGCCGCGCCAACCTCGCCGGCATCGACACGCATTTCGGTGCCGAGGTCGCGCGCATGGAGCACGTCGGCTCGCTGTGGCAGCTATTCGATGCCGACGGGGCATTGCTCGCCGAAGCGCCGCAAGTGGTGTTGGCCAATGGTGTCGACACGCCGCGCTTGCTGCCGCAAGCCCCGGTTCGCGTCGGGCGCGGTTTCGTTTCGCACCTGCCGGAAGACGCGGTGCCTCCGTTCAATATCGTCGCCACCCGCAACGGCTACGTCACGCCGGCAGTCGACGGTATCCACTGTGCCGGTGCCACGCTGGACGCGGACGACCCGGGCATCGACGTGCGCCTCGCCGACCATCAGGAAAACCTGCAACGGCTCGACGCCATCCTGCCGGGCTACGGTGCCGGGCTTTCGCCAGCTCACCTTAAGGGGCGCGTGGGTTTCCGGCCGATGTCGCCCGACCGGCTGCCCATCGTCGGGCCGGTATCGGCCTCCGACGGGCTCTGGATCATCAACGGCTTCGGCGCCCGCGGCCTCGTCTGGGCCTCACTGTGCGCCGAACTGCTTGCCTCGCAGATGGCCAGCGAACCGCTGCCGGTCGAAGACGAACTCGTCAGGGCGCTTCACCTGTCGCGTTTTGACGACAGGCAATCCCGTTCCCGCCATATGAAAAAATCGTAACGACTGGCTGGCGAGACCGGCCCCGTGGTCATGTCGGCTGCGGCAGGATTCAGCTACGAGGCGCCGGTGGAAAACTCTTCAGGAAAAACGCACCCGCTCATGACCGTAATCGCGCTCGCGGTGACGGCAGCTTCGGTGGCCACCATCGGCGTAATCACCGGCGTGATTCCGGAACGCGACGTCCCTGATGTTGCGTCCCCGACCGGCGCCGCCGCCGCAACCTTCGCAACCACGTTGGCTGCGGCACCCCTTTCGCTCAATGAGGCAACAACGCAAGAACGCTGCGATGACTGCGCGACCGTCGTATCGGTCCGCCCGCTGCCGACGTCGGAAGATTCCGCTCGCGTGCAACGGAAACACTGGCAAATCGCGGTTCGGCTCGACGACGGCAGCTTGCGGATGCTTGCCGCCGAAAGTCAGCCGTCGTGGCACGCCGGTGCGCGCGTCAGGGTTATCGATGGCAGTATCGTTTCGATGTAAGCGGCCGTCCTCCCCGGCCGCGAGCCGCCCCGGGGAGCCACCCGCGGCGGCTTTTTTTCCTTTCGCCGCATTGCGATCCAATAGCCGGGTGACGTGGATTATGACGACTACAATACAGGCTATAGGCGAACGGAATCAATCCAGGACATCCATGGCGCCCCACTACCCCGCTAAACCGATGCCGCCGGATTTGACGGCGCAAAGACCCAGTCCAGGCACTGGGAACGCGATGGCCCGCGTCATCCTCGCTTCGATCGGGGAAGCGGTCATCGCCACCGACCAGTCCGGTCGCATCAACACATTCAACGCCGAAGCCGAACACCTGACCGGCTGGACGCAGGCACAGGCGCTCGGCCTGCCGATCAGCAACGTCTTTCGCCTGGTCGACCTCGATCGCCGCACCCCGATCGAATGCCCTGCCGCCGCCGCAATGCGCGACAACCGTCCGATACGCGTCGAAGTGGACGCCCTGCTCGTCTCCCGGGATGGGCGCGAATTCATCGTCGAGGTTTCCGCTGCGCCGGTCCGCGAAGACGAAACCGAACCGCTGGGCGCGGTACTGATCTGCCGCGACGTTTCCGATACCCGCCATCTGCAGCGTTGTATCGCCTGGCAAGCCGGCCACGACGCGCTCACCCACCTGCCGAACCGCAACCTGCTCACCGACCGCCTGCGCCAGGCGATCGCACATGCCCTGCGCGAGAAGACCCTGCTGGCGGTCTGTTACATCGACCTCGACGGCTTCAAACCGATCAACGACCGCTACGGTCATGAAATCGGCGACCGGATTCTGGTCAGCGTCGCCGAGCGTCTTACCGCGATGATTCGCGGTTCCGACACCGTCGCGCGCATCGGCGGCGACGAGTTCGTCCTGCTGCTGTCCGGTGCGGACACGCCAACGGATTTCCAGCCGGTGCTGGAGCGGCTCGTCACGGAAATCGCCGCCCCTTACAAAGTCGACAATCGCCAACTGTCGATCTCCGCGAGTATCGGCGTCGCCATCTGCCCGCTCGACGATTCCGACCCGGACACCATCCTCCGCCATGCCGACCAGGCCATGTATTACGCCAAGCAGACCGGGCGCAATCGCTATCAATTGTTCGACGCCGACTACGACCGAAAACTGGGGCATCACCGCGAAGAACTCGTCAATATCCGCCAGGCGCTGGCGGAAAACCAGTTTCGGCTCCATTACCAGCCCAAGGTCAACATCCGCACCGGTCAGGTCATCGGCGTCGAAGCCTTGCTGCGCTGGCAGCACCCCAGGGACGGTCTGATCCATCTCAGCGACATCATGAGCATGATCGCCCATACGGACATCACGGAAACGCTCGACCGCTGGGTGATAGACACCGTGTTGCAACAAATGGCCGACTGGTCGACGCAGGGCATATCGCTGCCGGTCAGCGTCAATGTCTCGCCGGACAACCTGCAACGCCCCGAATTCGTCGTCCAACTGTCTACGGCCCTCGCCGCCCATCCGCAGGTGTCGCCGTCGCTGCTCGAACTCGAGGTGGTCGAGTCGGTGGCCATCGACGATCCGGAACGCATCCGCCACGTCATCGAGTCCTGCCACGAATTGGGCGTCACCTTCTCGCTCGACGACTTCGGCACCGGCTATTCCTGTCTTGCCAACCTGCGCCGACTGCCGGTCGACGGGCTGAAGATCGACCAGACTTTCGTGCGCGACATGCTCGACGACAGCAACGACCTCGCCATCGTCGAGGGCGTCATCAGCCTGGCCCAGGTCTTCCAGAGCCACGTGATCGCCGAAGGGGTGGAAACGACCGAGCACGCAATCATGCTGATGCGTCTCGGCTGCGATATCGTGCAGGGCTACGGCATCGCCCGCCCCATGCCGCCGGACGAACTGCCCGGCTGGATTCAGCGCTTCAAGCCCGACCCCCGGTGGTCGCTATGGGCCGACACGCATTGGGAATTGACGGACTTTCCGCTGCTGGTCGCCCAATACGATCATATCCGCTGGATCAAGAATATCGTCATGTCGATCGACCAGCCCGTGGGCCGACTGGACGAGAACGAGGTCATGGACAAGCACGCCTGCCGCTTCGGCCACTGGTACGACCATCACGGCCGCCAGCATTATGGAGAGATGCCGGAATTTCTCAGTCTCGACGAACTTCATAACCGCGTTCATGAAATCGGCGGTCGCATGATGACGCTGCATCATGAAGGACGTACCGCCGAAGCGAGACAGTTGTCTCCGAAGCTGCTCGAATTGAAGGATGACATCCTGACGCAGTTGCACAAGCTGCAAATCGCCGTCAGCCACCACCACAGCGCTCAACGGTAACTTCCGGCATTGCCCGGACGACGATAGTGGTCACTCCGCGGTCGGGCATGCCGGAGTGTAAGAAATTGTGTTTCCGGTCTGCCTTCCGCAACCAATTGACGTTGATCCTCTCTAAGCACTTGACTCCATCAAGACGAGAGAAGACATCATGGATACCAAATCCAGCCGCATTCATCCCCTGGTCGCAGTCGCCGCCGTTTCCGTCACCCTGGCATCGCTGGCCGCCGTCGCTGCACTGACCGGCTTGCTGCCGGGAAGCCATGCCGAGCCGGCACCAGCCGTGCAGGCAGCCGTGGCCGAGGCGCCTGTGACGCCCGCAGCCTCCACTGAAACGGCAGCAACGGCACCTATTGAAGTCTCGACGGTTCAGCACCGGCCCGTGAAGCACGCCCTCGCGAAGAAGGCTTCCGCGCCACCGCCGATACAAACGGCAACCGTTGCGCTACCGCCACCGCCTCCGCCTGTGTGCGGGAACTGCGGCACGATCGAATCGATACGCGAAGTCGCCCAGAAGGGTTCCGGCAGTGGCCTAGGGGCCGTTGCCGGCGGCATCCTGGGTGGCGTGCTCGGACACCAGGTCGGTAGCGGCCGCGGCAACGACCTGGCCACGGTGGTTGGCGCAGTCGGCGGCGCCGTCGCCGGCAACGAGGTAGAAAAATCGCAGCACAAGACGGTCCACTACGAGATCTGGGTGCTGATGCACGACGGCAGCCGGCAGATGATCAGCAGCAAGGAAGCGCCGGTCTGGCGCGAAGGCGAACGTGTGAAGGTGATCGACGGCGCCCTGGCCGCTGCCGACTAGAGGTAGCGTTCGAGCCGCGCCAGCACTTCGTCGCGGCCAAGCACTTCCAGCACCGCATCGATCGCCGGCGACTGCGGCTGTCCGAGCAGCGCAACGCGCAGCGGAATGGCCACCTGCGGCATCTTCATGCCGCATGCCGTCAGCGTTTCCTTCATGGCCGCACCGATCGCCGCTTTCTCCCACGCGCAGGCGGTCAGCTTTTCGCGCAACACCTTGAGGGCGGCACGCGCAGCGTCGGTGAGATGCGCGGCAATCATCTCCGCCGACGGATGCACGACGACGCAAAACGGCTCCGCTGCATCGGCGAGTTCGTTGAGGTTGCTGACACGCTCCTTGTAGAGTTCTACTATCCGCTCCAGCGGCGCGCCAGCCTCCGGATCGACGCCGCGCCGGGCCAGACGCGCTGCCGCTTCCCCCGCGAGGCGTGTCGCCACGGCTGACTTTATGTAGTGCGCGTTCAGCCAGTTCAATTTCTCGGTATTGAACTGCGCGGCGGACGAGGTGATGTGGTCGAGATCGAACCACTGGACGAACTGTTCCATGCTGAAGATTTCGTCGTCGCCGTGCGACCAGCCAAGCCGGGCGAGGTAGTTCAGCACGGCTTCGGGCAGATAGCCGTCCTCGTCGTACTGCATCACCGACACCGCGCCGTGGCGCTTGGAGAGCTTGGTGCCGTCGTCGCCAAGGATCATCGACAGGTGCGCGTACTGCGGCACCCCGGCGCCCAGCGCCTTGAGCACGTTGATCTGGCGCGGGGTATTGTTCACGTGGTCGTCGCCGCGGATCACATGCGTGATGTTCATGTCCCAGTCGTCCACCACCACACAGAAGTTATAGGTCGGCGTGCCGTCGGCGCGGGCGATGATGAAGTCGTCGAGTTCGGCATTGGCGATCTCGATACGGCCTTTGACGCCGTCGTTCCAGGCGACGACGCCATCAACCGGATTGCGAAAACGCACCACGGGCGAAACGCCGGCCGGCCGCTCCGGCAGCGCCTTGCCCGGCTCGGGCCGCCAACGACCGTCGTAACGCGGCTTCTCCTTCATCGCCATCTGCGCCTCGCGCAAACGATCGAGTTCCTCGGACGACGTATAGCAATGGTAGGCCGTGCCAGCGGCGAGCATCTGCGCGATCACTTCCTTGTAACGCGGCATGCGCTGCATCTGGTAGAACGGACCCTCGTCGTGCGCCAGGCCGAGCCACTGCATGCCGTCGAGAATCGCCTGCACCGCCTCGGGCGTGGACCGCTCGACATCCGTATCCTCGACGCGCAGAACGAACTTGCCGCCATGGCGGCGCGCATAAGCCCAGGCGAATAACGCGGTGCGGGCGCCGCCGATGTGAAGGTAGCCGGTGGGACTGGGGGCGAAGCGAGTACGAACGGTCATGGCGGGACGCAGCAGGGCAAAGGGAAAACGCGCATTCTACCGGCACGGCGGTTTGACCGGCCGCGCCCTGATATGCTTAAATGCGCGCCTCCGCGGGACGGGCGGTTAGCTCAGCGGTAGAGCACTGCCTTCACACGGCAGGGGTCACTGGTTCGAAACCAGTACCGCCCACCAACTCAATCCAGATCCCGCAATCACTTCGCATGGCCTTGCCGATCGATAGGCCGCTTCTATCCGAGCCCGTGCAGCAATCTCCTACCACATTGCTGCCAACCGGATTGGGCCGGGAAAAATAACTTATATCCAGCGCACGCGGATGAGAAATCAGGAACGGGTCCATTCAGACTAGTTGACCTGAAGTTGCGATACGTCCCAATATTGGCAGATACTCGCGTCATCGTCGCTTGTTCTGCCTGAAGCTCCAGCGAGGCAGAATATCTCTTGGTTAACTTTAATAGGCTGCCTCTTCAAGCATGACTGCCACGCATCAAAGTCCAGCCCCTCTCTCGCTAAAAAAATATCGTGGGGTTTCAGGCTATTTGGAACTTGAGTCTGATTGGCGTGAACTTTTTCGGGAATCAGGCACTACCTTTCCTCATCATCCCACATGGTGTGGTGCCTTTCTGCAAGCGTACGAGAGCGAACCGGATTCAGTAGTCTTCTACGCGTTTCGCGTCGAAGGCCATCTTGTCGCGGTAATTCCCCTCAAGAAACGACGTAAATCCATCACCAAGTTTCGATTGACAGCCTCATATTCAGCGTGGGAGTTGTATTACCCCGACGAAATGGGACGCTGCGACGCAACCATCGGCTACAGGCCACCTTCATCCCTGATAGACGAGCTACTCGCCGACCTCCACAAGGAATCAGGGTGGGATACGCTGGAACTGCTGTTCCTGCTGGAGGGCTCCGCTTTTCATAGCTTGCTATCTGAACATCAGGATGTTTTTGTCAAATCGAGCCATGTTTCAAAATACCTTGAAATAGCCGGTGACTACGAAAGCTGGATGGCGCGTTATTCCAAGAAATTTCATCGAAATTTGCGCAGGAAATTTAACAACCTACTTAGCAAGGGGAATGTTCGCTTTGATCTGGTCACGGAACAAGCCAATCTGGGAAAAGCCTTTGAGGCCTTTCTACAGGTCGAAGACTCCGGCTGGAAAGGAAACGATGGAACTTCGATCGTCAAGCAGCCTGACAAGCTGGACTACTATCGCCGCCTGCTCGCTGGTTTTGGTGAATCGGGACTCGTGGCGATCCATCTGCTTTGGCTTGACGAGCGCTGCATCGGCGGACAATTCGGAGTTTTTGTCGGAACGACCCTCTTCCTTCTGAAGATCGGTTACGACGAAAGCTACAGCGCGGAGAGCCCCGGGTTTCTCTTGGTCAACAACCTGATCAAGGAAGCATGCCAGCGTGCCGACATCAAGCGTATCAGCTTTGTGACCAGCCGTACCTGGATGGACGTCTGGAAACCATGGGAAGAACCCGTGGCTAACGCCTATTGTTTCAACAACACCATCAAGGGGCGCGCGCTTGGCCTGGCAATGCGCTTATATGAGCGGTTCAAGGCCTACCGAGCGGCACGTTCCGCTATCGCCGATGACGCCGGGCTTGCTCCTGATGATCATGCGACGCAGGCAGATTGACGCCGATGATAGTCAAGCCCGTCTTTCGCAACGGAAGTGGTTTCACTTTGGTCATCGCTGCTCTGCTTGCGGGAGGTTTACTGCTGGCTTCCTCGTGTAGTGCCAATGTGCTGGCTGACAAAGCCCTGAATCGCTTGAATTCCTATTGGCATCGCGTAAAACCGAAAACACCGATGGTTGACGGCGTAAGAATTCTTCGTGACCTGCCCTATGGGAAAAATGCCAGGCAACGAATGGACGTTTATGCGCCCGAACACGCGCGTGACGCACCTATCATCGTTTGGCTGCATGGCGGCGGATTCGAGGGAGGGGATAAAGCGGAGCGTGATGGATACATCAACAAGGTGAACCGATGGATCCCGAAAGGACTCATCGTCGTTTCGCTGAACACCCGCCTTGTTCCCGAAGCCAATGCCTATGATCAACTACGTGATCTCGCGTTGGCCACGGTCAACGTTCAACTGCGTGCTAACGACTGGGGGGGCAATGCAAACAAGGTCTTCCTGATGGGACACTCTTCCGCCGGCACTTTGGTAGCTGCCCTTACGTCGCATCCATCACTGGTAACCGACTTCGGAGGCAAGCAATGGCTGGGCGGAATATCGCTTGACCCATCGTCGCTGGATATCCCGAACACGATGAGTCATTGGCACCCACCTTTTCTTGACCGGGCTTTCGGAAGTGATCGCGACAACTGGAGACGTGCGTCGCCCCAAGACCTTCTCGATCGCCATTCGCTGCCCCTGCTGATCGTCTGCTCAACCCAACGCGAGGACAAGCCGTGTAGCCAAGCGGCGGAATTCGCCCAAAAAGCGAGGGCTCTCGGTATCCGGGTTCAGGTGTTGGCTCGGAATCTCGACCATGGAGATGTCAATTTCAGGTTGGGCCTGGACGAGGATTACACGCATATGGTGGAGACCTTCATGGCCCAACAGAATTCCGACGTCGCAAGTCTATTGGCATATGACTTACAATATGCAGGCAATAACGCGCGCCCCCCTACCGTCGATGAAAAATAGACACCGCGTGAAGCAAGGGCTAACGCTCGGGGAAGTACTGGTTTGTGCTTCGCACGACCATCCTGGAGTCTCCTTGCGCGCCATCAAGCGAAAAGCACGTCGCATATTTCTTTGTCTTGTCTACCGGCGACAGATCAATGAGTTGATTGAACGTATACGCAAGCAGAACATCGCCATCCAGGCAATTCATCCGCCGAGAATTCTGCAACTGGTGGAAAGGCCGTATATCAACAATAAATGGCCTGTCGGCAAACGTCTGGACGTAATCGCCACACACTACGAGCTTCTGAACAACATCGACACCAACTTGTCCGTTATCGGCTGTGCAGACTCCGTTCAACTTGCCGATCTGGGTCATATTTGCCCGCAACTCACAGTGACTATCGATCATGCGCGTTGGTTGCTGTGTGAAGGAGAGTTGGTATTGAACCTGTTCATGGGAGACTTGAGAGTCGTCTCCCTGGCATTTTCCATTGGAGGAGACGTGCTCGGAACGACGTGCATATACGTTGGCGCACTCCAGGGTATACATAGAGGCATTCCCCATGAGCAATCTTTGGCGATCTATAGAGACTTGACCAAGCAGCTAAATGGGTTGCGTCCCAAACCACTGATTGTTGACGTACTGAGGATGATGGCAACTCAACTTGGCGCGAATAGAATATTGGCAGTTGCCGATGACAATAGGCAACATCGTCACCCCTACTTCGGCAAACGAGAAAGAAGGTCGTTGGCTTCCAACTACGACGAGATATGGCAAGAGTTAGGCGGCCGGTTGGATAGCGAATCCGGCTTCTACGATATCCCGCTCCAGTATTCCGACCGCGATCTTTCCGAGATTCCATCCAAGAAAAGGGCGATGTATCGGCGCCGTTATGAAATGCTGGATTTCATAAACAGTTGCGTGACGCAAGCGCTCCGCAAACAACCTTAGACTTCCGATACGCTCACTATGTGGTTCCGCAATCTGCAGATCTATCGTCTTGGCGACGACTGGCAATGGGACGCGACGCGTCTTGCCGAAAAGCTGACGCGTACGGCGTTTCAACCGTGCGGCGGTTTCGACATGCAGTCGCGCGGCTGGGTACCGCCGCGTGGCGAGGAAGGCGAGTTGCTGGTCGCGGTCAATCGCCAGTGGCTGGTCGCGCTCGGCCTTGAGCACAAGCTGCTACCGGGCAGCGTGATTCGCCAATACACCGAGTCGCGCCTGACCGAGCTGGAAGCCAAACAGGGTTTCAAGCCAGGCCGCGCACAGGCGCGCGACATGCGCGAACAGGTGACGGCCGAACTGCTGCCCCGCGCATTGGTAACG
>JBNKCS010000052.1:0-12697 GCA_050287865.1 Rhodocyclaceae bacterium | reverse complement strand
ACGGCCGGTGAACTTGAGGATGCTGTCATCGACGCCGGCCGTCTTCACGATACAGCCCTTCTCGGCGATGTTGCCAAACAGGACGGCGAGGCCTCCATCCTGCGAATAGGCGTTGGCCTTGTCGCGGATGCAGCCGGCGCTACGGTCGAGGTCGAGTTCTGGATAGTGCCGGTCCTGCGAGAAAGCGACCTGCGTCGGCACGCCGCCAGGCGCAGCGCGGAAAAAATCGAATACCGAGGTATCGTGCGCCTGAATGACGTCCCACTGCTCGAGCGCACCTTTGAGCGTGCGCGTGTGCACAGTGTGCGCATTGTGGTGGATCAGCCCGGCGCGATCGAGTTCGCCCAGGATGCCCAGGATGCCGCCGGCGCGATGGACGTCTTCCATGTGGTACTTCTGCGTGGCCGGCGCCACCTTGGCCAGGCACGGCACCTTGCGCGACAGGCGGTCGATGTCGGCCATGGTGAAATTCACTTGCGCCTCCTGCGCCGCCGCCAGCAGGTGCAGCACGGTATTGGTCGAACCGCCCATGGCGATGTCGAGCGACATGGCGTTTTCGAACGCATCGAAGGTCGCGATCGAGCGCGGCAGCACGCTGGCATCGTCCTTCTCGTACCAGCGCTTGCACAAATCGACGATCAGCCGGCCGGCACGCAGGAACAGTTCCTTGCGTGCTGCATGCGTCGCCACCAATGAACCGTTGCCGGGCAGGGACAATCCCAGCGCCTCGGTCAGGCAGTTCATCGAGTTGGCGGTGAACATGCCGGAGCAGGAACCGCAGGTCGGGCACGCGGAGCGCTCCATTGCGGCGATCTCCTCGTCGGAATTCTTGCTGTCCGCCGCCTCGATCATGGCGTCGATCAGGTCCACCATGCGCGTCGCGCCGTGCCACTGCACCTTGCCGGCCTCCATCGGCCCACCGGAGACGAACACGGCGGGGATGTTGAGGCGCAGCGCAGCCATCAGCATGCCCGGGGTGATCTTGTCGCAGTTCGAGATGCAGACCATCGCGTCGGCGGTGTGCGCATTGCACATGTACTCGACGGAATCGGCGATCAAATCGCGCGAGGGCAGCGAATAGAGCATGCCGCCGTGGCCCATGGCGATGCCGTCGTCGATGGCGATGGTGTTGAATTCCTTGGCCACGCCACCGGCCGCCTCGATCTCGCGCGCAACGAGTTGGCCCATGTCCTTGAGATGGACGTGGCCGGGTACGAACTGGGTGAAGGAGTTCACAACGGCGATGATCGGCTTGCCGAAGTCGCCGTCCTTCATCCCGGTGGCACGCCAGAGTGAGCGGGCGCCGGCCATGTTGCGGCCGTGGGTCGAGGTACGGGAACGGTACTGGGGCATGAGGCACTCCTGCGACGGGACCCTGTCGGTCCGGGGGATAGAATGTAAATTCTAGCCCCAAAGCCTTCTGATCCCCATGCTGATCCACCCCCAGTTCGACCCCATCGCCATCAGTCTCGGCCCGCTGGCGATCCGCTGGTACGGCCTGATGTACCTCGCCGGCTTCGTCGCCTTCCTGGTGATGGGCAAACGGCGCGCCGCCAATCAACCCTGGCACGGCATCGCGCCCCTGGACCTCGACGACCTGCTGTTCTACGGCGTGCTCGGCGTCGTTCTGGGTGGTCGGCTTGGGCAGGTGATCTTCTACGAACCGGCCTATTACGCGGCACATCCGCTGGAAATCTTCGCCGTCTGGAAAGGCGGCATGAGCTTCCATGGTGGCTTCCTCGGAGTACTCGTCGCCATGGCGCTATGGGGGCGCAAGACAGGGAAGACCTTTTTCCAGGTCATGGATTTCGTCGCGCCGCTGGTGCCGCTCGGCCTGATGGCAGGACGCATCGGCAACTTCATCAACGGCGAGCTGTGGGGGCGTGTCACCACGGCTGACTTTCCGCTGGCGATGATCTTCCCGCAGGCCGGCGACCATCTGCCGCGTCACCCGTCGCCGCTCTACGAAGCGTTCGGCGAAGGACTGCTGCTCTTCATCCTGATGTGGTGGTATTCGTCGCGGCAGCGGCCGCGCGCCGCCGTATCGGGTTTGTTCCTGATCGGCTACGGCGTGGCGCGATCCGTTGCCGAGTTCTTTCGCGAACCGGACCACGGCATTTTCGGGCAGTCCTACGTCGTCAGCATGGGGCAGTGGCTCAGCTTGCCGATGATCGCCGTCGGCATCTGGCTGATGCTTCGCGGTACCCGCCGGCCCGACTAGCCAATCAGGTTTTCCAGCGGCTCCGGCACGTGCAGGGCATAGCCCTGCGCGTAATCGGCGCCGAGGGCGCGCACCGTATTGAGCACGGCATCGCTGACGACGAACTCGGCAACCGTGTGCAACTTCTTGTGGTGCGAGAGACGCACCAGCGACTCGATGACCGCCCGATCGTCGCCGTCGGCGTCGGCATTGCGCACGAACATCCCGTCGATTTTCAGCGACTGGACTCTGAAGCGCTTGAGATAGGCGAAACTCGACAGGCCGCTGCCGAAATCGTCCAGCGCCAGGTCGCAGCCCAGCTCGTGGCAGAACGCGATGAAGTCCAGCGCCATGTCCAGTTGGGCAATCGCGCAACTCTCGGTTATCTCGAAACCGACGCGATGCGTATCGATCCGGTAGGCGCGAAAGACTTCCCGGATGTACTCCTTGATGCCCGGATCGGCGAGTGTCAGGCCCGACAGGTTGATGGCGAGCCGGGGAGTGCTGGCGCCTGCGGCCCGGGCTTCGGACAATCTCCGGGCCGCCGCATCGATCACCCAGCGGTCGATAAGCTGCATCATGCCGTAGCGCTCGGCAGCGGGAATGAAGCGCGCCGGCGGAATGAGACTGCCGCCGTCGTCGCCCATCATGCGCACCAGTACCTCGACGCTTTCCTCCAGCCCCTCGTGCAGGGGCACAATGCGTTGTCCGTACAACACCAGGCGGTTGCTCGCCAGCGCGCCGGCGATCTGTGAAAGCGAAAGGAAATCGGCTTTGCGTTCGCGGAAATACTGGTCGTCGGGAATGAACACCTGCGCCCGGTTGCGGCCCCGTTCCTTGGCGGCATAACAAGCGGTATCCGCGGCGATGAGAAGATCGCTGACGTTGTCGAGTTCTCGCGCAGCAACCGCAATGCCGATGCTGGCGCCGATGCGGAACGAGCGTCCTTCCCAGACGAACGGCATGGTGCGGATGTCGTCGATGATGTGCTGCGCCCGCCGCTCCGCTTCCGGTATCTCGACATCCCGCAGGATCATGCCAAACTCGTCGCCGCCGAGCCGCGCCAGAAACCCGAAAGAGAAGCGCGCTTCCATAACCCGCGCCAGGTGCTGGAGCAACGCGTCGCCGGCGGAGTGGCCGCAGGTATCATTGATGAGCTTGAACTGGTCCAGGTCAATATAGAAAATCACGACCGAGCCGCCGCCGTGCCGCATTCTGTCGAGCTCGAGTTGCAGTTCCTCCTCGTAGGCGCGACGGTTGTGCAGTCCCGTCAGGGCATCGTGGGCGGCGGCAAACGCAAGCTCCTCGGTGGCGATATGCTGCATCGTCGTGTCGCGGATACTCGATCGGTAGCCCAGACTGGTACCGTCCGCGCCGAAAATCGGCTGCCAGGCCATCGCCACCCAGGGATGCCGCCCGTCGCGAGTGACAATGCGAAATTCCAGATCCTGGCCGGTATGTCCGGCAAGCGCTTCTTCGTGCTGGCGACGCACGAGCTCGCGATCGGCAGGATGCACCAGCCGCAGCGGGAAGTCCTCCATCGCCATACAGTCGCGAACGGTGTATCCCGTCAGTCTCTCGACTGCAGGATTGACCCAGCTCAAACGGCCGTCGGGGCCGAACCAGTTTTCCCACGCATAGGTAAAATCGGCGATCGCCCGGAACCGCTGCTCACTCTCCGCCAAATCGCCGACGCGGGCCTTGACCGCGGCTGCCATGGCGTTGAAGCTGCGGCTGACCGCGGTCACCTCGTCGTCACCATGTATCGGCACGCGCACGTCGAGGTCGCCAGCCGCGATTCGCGCACTGGCATCCGCCAGTGCAGAGAAATCCCGTGTCAGCCAGTAGCCTGTCGCAAGCAGAAGCAGAAAGGCCAGCGTGATCTCCACTACCGCAATGGTCACGCTCTGCTTGAACAAGGTACTCCTGGCCTCCTCCAGAAACGAGGATGACAAACCATAGTGTGCCTTCCCATACTTCACTCCCTGGTACTCCACCGGGAAAGCCACGTGAATGACGTCGCCGTCCGCGCCGATCTGCGTCGGGGCGGGCAGCGGAGTGTCCGTATCCCAGCCGACCGACGCCAGAATATGCCCCTGGTTGTCGGTGACCGCAAGGTAGCGGATATCCTCGGCGCGCTGCCAGTCCTCGATGATGTCCCGCAAAGTCGGGTAATCGCGGGAAGCGAGAGGCACCGCCAGCGCCGTCTTGTAGGCAAGTTCGACCGCCTGAACGCGAACCTCGGCCTGGCGCACCAGATGTTCGCGGATCAGGCGCACGCTGTTGCCGACCAGGATCGACAGCATGATCGCCTCGATCAGGACGCTGAAGAACAGCAGCTTGACGCGAAGCGAATGATGGAAGGTAATCGGCATCGGAAATGCCACTCGTACCGCTATTGGGCCGCGCTCATCGCACGGTACAAGTCGACATACGGTTGCAGGGCGCGCAGATCCTGCGGCACGATCTCCTCATAACCCTGGTATGCCTTGCTTTCCATGAACCGCGCGCCTTGCTCGGTGGCGGGAAACGCAAGCAGGGCCTTCTTCAGGCGCGCGATCTCGGTGCCACCGAGCCGACGGTGGGCAAGAGTGAACAAGTGGGGAAGCTTCTCCCCGGTATGGACGACCTTGATTTCGGCCTGCAGGTCGGCCGGCACGAGTCGCAGCGCCTCCGCGGTAATCAGCCCCGCGTCCGCTTCCCCCATCGCGACGGCCGCCACTGCCGCACCATGGGTCGGTCGTTCGACGATCTCGTAGTCGCGGCCGCGCTGAAGTCCGTGGTCGGCGAACCATTTGACGGTGGCGATACGAATAATGGCAGTCCTGTCGGCCATCGCGATCCGCTTGCCGCGAAAGTCTTCGGCCTGGCTGTAGTGGGCACTTTTCGGAACTGCCAGGATCGGCTCCAGCCGGCTGCGGTAGCGAACCAGCGGTACGTAGTGGGCCTCCATGGCCAATACCGCAAAATGTGGCGGGCTGATGGCGATGTCGTAGCCGCCGGCCATGAGCGTCTCGACGAACTTCTCGAAACTCGGCGCCGTATAAAACTCCACCGGACGACCGAGCTCATTACTGAGGTATTGCTGAAGCGGCTTGTGCGCACTGATCAGCGCCAGCGTACTGGCAAAAGGATGAACGCCGATGCGCAAAGGTTGCGCATCCTGCGCGACAGCGAGCGATGCGAGGCCCAAACCAAGCGCGAATGCAATGCGCTGCCGCCATTTTGACAACACGTTCAAATTCGGAATAGGCATTTTTTCAAGTATATCGACGCCTTACAATATTACCAACGTATTGGGAGGCAAACAGATGCAAAACAGGCCGTTCAGGATCCTGGGGGTGCAGCAAATCGCCATCGGCGGAACGGACAAGACGCGTATGCGCGCGCTTTGGGTCGACATGCTCGGCCTGCCGGTCACCGGCAACTTCGTGTCCGAGCGCGAAAACGTGGACGAGGACATCTGCGCCATGGGCAAAGGTCCGTTCAAGGTCGAAGTCGACTTGATGCAGCCGCTCGATCCGAACAAGAAGCCGGCGGTACAGGCCACTCCGCTCAATCACATTGGACTTTGGGTCGATGATCTGCCAAAGGCAGTCGAGTGGCTAACGGCGCATGGCGTGCGTTTCGCCCCCGGCGGAATCCGCAAGGGGGCTGCCGGCCATGACATCGCTTTCCTGCACCCCAAGGCCAGCGACGAGTTCCCCATCGCCGGCGAGGGCGTGCTGATCGAGTTGGTGCAAGCACCGCCGGGAATAATCGCAGCGCTCGGCTAATTGGGTCGGGTCAGAGCTGCGCCGCCTGGAATGTGTTGCACTGGCCCATGTCGCCGCTTTCAATGCCGCGCTTGAACCAGCGCATGCGTTGTTCGGAACTGCCATGAGTGAACGCATCCGGAACTACGTAGCCGCGGCTCTGCTTCTGCAGACGGTCGTCGCCGATCGCGGACGCCGCCGCCATTGCCTCTTCGATATCGCCTGACTCGAGAATCTGCCGCGCGTCATTTGCCTGGGCCGCCCAAACGCCGGCGAGGCAGTCGGCCTGCAATTCGAGGCGGACCGACAGCGCGTTCGCCTGCGCCTCGCTGCGCGCCGCCTGCTGCGCGGCGTGAACCTTGTCGGAAATGCCGAGCAAATGCTGAACGTGGTGCCCGACTTCGTGCGCAAGCACATAGGCCTGGGCGAAGTCCCCCGACACTCGAAAGCGGTCCTTCATTTCCTGGAAGAACGCCAGATCGATGTAGACCTTGCTGTCCAGAGGGCAGTAGAACGGGCCCATCGCGGATTGTCCGGTTCCGCAAGCCGTCGGCGTGGCACCCGAAAAGAGCACGAGCTTCGGGTTGGCATACTGCCGGCCGCCGCGCTGGAATTGGGCCTGCCAGGTACGCTCCGTCGAACCGAGCACCTTGCTGACGAAGCGCGCCGTTTCATCGTTGGCGGGCGGCGGCCCCGCCGGAACATCTTGCGTCGGGGCACTACCCTGCATCTGAGTCGCGATGCCAATGACGGTACCGGGATCGATACCAAAGATCCAACTGGCCGCCAGCGCCAGGACGATGGTACCGATGCCGATGCCACCAGCCCTGCCGCCGGGCATGCGCCTGCCGCGCCTATCCTCGACGTTGGTGCTTTCCTGCTCGTTGTCCAGCCTCATGATGTCACCCTACCTGAAACGAACCGACCGCCAGCGTATCAGGCGCCCGAACCGAGTGCGCGCAACTGCTTCTGGAGCCGTTTGACGCAGAACGGATGGCGGCTCCATTCCGGTTTGGCGCAGGCTTGCGATTCGCAGATCCCGCGGGCAAATATGTTGCCCTCTCCCGCGCACAGCTCCCGCGGCGACGCCGGGGATTTTGCTTGAGCAGCCTTCTCGCGTGCGGCAGCCGCCGCCGCTTCTGCCGCCCGACGCTCCGCAAGCAACCTCGCCTCTTCCGCCTGAAGCCGTTCGCGCTCACGTTTCGCAGCGGCGGCGCGTCGCTTCCTGTCCGCCCGACGCTGCGCCTTCTCGTCAGCCACATTGACCGGCGGTTCGGCAACAACCTCGTCTTGTAATGCGGCCGGCGTCGCCAGGTCGCCGGCACCGCCCGACGGCTGCGGATCGCGGATGGGCTCGATCGGCGACGATACCGGCGTCGCCGCCAAAGTCTTCGCTCCGGCGGTAGCGCCGGTCGGCTTGAGGGGCGAAAACGCGAAATAGAGCCCGATTGCAAGCGCGAAAAGCAAGGCCCCGGCGCCCGCCATCAGCCAGGTCCATCGCCAGTACTGCAAAGACGCCGATTGGGGAGCGGCACCCTCGGCCTCCGGCGTTGCCGCCGACGGAACGACGGTCGGATCCCAATCGAGTGCATTGATCTTCGCCAGCAGCTCGATAGTGCTCAAACCGTGTACCGGCGACCGTTTGCCGTTGCCAGCCAACGGCGGGGCAGAGCCTGGCTTGCGGCTCGTGCGACTGCGCGGATCAGGACTTGTCGGTGGCTGTTTCACGGCCATGATGGTGGTTGTCTCGGACGCTTGCGGGGATTATCCACTATTTGCGCAACATGACCACCACCTGGCCGTGGTTGTCCCTGTGCTAGCGGAACGCGAGGATTGGCTGATCCACCGCCAGCGACTCGCCGGAATTGGCCATCAGCCTGTCCACTACGCAATCGCGCTCGGCCTTGAGGACGTTCTCCATCTTCATGGCTTCGATCTTGGCCAGCACCTCGCCAGCCTTGACCTCCTGGCCAGGCTGCACGGCAATCTGGGTCAGCAGCCCGGGCATCGGCGACAGCAGGAACTTCGACATGTCGGGCGGCGCCTTGTGCGGCATCAGCGACTGCAGGTGTGCGGCGCGCGCCGTCATCACCATCAGGTCCATCTGCGTGCCCCAGTGGAACAGCCGGTATTTGAGGCCGCGCCGCTCGACCTGCATGCAGAACGGCTCGTTGTCGAACGTGCCCTGATAGATGATCCGGCCGAACTGCCACTCGCTGCGGATTTGGTGACGTTTGCCCGCGAAGCTGACATCCCAGCCGCCTTCTGCCGGCGTGACCGCCACCTCGTGGTCGGCGCCGTCGTCGAGGCGAACGACGAAATCGGCGCCCGGCTTGAACTCGTGCCCCGGCATCTGGCCGCTGATGCGTGAATTGCGCGCCAGATATTGGCGATGCATGGCGGCCGCCACCGCGATGAGCATGACCGGGTCGTCGTGCACGACATCCACGGCGTTGAAGCCCTTCGGATATTCCTCGCCGATCAGGCCGGTGTTGAAGTTGCCGGAAACGAAGCGGGGATTCTTCATCAGTGCCGCCTGAAACGCGATATTCGAGGCGACGCCGCGAATCACGAATGCATTCAGCGCATCGCGCATGCGGGCAATGGCCTGCTCGCGATTGGCGCCATGCACGATCAGCTTGGCGATCATCGAATCGTAGTACATCGAAATCTCGCCGCCCTCATACACGCCGGTGTCGACGCGCACAGCGCCTGGCAACTCGGTCGGCGGCGCAAACTTGATCAGGCGGCCGGTCGAGGGCAGGAAGTTGCGGAACGGGTCTTCGGCGTTGATGCGGCACTCCATGGCCCAGCCGTTGAGCGGAATGTCCTGCTGGCCGAAAGGCAGCTTCTCGCCGGCGGCGACGCGAATCATCAGCTCGACGAGGTCGTAGCCGGTGATCATTTCCGTCACCGGGTGCTCGACCTGCAGGCGGGTGTTCATCTCCAGGAAGTAGAAGCTCTTGTCCTTGCCGCCGACCACGAACTCGACGGTACCGGCCGACTGGTAGTTGACCGCCTTGGCCAGCGCCACGGCCTGCTCGCCCATCGCCTTGCGCGTGGCCGCGTCGAGGAAAGGCGACGGCGCTTCTTCGATCACCTTCTGGTGCCGACGCTGGATCGAGCATTCGCGTTCGTGCAGGTAGACACAGTTGCCATGGGCATCGCCGAGCACCTGGATTTCGATGTGGCGCGGCTCTTCGACGTACTTCTCGATGAAGATGCGGTCGTCGCCGAAGGCGTTCTTCGCTTCGGTCTTGCAGGAGGCAAAACCCTCCGCGGCTTCCTGGTCGTTGAAGGCAACGCGCAGGCCCTTGCCGCCACCGCCGGCGGACGCCTTGATCATGACCGGATAGCCGATGCCCTTGGCGATCTCGACCGCCTGCTCCGTCGTGTCGATGGCATCGTTGTAGCCGGGAATGACGTTGACCTTGGCTTCCAGCGCCAGCTTCTTCGATGCGATCTTGTCGCCCATCGCGGCGACCGAGTAGTGCTTCGGGCCGATGAAGATGATGCCCTGTTCTTCCAGCGTCCGCGAGAAGACTTCGTTTTCCGACAGGAAGCCGTAGCCGGGGTGCACCGCCTCGGCCCCGGTTTCCTTGCAGGCGGCGATGATCTTGTCCGCGACCAGATAGCTTTCCTTCGAAGGCGCCGGGCCGATGCAGACCGACTCGTCGGCCATCTCAACGTGCATGGCGTCCTTGTCGGCTTCGGAATAGACGGCGACGGTCTTGATGCCCATCCTGCGGGCGGATTTGATGACGCGGCAGGCAATTTCGCCCCGGTTTGCGATCAGGATTTTCTTGAACATTTCTTATTCCTCAACTCGGAGAAAGGCCTATGGACGATTTGGCGCATGAAGCGCAAGGCGGAAAGGAGTCCGCGACGAGACAGTGCTCTTGCACGGCGAGGAAGCGGACTACGCGGCCAACGCAGCGATTCACGATGCCAAACTCGTTCAGAGGGGGATGTTGCCGTGTTTACGCCACGGATTTTCGATCTTCTTGTTCCGCAGCATCACCAGCGAGCGGCAAATGCGCTTGCGCGTCTCGTGCGGCTGGATGACGTCGTCGATGAAACCACGCGCGCCCGCCACAAACGGGTTGGCGAACTTGGCCTTGTACTCGGCCTCGCGCGCAGATACTTTGTCCGGGTCGTTCTTTTCCTCGCGGAAAATGATCTCGACCGCGCCTTTCGGACCCATCACCGCGATTTCCGACGACGGCCAGGCGAAGTTCACGTCGCCGCGCAGGTGCTTCGACGCCATAACGTCGTAGGCGCCGCCGTAGGCCTTGCGCGTAATCAGTGTGATCTTCGGCACGGTGCATTCGGCGTAGGCGTAGAGCAGCTTGGCGCCATGCTTGATGATGCCGCCGTATTCCTGCGCGGTGCCGGGCATGAAGCCGGGCACATCGACGAAGGTGATGATCGGGATGTTGAAGGCATCGCAGAAGCGCACGAAGCGGCCGGCCTTGATGGCGGACTTGATGTCCAGGCAACCGGCCAGCACCATCGGCTGGTTGGCGACGATGCCGACCGTCTGGCCTTCCATGCGCGCAAAACCGATCACGATGTTCTTCGCGTGATCGGGCTGGATCTCGAAAAAGTCGCCGTCATCGACCGTCTTGAAGATCAGTTCCTTGATGTCGTAGGGTTTGTTCGCGTTGTCCGGCACCAGCGTGTCGAGCGACATGTCGAGGCGATCGGCCGGGTCCTGCGACGGCCGGATCGGCGCTTTTTCCTTGTTGTTGAGCGGCAGATAGTTGAAGAAACGCCGCAGCATCAGCAGCGCATCGACGTCGTTCTCGAAGGCGCGGTCGGCCACGCCGGACTTGCTGGTGTGCGTCACGGCGCCGCCGAGTTCCTCGGCCGTCACTTCCTCGTGCGTCACTGTCTTCACCACTTCCGGGCCGGTGACGAACATGTAGGAACTGTCCTTGACCATGAAGATGAAGTCGGTCATCGCCGGCGAGTACACCGCGCCACCAGCGCAGGGACCCATGATCATGGAAATCTGCGGCACGACGCCGGAGGCCATCACGTTGCGCTGGAACACTTCGGCGTAACCGCCGAGCGCCGCAACGCCTTCCTGGATGCGCGCGCCACCCGAGTCGTTGAGGCCGATCACCGGGGCTCCGACCTGCATCGCCTTGTCCATGATCTTGCAGATCTTCTCTGCATGCGCCTCGGAAAGCGCGCCGCCAAACACCGTGAAGTCCTGGGAGAAGACGAACACCATGCGGCCGTTGATGGTGCCGTAGCCGGTCACGACGCCGTCGCCGGGCACCTTCTGTTCCGCCATGCCGAAGTCTACGCAGCGGTGTTCCTTGAACATGTCCCACTCTTCGAAGGTGCCTTCGTCGAGCAGCAGTTCGATGCGTTCGCGGGCAGTGAGCTTGCCCTTTTTGTGCTGGCTATCGATGCGCCGTTGGCCACCGCCCAGGCGCGCTGCCGCACGCTTGTTATCGAGTTGCTGAATGATGTCATGCATCTTGTTGCTCCACTCTCTCAGTCGAATTTCAGTTTGTCTTAATCGTGTCCCGGCATCGCCAGCAGCGTCGCGGCGGCGGCGGCCGGTGTCGTCGCGCCGGCTTCGACGGCGCGCGTCAGGTCGGGCAGGGCCGTCTTGACCGCGGGATGCTGGTGGAACCGTTGGCGCAGACCGGAGTCGATCAGTTGCCACATCCACGCCAGCGCCTGATGCCGGCGCTTGGCGGCGAATTCACCCGACGCGATCATCGAGTCGCGATATTGCGTCACCCCGGTCCAAAAGTCAGCCATGGCGTGACCGGAGGGAATCCCCGTGGGAGTACGCCGTGCCGCGCTGACCGTCAGTACCGGCGGCGGCCAGTTCGCCGACGAAGGCCGCAGCATCGCCAGTGCGCTGCGCATCTGCGCGGCGGCTCGCTCGGCGGCTACCGGATCGATGTCGGCCTTGTTGTAGACGACGATGTCGGCCAGTTCGACCACGCCTTTCTTGATTGCCTGCAGGTCGTCGCCGGCATTGGGCAGTTGCAGCAGGACGAAGCAGTCGGTCATACCCGCGACGGTCGTCTCGCTTTGCCCCACGCCGACGGTCTCGACGATGATCACGTCGAAGCCGGCCGCTTCGCAAAGCAGCATCGCTTCGCGTGTTTTCTCGGCAACCCCGCCCAGCGAACCCGATGAAGGCGACGGACGAATGAAGGCTTCCTCACGCATCGACAACTGCTCCATGCGCGTCTTGTCGCCAAGGATGGAACCACCCGTTACCGACGACGACGGGTCGACCGCCAGCACTGCAACGCGATGCCCCAGCGCAATCAGGTCCAGGCCGAGCGTTTCGATGAAGGTCGATTTGCCGACGCCCGGCACGCCGGTGATGCCCAGACGAATCGACTTGCCCGTATGCTGAAGCAGATAGTCGAGCAAGGCGGCGGCGCGCGCCTGATGCTCGGGCTTGACCGACTCGATCAGGGTGATGGCCTTCGCGAGGGCGCGGCGCTCCCCGGCACGCAGTCCGTCTGCGAGTTCGCGATCCTCCGCGGCCAGGGAAAAGTCAGTCATGGCGGTACGCCAAGCCTACGCAGTCGGCGCAGCGTGCTTGCAGCAGATGGCGCGCAACACCTTGTGCGCGGCCTCCGGGATCGGCGTGCCCGGCCCGAAGATGCCTGCGGCGCCCGCCTTTTCGAGGAACTCGTAGTCCTGCGCCGGCACCACGCCGCCGACGAAGACGACGATGTCGTCGGCCCCCTGCGCTTTC
>JBNKCS010000051.1:0-12760 GCA_050287865.1 Rhodocyclaceae bacterium | reverse complement strand
GTTGAAGTCGCGCAGCTGCACGCCGCTGACCCGGCGGACCACCGCGTTGAAGATCTTCGAGGGCGCCGTCTTGCCGATCGGGTCGTGGCGCCGCTGCTTCCACCCCGACACCAGGTCGGCGCCGGCCTCGATGCGCTCGACGAACAGCGGGCCGAGCGCATCGTCGCCGCGGCCGGGGTTGCCCCAGCCGAAAACCAGTATCGGCGCGGTCAATTCCGTGAGCAGATGCCGCGCGCGTCGCGCATCATGCTGTCGAGTGGCGTGCCGTCACGGCTGACTATTTCCACTTCGAGCGGCATCTGGCCGAGCGCATGCGTGGCGCACGAGAGGCAGGGATCGAAGCAGCGAATGGCGACTTCGATGTGGTTGAGCAAACCCTCGGTGACTTCGTGGCCGTCCAGATACTGGCGCGCCACCTGCCGGATCGCCTCGTTCATCGCCTGATTGTTGTGCGTTGTCGAGACTATCAGGTTGGCGCGGAAGACCTCGTCGTTTTCGTTGACGCGGTAGTGGTGGATCAGCGTGCCGCGCGGCGCTTCGATGACGCCGACGCCGCGCTCCTGCCGTTCGCCGGGCGGGGCCATCAGGTCTGTGCCGACGATGTCGTCGTCGTTCAACAGATCCTTGATGGTCTCGGCGGCGTGCAGCATCTCGATCATGCGCGCCCAGTGGTAGCCGAGCGTCGCGCCCGCCGCGCTGCCGCCGTCGTAAGCGAGGAATTCCTGGCGCTCGCGATCGGCCAGCGGCGTTGAAATGAAATCGCAGTTGGCGACGCGCGTCAGCGGCCCGACCCGGTACCAGCCATCGTCCGCTCCCTGACTCTTGAAAAACGGGAACTTCATGTACGACCAGGGCTTCACTTCCTCGGCGATCACGTCCCAGTAGCGGCTGTAGTCGAAGTGGTCGAAGAGCGTCTTGCCCGCCGCGTCGCGCGCGCGCAGTCCGCCATGGTAGAGATCCATCGCGCCGTCGGCACGTACCAGGCTCATCGACTGCGCGGTAAAGCGCCCGAAGGCGTTGTACTCGGCAAGATTCCGCTCGAACAGGCCGCGGATCATGTGCACCGCTTCGCGGCTCCAGGCCACCATCTGGTAGATGTCCTTGCGCAAGGCTTCGCGATCTTCGGTCGAGAGCGACTTGTTGACGCCTCCCGGTATCGAGCCGGTGCCGTGCACGCGCTTGCCGGCGGTCATGCGGATCACTTCCTGGCCGAACTTGCGGAGCAGTACGCCCTTCTTGGCCGTTTCCGGATCGGCGGCGATCACGCCGACGACATTACGTTTGGCCACGTCGGAGCCGAAGCCGAACAACAGGTCGGGCGACGAGAGGTGGAAGAAATGCAGGGCGTGCGATTGCAGGATCTGGCCGTAGTGCATCAGGCGGCGAACCTTCTCGGCGGTCGGAGTGAGCTTGATGCCCAGTACCATGTCCATCGCCTTGGAAGCGGCGAGGTGGTGCGAGACCGGGCAGATGCCGCACAGCCGTTGCACCATCACCGGCACTTCCCAATAGGGACGGCCCTGGATGAAGCGCTCGAAGCCGCGGAACTCGACGATGTGCAGGCGTACCTGATGCACGTGATTGTCGTCGTCGAGCAGGATGGTGACCTTGCCGTGGCCCTCGACGCGCGATACGGGTTCGATGGCGACGCGTCTCAATTGTTCGGGATTCGTGGCGGTTTCAAGTTCGAAGCTCATGGTCGTTTTGGGCTCAGTCGTAATGCAGCAGGCCGTGGCCCATCACGGGCGTGCGGCCGGCGATCAGGTCGGTGAGGAATTTCCAGATGGCGTCCGCGGGCGGCGGGCAGCCGGGCAGGAAGTAGTCGATCTTCACCACCTCGTGGATTGGGTGCACCTTGTCGAGCGGCAGCGGCAGCTCCGGATCGTTGGGGATCTTGCTGCCGCGCGCCAGGCCGCCTTCGGTCTCGTACACTTCTTCGAGGATGTCGCGCAGGTCGAGGTGGTTGCGCTGCGCGGGCAGGCCGCCATTGACCGCGCAGGCGCCGACCGCGACCAGGATCTTGCAGTTGGCGCGGAACTCGCGCAGCACATGCACGTTCTCCGCGTTACAGACGCCGCCTTCGACCAGACCGAGATCGCAGGGCCCGCAGTGCTTGATGTCGGTGATCGGCGAGCGGTCGAATTCGACCAGGTCGACGAGCTGGAGGATGCGCTCGTCGATGTCGAGGAAGGACATGTGGCAGCCGAAACACCCGGCCAGGCTGGTCGTGGCGACGCGTAATTTGGCGTTCGGCGCGCTCATCTGGCGTTCTCCTTTGCGGCCGAGCCCGCGGTGGCGACCGGCTTGAAGCGTTCGACCTGCTCGTTGATCGGTTTCAGGTCGTAGATTCGCTTGCCGATCGGCACCGTGAAGCCGCGTCTCTTCCTCAGGATCACGCCGACCGGGCAAACCTCGGCGGCCTTGTCGGTGACCGCAAAGTCAGTGTCGGCGAGACGCCCCGATTCGGCATTGACGATCAGGTGTTTCTTCAAGCCGCGCCCCGAAAGCGCAAAGACGTTCTTCTTGTCGACTTCGGCACTGGCGCGGATGCACAGCTCGCAGAGGATGCAGCGGTTGAAGTCGAGCAGCATTTCCGGATGCGAGAAGTCCACCGGCCGGTCGGGAAAGAACTCGGTGAAGTGCGGCGACATCACACCCAGCGCGTAGCCGAGCGCCTGCAACTTGCAGTTGCCGCTCTTCTCGCACGAGGGGCAGAAATGATTGCCTTCGACCAGCAGCATCTGGATCAGCAGGCGGCGTTGGTCGTTGATTTCCGCGGTGTTGTTTTCGACTTCCATTCCCGGTGCCGCGGGCAGGGTGCAGGAAGTGGCCGGGCGGCCATTGACCTTCATCGTGCACAGCTTGCAGCTGCCATGCGGGCGGAACTCGGGGTGATAGCAAAGGTGCGGGACGAAGACGCCGGCGGTCAGCGCGGCCTGCATCACGCTCTGGCCGGGTTCGAAGGGAATCTCCTGGCCGTCGATGGTGAATACATTGTTCATTCGGCATTCTCCAGGTGGGCGGCCAGATCGTCGCGGCCGGTCATCTGGCGTGCCTGGGCAAGCGCGCCATCGAGGTCGAAGGCCGGCTGGAAGGTGAGGTTCTTCAAGCGTCGCTCGTAGGCCGGCCGGAATTTTTCCAGCGTATCGAGCAGCGGGTGCGGCGCCGTGTGGCCGAGGCCGCAATGGGCCGCCATCTGCATGACCCGTGAGACCTGGAATATTTCGTTGATGTCGACCTGCGTGCCGTGACCGTTGGCGATTTTGTCCATCAGGTTCTTCAGCAGCGTGGTGCCGACGCGGCAGGGCGTGCAGAAGCCGCAGGACTCGTGGGCGAAGAACTGGGCGAAGTTGCGTGCCACCTCGAACATGTCGCGACTGCGGTCGAAGACCATGAAGGCGCCGGCAGTCGGGATGTCCTCGAAGGCGATGCGGCGGCCGAACTCGTCGTCGGCAATGCAAATGCCCGAGGGGCCGGAAACCTGTACCGCCTGCGTGTCAGTCGCGCCGGCGTCGGCCAGCACTTCCGCAACGGTCACGCCGAACGGATATTCGTAGATGCCTGGCCGCGCGACGTCGCCCGATACCGAAAGCAGCTTGGTGCCTGCCGACTTGGCGGTGCCGATGCCGCGATACCAGTCGCCGCCCTTGGCCGCGATCAATGCCGCCGCAGCGAAGGTTTCGACATTGTTCACCACCGTCGGCTTGCCGAGGAAGCCGGCGGTGACCGGGTAGGGCGGGCGGTTGCGCGGCACGCCGCGTTTGCCTTCCAGCGATTCGATCAGCGCGGATTCCTCGCCGCAGACGTAGGCGCCGGCACCGAGATGCACTTCGATGTCGAAGTCGAAACCCTCCTGGCCGAGGAGTCGGGCGCCCAGCAGGCTGGCCTTCCGGCGTGCCGCCAGGACTGAGTTTAGGGGCTCGAGCAGATAGCGGTATTCGCCGCGCAGGTAGACATAGCCCTTCTTCGCGCCGATGGCGTAGGCGGCGACGGTCATGCCTTCGAAGACCAGATCCGCCTGCCGGGTCAGCAGCACGCGGTCCTTGAAGGTGCCCGGTTCGCCTTCGTCGGCATTGCAAACCACGTAGCGCTCGTCGCCTGGCGCATGCCGGCAGGCTTCCCACTTGATGCCGGTCGTGAAGCCGGCGCCGCCGCGTCCGCGCAGGTTCGATCTCTTGATTTCTTCCAGAACTGCGGAGGGGCCGTGGGCTGCAGCGTCGACGCCTTCGCGCCATGAACGGGCATTGGCGGCGCTTTCCTGATCGGCGGCTCGCATCAGCGCAGCCCTCAGCGCTTCGCCTGGCGGCATCGCGTTGTTCAGCAGAATGTCGGCGCGGCGCACGTTGTCTTCGATGCTGAACCACTCGGGCGGCCATTTCGTGAGCGGCACCTGTTGCTGTATCAGTTCCGCCATCTGCACGACGCGCTCCGGTGTCATGCGCGTGATGGCCCGGTAGTTGACCAGCACCGCCGGCCCCTGGTCGCACATGCCGGTGCACGAGGTGGTGTCGACCGACACCAGCCCGTCTTCTGAAACGCGGCCCGGTTCGAGCCAGAGTTTCCGGCACATCGCCTGCATGAGATCCGTGTTACCGAGCATGCGATCGGTGATGTTGTCGCTCCAGAGGACGCGGTATTGCCCCTTCGGCTCGATGTGGAAGAAGCTGTAGAACCCGGCCGGGCCTTCCACGCGGGCACGCGGCCAGCCGATTCCCTTGGCGATGGCCGTGATGGTTTCCGGGGACAGCCAGCCCAGCGCTTCCTGCGTTTCGCGCAGGATCTGCATCAGGCGGGTGCCGTCCCGACGGTGACTGTCAAGGATGTTGGCCAGGATGTTCTGTTGGGATTCCGGCATTCGAGTCTCCGCTTGTTGCATCGCGTCACGCAAGTCTATTTTGCACACATTACTCGCTAATAAAAGCATTTGTTCTGCTTATGACTTGGATCAAAACTTTTTGGCTCGGTATCCCTATCCTAATTCGCCAACAAAATTGGTCCACACCTTGCACGGGAGGAGAATGCAATGGGGCACAGTTTCATTTTCGATGCCGAACGCGCCGCCGAGGAAGTTGAGCGCCGAACCGGGGTTTCCCGACGGGAATTCCTGACGATTTGCGCCGCGACGGCAGGCACGCTCGGCCTGCCGGCGGGTGCCGAGGCGGCGATCGCCAAAGCGGTGGCCAAGGCGCAACGACCGTCGGTCATCTGGCTGCACTTTCAGGAATGTACGGGTTGCTCGGAGTCGCTGTTGCGTGCCGAACACCCGACGCTGGAGAAGCTGATCCTCGACGTCATCTCGCTCGACTACCATGAAACCCTGATGGCCGCTGCGGGGCACCAGGCCGAGAAGGCGCGCAGGGACGCGATGGCCGCCAACAAGGGCAAATACATCCTGGTTGTCGAAGGCGCGATTCCGACCAAGGCAGACGGTATCTATTGCAAAGTTGGTGGCCAGACGGCGATCGACATGGTCAAGGAATGTGCGGCCGACGCCGCGGCGGTTATTGCCATCGGCTCCTGCGCCTCGTGGGGCGGCATGCCCTCGACAATTCCTTCGCTCGCCGGCGCCGACTCGAGCCCGACGGGTTCTTCCGGCGTTGCGGAAATCCTGGGCAAGCCGGTGGTGACGATTCCCGGTTGTCCGCCCAACCCGTACAACTTCCTTTCGACGGCGGTCCATTTCCTGACCTTCGGCAAGCTGCCTGCCACCGACAAGCTGGGCCGGCCGTTGTTTGCCTACGGCCGGCTGATCCATGAAAACTGCGAGCGGCGCGCCCACTTCGACGCCGGCCGTTTCGCCATGGCTTTCGGCGACGAAGGTCACCGCAAGGGCTACTGCCTCTACAAGCTCGGCTGCAAAGGGCCGGAGACTTACGCCAACTGCCCGGCGATCGGCTTCGGCGACGTCGGTGAGAACAACTGGCCGGTCGGTTGCGGCCATCCCTGTATCGGTTGTACCGAGCAGGGCATCGGCTTCACCAAGCCGATCCACTCGTTGGCCAAGTTGAAGAACGCGGTGCCGCCGCAGCAATATCCGCGCATCGTCGAGGATCAGGGCAAGGGCGCTTCCTTCGCCGCCGCGGCCGCGTTGGCGGCCATTGCCGGTGCCGCAGCGGGTGGCGCGGCCATGCTGACGCGCAACATGGGCTTGTCGCACAAGGCCGAAGAACTCGAAAAGGCTACTGACGCGGCCCGCGACACCAAGTCGGAGGTTTGATCATGGCCAATCGTCGTGATTTCCTCAGGGGCGTTCTGGCAGGAGGAGCGGCGCTGACCGCTGGCGTCGCCTCCGAACCCGCCTGCGCCCGCGCAACCAAAGAACGTCCGCCGGAGGCGCTGGGTCTGCTCTATGACGCGACGCTGTGCATCGGCTGCAAGGCCTGCGTCGCCGCCTGCAAAGAGGCCAACGGCAATCCGCCGGTGTTCTCCACGCAGGATCAGTTGTGGGATACGCCGCTCGATACCGACGGCCATACCTTCAACATCATCAAGATGTATCGCAACGGCACGATGGACACCAAAGACCAGGAGGTCAATGGGTTCTCGTTCATGAAGGTGTCGTGCATGCACTGTGCCGATCCTTCCTGCGTATCGGCCTGTCCGGTCTCGGCGATGACCAAGAATCCCGAGAACGGTATCGTCGGCTACAACCCGGACCGCTGCATCGGTTGCCGCTACTGTGTCGCCGCCTGCCCGTTCGGCATTCCCAAGTATCAGTTCGATTCGCCCACCGGCAAGATTGGCAAGTGCGAGTTGTGCCGGCAGCGCTACGACGAAGGCCACTACTCGGCCTGTGCGGAAGTCTGCCCGACCGGCGCGACGCTCTACGGCAGGACCAGCGACCTGCTGGCCGAAGCCAAGCGGCGCTTGGCGCTCAAACCAGGCAGCAAGACCGTCTATCCGCGCGGCAAGCTGGGCGGCGTCGACCAGAGCTACGAGGGGCCAGTCGGCAACTACCTCCAGCACGTCTATGGCGAGCACGAGTACGGTGGCACCCAGGTGCTGAAGCTCTCGGCGGTGGATTTCCAGAAGGTGGGCATGCCCAACCTGCCGCCCGAATCAGCAGCGGCGCTGTCGGAGACGATCCAGCACACCCTCTACAGCAACCTGCTGATGCCTTTCGCCGTACTTGGTGTGATGACCTTCGCCGCCAAGCGCAACGTCAAGCCTGACGATGGCGAAGACCAAGGGAAGGAGGACTGAGCATGGCCGATCATACGCACGCAGCTCCCGCGCCCGTCGGCGGTCGCCTGTTCAACGTCACAACCTTCACCGCCAGCGTCCTGATCGCCGTCATGGCGACCATCCTGCTGGTCCGCTTCATCTTCGGCCTCGGTTCAGTCACCAACCTGAACAACGGCTACCCCTGGGGCGTCTGGGTGGTGGTCGACGTGGTGATCGGCTCGGCTTTCGCCTGCGGTGGTTTTTCCGTGGCGATGCTGGTCTACATCTTCAACCGGGGCGAATACCACCCACTGGTGAGACCGGCCCTGCTGGCGAGTCTGTTCGGCTACACCCTGGCGGGCGTTGGCGTCATCTTCGACCTCGGTCGCTGGTGGAACGTTTGGAACATGTTCTGGCCCGGCTCGGTGAACCTCAATTCGGTGATGTTCGAAGTGGCCATCTGCATCACGGCCTACATCATCGTCATGTGGATCGAGTTTTCGCCGACTTTCCTGGAGCAGATGGGCAGGCACGACACCAAGCGCAAGCTGTCCAGGGTGATGTTCTTCGTCATCGCGCTCGGGACCGTGCTGCCGATGATGCACCAGTCCTCGCTCGGCACCCTGCTGGTGGTCATGGGCATCCAGATCCATCCGCTCTGGAAAACGCCGATGGAACCGCTGCTCTACCTGCTGACCGCGGTGACCATGGGCTACGCGGTCGTGCTGTTCGAGTCCTGCGTCGCATCGAGCGCCTACCGGCGCAAGATCGAGACGCATCTGCTCACGCCGTTGTCCAAGATCATGCTTGGCTTCCTCGCCGCCTACCTCGTGGTCCGCTTCGGCGACCTGCTGATGCGTGGCGCGTTGGGCAGCGCCTTCACCGCTACCCTGGAAGCCTTCATGTTCTGGCTAGAAACCGCCTGCTTCCTGGTGCCGTTCGCGCTCATCGGCCGCGAAGCCGATCGCCGCAATCCCGCCCGGTTGTTCCTGGCCGGCATCGCGCTGATGCTCGGCGGGGCGTTGCTGCGCATCAACGGCTTCCTGATCGGCTACGAAACCGGCGACGGTTTCCACTATTTCCCCAGCTTCCCGGAACTCATGGTCACGGTCGGCATGTTCGCCATCGAGGTTCTCGGCTACATCATCATTACCCGCCGCTTCCCGGTTCTGCCGCGCGAAGCCGCCCATTCCTGACGGAGAAGAACAATGGCACGCATTACCATCGATCCCATCACCCGCATCGAAGGGCATCTGCGCATCGACGTCGACGTCGATGGCGGACGGGTCAAGAAGGCCTGGTCGTCCGGCCAGATGTGGCGTGGCGTCGAGCTGATCCTGCTCGGCCGCGATCCGCGTGACGCCTGGACCATCACCCAGCGCATCTGCGGCGTCTGTACCACCGTGCATGCGATCACCTCGGTGCGCGCGGTCGAAAACGCCCTGCAACTGGAAGTGCCGCTCAACGCCCAGTACATCCGCAACCTGATCATGCTGGCGCACACGGTGCACGACCACATCGTTCATTTCTACCACCTGTCCGCGCTCGACTGGGTCGACGTCACCTCGGCCCTGAAGGCCGATCCGGACAAGACCGCCAGCCTGGCTGAAAGCCTGTCGTCCTGGAAGCTCAACGGCAAGCATGAAATGCGCGCGACCAAGGAACGGCTGGCCGGCTTCGTCAGCGGTGGCCAACTCGGCATCTTCACCAACGGCTACTGGGGTCATCCGGCAATGAAGCTGCCGCCCGAGGTTAACCTGCTGGCCGTGGCGCACTACCTGCAGGCGCTGGATATCCAGCGCAAGGCCAACAAGATCGTTTCCGTACTGGGTTCCAAGACGCCGCACATCCAGAATCTGGCCGTCGGCGGCGTCGCCAATCCGATCGCCACCGACTCGCAGTCCGTGCTGACCGTCGAACGCCTGCTCGCCCTCAAGGCCTGGATCGACGAACTGGCCGATTTCGTCAAGAACGTCTATTTGATCGATGTCGCCGCGGTCGGCGCCTTCTATGCCGACTGGACGAAGGTTGGCGAGGGTGTCACCAACTACCTGTCGGTGCCCGACGTGCCGCTCGATTCCAAGGGCACGCAGTTCGCCGTGCCGGGCGGATTCATCACCGCCAAGGACCTCTCCACCTACAAGCCGATCGCGAAGTTCGGCGACGAGTTCTTCGTCAAGGGCGTCGAGGAATCGATCAAGCACTCCTGGTACAACTACAGCGAGCAAAAGCCCTTGCACCCCTTCGAGGGCGAGACCAAGCCGAACTACACCGACTTCAAGGAAAACGAAAAGTATTCCTGGCTGAAGTCGCCGACCTTCTACGGCAAGGTTGCCCAGGTCGGGCCGCTGGCCAACGTGCTGTGCGGTTTGGCCGCCGGCCACGAGCCGACCAAGAAGTATGCGACCGCCGCGCTCGACACCGTCTCCGCACTGGCCAAGACCAAGGTCGGTCTCGATGCCATGCATTCGACCATCGGCCGTCACGCCGCGCGGGCGGTGCGCTGCGCCGTGTCGGTGGACGAACTGTCCAATCAATGGAACCTGCTGCTGGCCAACATCGCCAAGGGCGACGTCACGACCTTCAACAAGCCGGTATTCCCGAAGGGCGAAATCTCCGGCGTCGGTTTCCACGAAGCGCCGCGTGGAGCGCTGTCGCACTGGGTGGTCATCGAAGACGGCAAGATCAAGAATTACCAGTGCGTCGTGCCGTCGACCTGGAACGCCTGCCCGCGCAACGAGAAGGACGAGCCGGGGCCGTACGAAGCGTCGCTGCTGAATACGCCCGTCGCCAAGCCGGATGAGCCGCTCGAAGTCCTGCGCACCGTGCACTCCTTCGACCCGTGCATCGCCTGCGCCATCCACCTGACCGATGAGGAAGGTTCGGCGGTCAAGGTGACCACCCGGTAAGATAGGGGGCATGAAAGCAGTCGTCCTCGGCATCGGCAACACCATCCTTTCCGACGAAGGCGTGGGGGTGCATGCCGCCGAGGCCTTGCGTGCGGCCTACGACCTGCCGGATGGTGTCGACATCATTGATGGCGGCACGGCGGGAATGGAGTTGCTGGAACCGTTGTCGGGCGTCGATCTGCTGGTGGTGCTCGATGCCGTCAAGCGCGGCCAGCCGCCAGGCAGCTTGATCAAGCTCGCGGGTGACGAAGTGCCGGTGTTCTTTCGCTCCAAGCTGTCGCCGCACCAGATCAGTATTTGCGACGTGCTGGCCAGCCTCGAATTCATCGGCGACAAACCGAAGGACATGGTGCTGATCGGCGTCGAACCGGAAAGCCTCGAACTGGGTCTGGAGCTGACGCCGGCGGTGGCGGCTCGTGTGCCGGAGATGGTCGACGTCGCGGTGGCTGAACTGGCCGCGCGCGGCATCGACATGAAGGAAAAGGCATGTGCCTAGCCGTTCCCTCCCGGGTCGTCGAAATCAACGGCGACCTGGCAACCGTCGAAGCCTTCGGCGAGACGCGCCAGGTCAGCCTGTTGCTGATGCCGGAAGAAGTCGCCCTCGGCGACTACGTGCTGATCCAGGCCGGCGGCTTCGCCTTCGAACGGGTCGAACCCGAGCGCGCCGAAGAGTCGCTGCGCCTGATGCAGGAACTGATGGCGCAAGGCACCGAAGACGTGCGCGCATGGCGCTGAAGCTTTTCGCGCAAAACCCGTCACCGCAGATCGAAGAGGCATTCCGGCGTATCGAGGTCGAGCGCATGGCCGGCCTGCCGTTTTGCAATTCCGCGTTGCAGGTCGAAGCCGTCGGCTTCGCCATCCATGACGACCAGTGGCTGGGCGTGCTGGTGACGCCCTGGGCCATGAACCTGTTGCTGATCCCCGCCAGGGCCGAAACCTGGATCGGCGCGCCCGAAGGCCGACGCTTGATGATCCGCTACCCGGCCGGCGAGTTTGCCTTTCTGGGCGGCGAAGAGCCGGAGTTGGGCGAGTACCTGGCCTGTCCGCTGTTTGCCTCGATGGCGGAGTTTGCCGACCAGGATACGGCTCGCCTGACGGCGCGCGCCTGCCTGATCGCGCTGAGCCGTGATCCGGCCGAAGCTGCGGACGTTTCGGAAAAGTCAGCCGTGGCGGCACGCCGCTCTGGCTCCACCAAGCCTGCTGAACCGGAGGTGGCGTCCCCCTCGCGGCGGCGTTTGTTTTCCCGTGGTTCCTGACAAGGGAGCCACCCGCTCGACCAGGCCGCGACGACCATGCGCCTCGGGCGTCGGCTTCCTCAGTGGTGGTCTGCTTGTGCCGCGCGGCTGACGGTCCGCTGTTGTTCCCAGGCGCTCCAGGCGTAAAGCAGCAGGCCGACCCAGATCAGGGCGAAGGTGGCGATGCGCGCCGGCGGCAGCGGTTCGCCGAACAGCCAGACCGCCGTGGCGAACTGCAAAGTCGGGTTGATGTACATCAGCATGCCGACGGTAGCCAGCGTCAGCCGCTGTGTGGCGGCGCCGAAGGCCATCAGCGGCAGCGCCGTCAGCACGCCGGCCAGCACCAGCAGCGTCATGTCGCCGGCACCGTGGCCCCACATCGTGTCGTGGCCGGACTGGCCCTGCCAGAGCACATAGATCAGGCAGGGCGGCAGCATCGCCAGCGTCTCGAACCACAGGCCGGTGGTGGCGCCGACCGGCACCTGCTTGCGCACCAATCCATAGCAGCCGAATGTGCCGGCCAGTATCAGCGATACCCAGGGCAGGTTGCCCAGGGCCACGACCTCGTTGATCATCGCCGCGGCAGCGAGCAGCACCGACAGCCAGGCTTTCAGGGACAATCGCTCGCCCAGCACCAAGAGGCCGAGCAGCACATTGACCAGCGGCGTGATGAAGTAGCCGAGGCTGGACGCCATCACCTGATGGTTGGCGACGGCCCAGAGGAAGACCAGCCAGTTGCAGCCGACCAGCAGGCCGGCGGCGGCCAGGCGCAGCCACTGCCCCGGCTGGCGCAGGATGGCCTGGATCTTCGGCCACTCGCCGCGCGCGGTGAGCAGTACGCAAAGGAAGATCCAGCCCCAGAAGGCGCGGTGGGTGAGCACGTCGGCCGGCGGCACGCCCGCCAGCTGGTGGAAGTAGAGCGGAAAAAAGCCCCAGATGCCGTAGGCGATCAGCCCGTAGGCAACGCCGGCGAGGGCAGGGCGAGGGGAAGAGGCGGTCAAGGTCGGGGCGAGGAACGGGTTGGGTCAGGCATCCTGCCACAACGCCGCGGGCGGCGCGAGTCGTTCCGGCGGATGGCGTTGGAGGCAGCTGCCGCAACTGCGATAATGCGAACTTCTTCCGTGATTCACCGGGTTGTCCGCCATGCATGAAATGTCCCTGGCCGAAGGCATCCTCCAGTTGATCGAAGATGCCGCCCGCGCCGAGAACATTCAACGGGTCAGCGCGGTCTACGTGGAAGTCGGCCAACTGGCCAGTGTCGAAGTGGAATCGCTGCGCTTCTGTTTCGACGTGGTGGTCAAGGACAGCGTCGCCGACGGCGCGCGGCTGGAGATCATCGATGTGCCCGGCACGGGCTGGTGCATGGATTGCAGCCAGTCGGTGCCGATGAGCGACAAACTGGATGGCTGCCCGCACTGCGGCGGTTATCGTGTGCAGGTGACGGGCGGTACG
>JBNKCS010000050.1:0-13240 GCA_050287865.1 Rhodocyclaceae bacterium | reverse complement strand
ATCGCCGGCGTGCACGCCGCCGGCGAACAGGCAGGCGGCGAAGGAATCGCCGGCATCGGCCTGGGCGCGCGAAATATGGAAGCTCAGATTACGGTCGTCGCACGGACAGGAGGCGATCGCGTGGTCGCCTCGGAAGTCGGCCCGGTTGCTGTAGATGCCGAGCGTCACGCGCTGGCCGGACAAAAAGCGCAGCCGGTTGGTACGCGGCGATTCCAGGTGCAGCAGGAAGGTACGCTCGTCGAGCGACGATACCTGCTTCACCTTGGCGACGATCTGCTGCTCGGGGATATCGGCCGGCGTCTCGGCCTCGACCATCTCCAGCACCAGGTCGGTCACCGCCGTGTGCGAACACAGCAGCTTGTAATTCTGCGCACGCTCGGCCTCCGAAAGCGGATAGTCGAAATCGCGCACCTGCCGCACTTCACCTTCGACCACGCGCGCCTTGCACAAGCCGCAATTGCCGTTGCCGCATCCGTAGGACGGCGCCAGTCCGGCATGCAGCGCGGCATCGAGAATGCTCTCCGATCCCTCGACGAAAAATTCGTGACCGGAAGGCCTGACGCGAACATGCGCTTCCACGACGCGCAGCACTTCGTTCATCGCGGCTACGCGGTCGACCGGATCCTGGCTGCCGAGCACGGCAGCCAGGCCGTCGGTGAGCGTCTTTTCGATATCCTTGAGTTCCGCCGAAGGATTTTCGCGCACCAGCGCGCTCACCTTCCCCCGCAAGACCTCGATAAGGTCGTGGTAGTGCGCCAGATTCCGCCGCGCGTCGGCCAGTTCGTTTCCCTGGCCGAACAGGCGCTGGGCCAGTATCTCCTTGGTCGGCAGGATGCGCTCGCGGGCGCTCTTGACGAAACCGCGGCTGGCAGGCGAAACCGTTTCGAATACGCCGGAATCCTCGATCTTGATGTCGGGATAGGCGCGCAGCAGTTCCTTGCTGGCGACCATGCCGTCCTGGGACGCAAGCTCGCCGTCGCGGATCCGCTTTTGCAGCGCATGCCTGGAAACGCCGAGCAACTGGGCGGCGCGCGAAAGGGTCAGAAGTTGGCTCATCTCGGCTTCTCGAAAACGTCACGTGGGGTCGTATCAGCATACCTTGTTTTCCGGATGCGATCAGGGTGTCTCGCCCCGCAACTCGACCACGCGGCTGGCGGTAACGGGAAAGGCGGCGGCCGGATATTTCCCCGCCTCGTTCATGGTTGTTCGTCGCGGGCCGATCCGGTACCGTGCGCGGATGTCGGAAAATGCCGAACGATTCTGGCCGCTCGCGCTTGCCGCGGCCGCGATCATGCTCATCACCATGGGCATCCGGCAGTCCATGGGCCTGTTCGTCGCGCCCATCGATGCCGCCACCGGACTTGGCGTCGCCGGCATCAGCTTCGCGCTGGCCGTGGCACAGTTGATGTGGGGCGCGGTGCAACCCGTCGCCGGCGCGGTCGCCGACCGCTGGGGCACCGGCCGTGTACTGGTCGCCGGCATCGTCATCCTCGCCGGCGGCTGCGCGCTGGCGCCGCTGATCCCCGGCCAGTTCGGACTGATCCTCTCGATCGGCATCTTCACTGCGGTCGGCTCCGGCATCGGCAGCTTCTCGGTGCTGTTCGGCGCCGTCGCGCAGCAACTGCCGGCGACCCGCCAGGGCCTTGCCTCGGGCTTCATCAATGCCGGCGGCTCCTTCGGCCAGTTCGTCTTCGCGCCCGTCGTGCAGCGCCTGATCGCCGCCTTCGGCTGGGCCGGCGCATTCTGGTCGCTGGCCGTCGCCGCACTGGCCGCGCTGCCGCTGATCGGAAAAGTCAGCCGTGGCGGCACGCCACATCTGCACGCGGCCACTCCGCCGGGCGGACTGAAGGGCGCCATCGCAGACGCATTCAAGGACGACAGCTACCTGCTGCTGCACGCCGGCTTCTTCACCTGCGGCTTCCACATCGCCTTCCTCGTCACCCACCTGCCGGGCGAAGTGAACCTGTGCGGCCTGCCGCCTTCGGTGGCGAGCTGGTCGCTGGCCATCATCGGGCTGGCCAACATCGTCGGCAGTATCTTTGCCGGCTGGGCAGTCGGCCACTATCGCAGCAAGCTGGTGCTGTTCTGGATGTACGGCTCGCGCGCCGTGATGATCCTGCTCTACCTGATGAGCCCGCGCACCGATCTGACCTTCTACCTCTTCGCCGCCGCGTTGGGCTTCACCTGGCTCGCCACCGTGCCGCCGACCGCGCGACTGGTCGGCAAGCTGTTCGGCACCCGTTATCTCGCCACGTTGTTCGGCCTCGTGCTGTTCACCCACCAGGTCGGCGGCTTCTTCGGCGCCTGGCTGGGCGGCGTCGCCTTCGCCCGCGGCGGCGACTACTCGTGGATGTGGTACGCCGACATGGCGCTGGCCGCGGCGGCGGCCATCCTCAACCTGCCGATCCGCGAAGCGCGCATGCCGCGCATCGCCGCCGCGGCAGCGTAGACCGCTTCCGCTTGGCCGGCCACGACCTTCCGTTTATCCTTTGCGGGACATCACCGAATCCACCCACGCCGAGACATGAACGACTACATCTTTTTCGACGAAGGTCTGCGCGACCGTTTCATGGCCTTGGTCGCCGAACATGGCCTGGAGGCCAGGACCGAAGCGGACCGGATCGAAGGCTACCTCGTCATCGTGCCGACGGAATTGCCGGACGACCTCCAGGACACGCTCGACGACGAATACGACCGCCTGATGGACGAGCAGCAGGAGATCGTCGAGGCCGGGGACGAACAGGATCACACCCTGATGGGCGTCGACATCACCCTGCCCGACGGCACGCCCTGCACGGTGCGCCTGCCGCCCGACCTGGGACGGCGGCTATGCGAGAACTTCAGCGGCGAGGAAATCCGCGCACTGGCGACCGCCATCGCCGCGGATGCGGTCAACCCGGCAAGCGGCCCGATCTGCTGCGAACGAGGTTAGCGCCGCCCCCCGAAGGTCTCAGGGCTCGCCGAGCGTGCCGAACTCGACCGGCGTCTTGACGTAGAACAGATGCACGCCTTCGGCTTTGAGCCGCTCGAAGAGCCGCTCGGTGTCCTTGGCGGTGGCGGCGACCAGCACTTCCTGCGGCTGGTCGGCAAGTTCGAAGAAGCGTGCCGAGTGGATGCGGCGGTGCTGGCCGAAGCCTTCGCCGCCCGGGATCAGCGTTGCACCTGAAAGGCCGAGTTCCTGCGCGAGGTGCACCAGCCAGTCGGCCAGCGGCTTGCCCTTGTGCCGCTTGTCCTGATGCGTGAAGAAGGTGATCTGATAGCCTTGCATGGCGATTCTCCTCAAGCGGCCTTCAGCAACTGCCAGGTGGCCAGCCCGGCCAGCGTGGCGACGAGCGAGCCGGCGACGTGGATGCTCACCGCGCCCATGGCCAACGCCAGCCGGCCTTCCTGGAGCAGGGTGACGACTTCGGCGGAAAAGGTCGAAAAGGTGGTGAGGCTGCCGCAAAAACCGGTGATGATCAGCAACCGCCATTCGGGCGCGATGTCGCTCGCCTGCGCGAAATAGGCGATGGCCAGGCCGATGATGTAGCCGCCGATGAGGTTGGCTACCAGCGTGCCGGGCGGAATGGCGGGGAACAGGCTATTGAGCCTGGCCCCGAGTTGCCAGCGCAACAACGCGCCCCCGGCGGCGCCAACGGATATCGCGACTACGGGTTGCCACATCTTCGCTTCGTTCCCGGCAAAAAAGTCAGCTATGGCGACACGCCAAAGCTGGCGGCATTCTACCGCCGGCGGCGACAGCGGGCGCCCGACCAAGCGGCATGAACGAACGAAGCGCTAGACCCGCACGTTCTTGAACTGCCAGGGATCGTCTTCGTCGAGATCCTCGCGGAAGAGTTCGCCGCGCCCGCACAGCGGCGTCCAGTCGGTGAATACCCCGGCCATTTCGCCGAGATACGGCAGCGCAACTTCGAGGACTTCGCGGTAATCCATTTCCTCGGGATCGACGATGCCGGCGGCCGGATGCTGCATGGCCCAAACGACGCCGCCGAGCACGCCAACTGCGGTTTGCAGGCTGGTGGCATTGTTGTGCGGACAGAGTTCGCGCGCCTCCTTGTTGGTGAGACGCGAACCGTACCAGTAGGCGTTCTTCGAATGCCCGGCAAGCAATACACCGAGTTCGTCCATGCCGACGACGATGTCCTCCGCGCTCAGCTCGCGCCGACGCGCCTGCAACTGCCAGTTCTTGCCGGCCAGTTCGTGAATCGACAATACGGCGTCGTCGCAGGGATGGTACGCATAGTGAACGGTAGGACGGTAAACCACCTGCTCACCATTCTTCACGGTCAGGTAGTCGGCGACCGAAATCGATTCGCCATGGGTGATGAGGAATCCGTGGTACGGGCCTTCCAGCGGCGTCCAGCTGCGCACGCGAACCGCCGCGCCGGGCCGTTCAAGATAGATGGCGGAATCGCAACCGTGATCGTGACGGTGGCCATCGTCCGGCCAGTGGCGCTCATGACTGCCCCAGCCGATTTCGGCCGGCTGGTAGCCTTCTCCGGCGAAGCCTTCGATCGACCAGGTGTTAACGAACTCGCCCGGCCGTTTGGGAATCGCCGACGCCTGCGTGTCGCGCTCGGCGATGTGAATGGCCTTGATGCCCAAGCGCTGCGCCAGCGCCGCCCAGCCCGCGCGGTCGCGCGGTTCCGGCGCGCTGTCTCCCACCGCGGCCGCAATATCGAGCAGCGCCTGCTTGACGAAATGCGAAACCAGCCCGGGATTGACGCCGTGCGTCAGCACCGCCGTCGGTCCGTTGCGCCCCTTGATCTTTCGCAGCGCCATGGCCGCTTCGCGCAGCGCATAGTTCGAGCGCTGCGGGAGGGTCAACGTCGGATCGTTGTACCCGCCATCCCAAGGCTCGATGCAGGCGTCGAGATAGAGCACGTCGTGCTCCTGGCACCAAGCGATCAGATCGACGCTGGCGACATTGATCGACAGATTGAGCAGAAAATCCCCCGCACCCAACTCCTCTTCGAGAATCCGGCGGTAGTTGTGCGGCGTGACCTGCTCGATGCGCATGGAAACGCCGAAAGCATCCGCGACATCGCGATGCGAATCGTGATCGGTGACGATTCTGATTTGGTCAGGACGGATCGCAACATGCCGCAACAGCAGCGGCAGTACGCCGCGTCCGATGAAGCCGAAACCGACCATCGCCAGCCGCCCCTCGTAGGCAGCGAATTTCTTGTAGTCTGGCATGGCAAAAACCAACGAAGCCTGGAGCCGGCATTCTACAGATTAAAATCGGATCTCCCACCCTGGAGGCTCAACCCATGGTTGCCACATCCTCATCGTCCATGCCGTGGCTCGCCGAATTCGGCCGCGACGCCGGCGCTATGCTCATCAGCGTCCTGCTGGTCGCCGCGTATTACGCGTTCCTGCTCTGGCAGCGGCGGCGCAATCCGACCTACACCATCCACGCGGTCAACGAGATCGCCCGCCGGCGCTGGGTCGAGCATCTCATGGGTACGCCCGGCATGGAGATCGTCGGCGTACAGACGCTGCGCAATTTCGTCATGGGCGCCTCGCTGATGGCGTCGACCTCGACTTTCCTGATCATGGGCACGCTGACGCTTTCCGGGCAGGTGGACAAGATCAGCCAAAGCTGGCACATCCTCAACATCGGCGGTTCCCACTCCGCAGAGCTCTGGATCATCAAAGTGCTCTGCCTGCTGATCGTCTTTATCGTCGCTTTCTTTGCTTTTGCCCTTTCCGTGCGCTTGAGCAATCACGTCGTGTTCATGCTCAACGTGCCGATGCGGGACAACCAACCCGCCGCGCTGACGCCAGCCGGCGTGGCTAGGCGGCTCAACCGCGCCGGCAACATGTTCGCCGTCGGCGTGCGCGCCTTCTTCTTCGCCGTGCCTCTGGTGTTCTGGTTGTTCGGTCCGGCGTTCCTGGTCGCCGCCACCATCGGCCTGGTGATCGTGCTGTACCACCTCGACCGGAACGAGAGGCAGGACGTCTAGGGTCTGTTCTCATTTAGGCGACGTGTGCGCTGGGCCCTGGCGGGTTGCGGGCCTAGGCGCGACCGACGCGATGTGGTTGTTCCACATAAGGAGGGAGCAACACCGGCATGCGACCCGCCAGGACCCAGCCCTTCGGGTTGCCGTCAAATGCGGCGCTCGCTTTGTCGCGAGTCTCGTGAAGGGATCGACCATTCACTTCGACTCGCTTCGCGCGATCATCCGCATTTGGCGGCAACGCACGCGCCGACTAAATGAGAACAGACCCTAGGGCGTTCACGCCATGCCGGTCGAGGCATGGCGTGAAGCCGCGTCTAGCCGACCGTCACCGGCACGAACATCCGGTGCTCGCCGCGCTGCACCAGCAGCGCGATGCGCTTGCCTGTGTGTCCCAGTTGTTTCTTCAGTTGATCGACACTGTTCACCTGTTCGCCGTTCGCCGAGATGATCACGTCGCCTGGCCGGATGCCCGCGCGCGCCGCCGGTCCGTCGCCGACGTTCTCGACGACCAGGCCGTGGCCGCCGGCGACCTGCGCGCGCTCGTCGCCAGTCAGTGGCCGTAGCGCCAAGCCAAGCTTGCCGCCGGTTTCGTCGGTCGCATCGCTGCTGTCGCTGGCCACTTTCTCGTTGCTCATCTCGCCCAGCGTAAGGCTCAACTCCCGGGTGCCGCCCTTGCGCCAGATTTCGACTTTCGCCTTGCTGCCCGGTGTCGCCGCGCCAACCAATACCGGCAGCTCGGCCGAACGCGAAATGTCTTTGCCGTTGAACTTGAGGATGATGTCGCCGGACTCGATACCGGCTTTGGCGGCCGGGCCCGCGGCGTCGACCGAGTCGACCAGCGCGCCACGCGGCTTGTCCAGTCCAAACGAGTCCGCCAGTCCCTGATCGACCTCCTGGATGGTGACACCCATGCGGCCGCGGCTGACCTTGCCGTGGGCCAGCAACTGCTGCTCGACGTTCATCGCCACATTGATCGGAATGGCGAACGACAGGCCCTGATAGCCGCCGCTCTGGCTGTAGATTTGCGAATTGATGCCGATCACCTCGCCGCTGGTGTTGAGCAGCGGGCCGCCTGAGTTGCCGGGGTTGACGGCAACGTCGGTCTGCATGAACGGCACGTAGCCTTCATCCGGCAGGGCGCGCGACTTGGCCGACACGATGCCGGCGGTGACGCTGTTCTCGAAACCGAACGGCGAACCGATCGCCATCACCCATTCGCCAACCCGCACCTTGTCCGGATCGCCGATCGTGACCGTCGGCAGGTTCTTCGCATCGATGCGCAACACCGCCACGTCGGTCTGCTTGTCGATGCCGACCACCTTGGCCTTGAACTCGCGCTTGTCGGTCAGTTTCACGATCACCTCGTCGGCATTAGCGACGACGTGGGCATTGGTCAGGATCAGGCCATCCGGGCTGACGATGAAACCCGAACCGAGTCCGTGCGTGGGCACGCGCTGCTGCGGCACCATGCGGCCGTTGGGGCCGGGCATGCCGAAGTGCTTGAAGAATTCGCCGAAGGGGCCGTTGGGGTCGAAGTCAGGGAACTCCATCGCGGCCGTCTTGGTGGTGCCCGAGACGCTGATATTGACGACCGCCGGTCCTTGCGACGTGACGATAGCGCTGAAATCGGGCAGACCGACACGGCCCTGCAAGGCCGTCGCCGACGCAGCCCCCTGCGGCGCAATGGCCTGCGGGACAGCATCGTTGATCAGCGTGGAGGCATGGGCGCCGATTCCGATCTGGTCGTGCATGGCATAGCCGCCGGCAAACGCCGCGGCGACGACGACGGAAAGGGCAAGCTTCTTTTTCGACGCGTAAGTCATTGTTCGATCTCCAAGGGAACACCGGCAACAAAGCCTGGCGATTGCTTCATTCGACGAAACCGCGCCGTTATTGGTTCTGCGCCTTTTGCAACAGAATGTTTCAGACGCTCTAGGGGTTGTTCTCATTTTGGCGACGTGTGCGCCGACTAAATGAGAACAGCCCCTAAAATCGTCGCATTCCGAAACGAGGGGCCCATGCACTTTTCCATCGCCCGCCTGCCGCGTATCGAGTTTGGCGCCGGCTCGATCCGCAAGTTGCCAGACATCGCTGCCCTGTACGGCAAACAGTTGCTGCTGGTCACCGGACAGCATTCCTTCGTCGAATCTCCCGCCGGCGAGTGGCTGCTCGGCGAACTGAAGGCGCGAAGTTTCGCCTGGCAGCACCTGAAAGTCGGCCATGAGCCGACGCCGCAATTCGTGGATGAAGCGGTGGCGAGCCTGCGCGGCCACGACATCGACGCGGTGCTCGGCATCGGCGGCGGTTCGGCACTCGACGCGGCGAAGGCGATTGCGGGCCTGCTGAAGCCGGGCAACTCGGTGGTCGATCATCTCGAAGGCGTCGGCCCGGAATTGCCGTATCGCGGTCCGGCGACGCCCTTCATCGCCGCGCCGACCACCGCCGGCACCGGCACCGAGGCGACGAAGAACGCGGTGCTCTCCGTGCCTGGCCAGTACAAGAAATCCTTTCGCGACGACGCACTGGTCGCGCAATGGGCGATCGTCGATCCCGACCTGCTGGCGACCTGCCCGCCCGAGTTGATCGCCGCCGACGGCATGGACGCCTTCACGCAACTGCTCGAATCCTTCGTGTCCACGCGCGCGATTCCGTTCACCGACGCGCTGGCCCGCGCGGGACTCGCCGCCGCCAGTGAAGCGCTGCTGCCCCTCTACGGCAGCCCGACGCCCGCCTTGCGCGAGAAGATGGCCTACGCCTCGCTGTTGTCGGGCATCTGCCTGGCGCAGACCGGACTCGGCGCGGTGCACGGCATCGCCGCGCCGCTCGGCGCCTTCTTCCCGATTCCGCACGGCGTCGCCTGCGGCACCCTGCTCGCCACGGCAACGCACATCAACCTCTCCGCACTGCGCGAACGCGATCCGCAGAGCGTAGCGTTGGCGAAGTACGACGAAGTGCGGCGTCTGCTCGGCGCGGCGGATCTCGTCGCGATGCTAGAAGGCTGGACCGAACGTCTGGCGCTGCCGCGCCTTTCCCGTTGGCGTGTCGCCACGGCTGACTTTTCACGCATCGTCGCCAACGCCCGCGGTTCGAGCATGAAGACGAACCCGGTCGAACTGACCGACGCGGAAATCGAACGGATTCTCGCCGAGCGGCTTTAGTTCTTCCCGAGCCTATCGATCGGCAGGCCGGAATCGGTCAGCGCGCCCTTTTCGTCGGCGTATTCGCGCAAGACGTCGAGTATTTCCGGCAGCGTCTTGCGGAAGGCGTCCATCAACGCCGGTTCGAAATGGCTGCCCTCCTGCGCATCCATGATCTTCAGCGAATCCTCGACGCTGTAGGCGGGCTTGTACGGCCGCACGGAAATCAAGGCGTCGAAGACATCAGCGATGGCGACGATGCGCCCTTCGAGCGGAATCGCCTCGCCCTTCAACTGCGCCGGGTAACCCCGGCCGTCCCAGCGTTCGTGGTGCGTCAAGGCGATGGTGCGCGCGGTATCGAGCAGTTCGTCTTCGTGTCTGCCGATGATCTCGGCACCGATGAGCGGATGCGTGCGCATGACCTCCCACTCGGCTGCATCCAGTTTGCCGGGCTTGAGCAGCACGGCGTCGCGAATGCCGATCTTGCCGATGTCGTGCATCGGCGCCGCAGCGAAAAGGATGTTCGACGCCTTCGGACCGAGCCCGTGCGTCTCGGCGATCAGGCGCGAGTAGTGGCCGACACGCAGCACATGGTTGCCGGTCTCGTCGTCGCGGTATTCCGCGGCGCGACCGAGCCGCCGGATAATCTGCTGGCGCGAGACGCTGAGCTCCAGCGTGCGCTGGGTGACCATGCGCTCGAGTTCGCGCGACTGGTCGTACAACGCCAGGTGCGTGCGCACGCGCGCCAGCACCACCGGCGGACTGATCGGCTTGATGATGTAATCGACCGCGCCGGTTTCGAGCCCGAGTTGCTCGTCCTCGACCGAGCACATCGCCGTGACGAAGATCACCGGAATCTTGCGTCGGTCGGGATTCGATTTCAGACGGCGGCACAGTTCCAGTCCGGACAGGCCGGGCATCATGATGTCGAGCAGGACCAGGTCGGGCGGCGAATCCGAGTAGACGATCTTCAGCGCCTTCTCGCCGTTGGTGGCGACGCGGACGTGATAGTGATCGCGCAGCACTTCGGACAGGAGATCGATGTTCTCGGGTACGTCGTCCACCACCAGGATGGTCTGCCGCTCCAGAAGATTGTTCATGGCGATCCCCCTCCCAAGGGTTCATTGAGCGAAATGCCGAATTTCTCGGCGAAGGTCCGCAGTTGATCCGCTGCAGCGTCGAATTGGTAGCGCGCCACCGCCTTGGTCAGGCGCTCCAGCGCTTCGGCGTCGAGCCGCGCCGCCAGCGACGGTCGCAGTTCGTCAAGCCACTGGACGGCATCTACGTCGTCGGACTTCAGCAGACGGTACAGCCCGGTCAGGCCCTCCGCCAGCCGTTCTGCGGCTGGATCGTCTGGCGGTCGCACGTCTGCGGACGACGCCTTCGCAAGCGGCAATCGTCCGTCGATCTCCGCCATGACGTTTTCGAGCGCAATCTCGATCGTCGCAAGTAGATCATCGACCGGGTCGCTGCCCCCGAGCGCCCGTTCGGCCGCCGCCGCCTCGCGCATCAACGCGTCCGCACCGATATTGCCGGCCAGGCCCTTGAGCGTGTGGGCATGGCGGCGCGCGGTATCGCGATCTGCGGCCGTAAGCGCCGCACGCATGCGCGTCACCGCATCGGCCTGGTCTTCGCGGAATCGCTTCAACAGCCTCTGATACATATCGACGTTGCCGCCCAGCCGGGCGAGCGCGGCAATGCGGTCGAGCACGGCGGGCGTCTTACGCGCTGCAACCGGCGCCGGCGGAATATCGACCGCCACCGCCGCGTCGGGACCGGCGATCCACTTGGCCAGCTTGGCGTACAACTCGGCGATATCGATCGGCTTGCCGACATGGTCGTTCATGCCCGCCGCCAGGCACAACTCGCGATCGCCAAGCAGCACGCTGGCGGTCATGGCCAGGATGGGCACATCGCCACCGCCGGCACGAATGCGTCGCGTCGCCTCGAAGCCGTCCATCACGGGCATGTTGCAGTCCATCAGGATTGCATCGTAGGCCCGACCGGCAGCCATCGCCACCGCTTCCTCGCCGTTTGTCGCCGAGACGACTTCGAGCCCGGCGCCACGCAGGATTTCCTCGGCCATCTCGCGGTTAACATCGTTGTCCTCGACCAGCAGTACATGCTTGCCGCGCAGCACGGCCGGAATCCCGCCGCGCCTGGACGGTTTCGTCGTGACTGCGCCCGCATCACCCGGCTCGAGCGGAATCTCGAAGAAGAATTCGCTGCCTTGTCCCACGGCGCTGACGACGCCGATCTCGCCCGCCATCAGGCCGACGAGACGTTTGCAGATCGACAGCCCGAGACCGGTGCCGCCGTAGCGACGGGTGGTCGAGGTATCGGCCTGGGTGAAAGGCGAAAACAACCGGCTCTGTTCCGCCTCGCTCATGCCGATGCCGGTGTCGCGCACCTCGAAGCGCAGACGCAGCTTGTCGCCGTCGGTGGCGCCGCGCCGGACGGCGACCACCACCTCGCCCCGGTCGGTGAACTTGAGCGCATTGCTGACCAGATTCATCAGCACCTGCTCGATGCGCAGCGGGTCGCCGCGCAGGCGATCCGGAACGTCGGGCGCGCTGTCGAAGCGGAGTGCCAGGCCCTTGTCCTCGGCCTTGTGCAGGGAAAGGTCGGCGACATGCTCGAACACCTCGGCGAGGCTGAAATCCACCGATTCGATGGTCATCATGCCAGCCTCGATCTTCGAGAAATCGAGGATGTCGTTGATGATGCCCAGCAGCGACTTGCTGGCGGCATCGACCTTTTCCAGATAGCTGCGCTGCTTTGCGTCGAGCGCAGTCTGCAGCGCGATGTGGGTGAGACCGAGGATGGCATTCATCGGCGTGCGGATCTCGTGGCTCATGTTGGCGAGGAAGTCCGCTTTCGCCGCCGCCGCATCTTCCGCCACGGCACGTGCCTGTTGCGCTTCGCGTTCGGCGTTCTTCAGCGGCGTGATGTCGACGATCAGGCCGACCAGCCCGGCCGGCTTGCCGTCGCCGCTGGCGAAGCCCGTCACCGAATACAGCGTGTCATGCACCTTGCCGTCGGCGAAGGTCATCGATATCTCGCGCGCGACCCTGCCGGCGTTGGCAATCACCGCTTCGTCCTCGGCCTGATACGCCTGGCGGTCCCCCTCGGGCAGATAGTCCAGATCGAGCACGCGCTTGCCGACGAACTGGTGCAGGCTGGTGCCGAAGGCCTCCTCGTAGGCTTTGTTGCAGCCGAGGAAACGCGTGTCGGCGCCCTTGTAGAAGATCGGATTGGGAATGGTGTCGATCAACGCCTGCATGAGGGCGAACTGGCGCTCCAGCTCGTCCTCCATGGTGCGACGGTCGGTGATGTCGAGAATCGTCGCGAGCAGCGAGCGCACCTTGCCGCCGCCGGCCTCGTCGCGGATCGCCGTCAACTGGATGTCGGCGTGGCGCAGCGTGCCGTCGCGATGGATCATGGCCGTTTCGGTGCGATAGGTCTGCGTTCGGCCGGCAGCAAGATCCTCGTAGGCGGTATGCACCCGCGCCAGATCATCAGGACCGATCAGGTCGAGCCCGCTACCGGCAAGCAGTTCCTCTTCCGAATAGCCGGAATACTCGCAAAAGGCACGATTGACCCGCTGCCGCTTCAGGTCCGGCGTAAGGCTGGAAATGCCGATAGCGGCGTTCTCGAAGATGGCGCGGAAGAAGGCCTCCCGCTCCTGCAGCGCGGCCTTGCTCTCGCGCAGTTCGTGGGTGCGCTCGACAACCTCGGCCTCCAGCAATGCATTGGCGTCCTTCAGCCGTATGCGCATATTCTCCTGTGCGTCGGCTAGTTGACGAATTTCCCACCAGGGCGCATCGACGTTCACCGGCGCATCGAGTTCCATCCGGCCGATGCGCTGGCTCTCGCGGGCAAGCTGCACCAGCGGCCGTCCGAAGCGGCGCGCAATGCGCATCGAAACCACTACGCCGATCAGCAGCGCAACGAGCGCAATGGCCACCAGCGCGGAAAGATCCGCTGCATTGGTCGGCAGGAATTCGCTTTCGGGCGCCAGGACCCCCAGCCAGAAGCGCTGCTCGCCGACCGTGATCGGATGGAACAGACTGAACCAGTCGCGCCCGTCCGAGGTGAAGTCTCCGATCGTGTCGGGAACCGCGGACGCCGCCTGCC
>JBNKCS010000049.1:0-13449 GCA_050287865.1 Rhodocyclaceae bacterium | reverse complement strand
CGCCCGAGCGCCTTGGCTTCCAGCAGCGCCTGGTCGGCGACCTCGATCAGGTCGCGGCCGTTGTCGACGAGCGGATACGGCGCGATACCCGCGCTGAACGTGACGCGCAGGCTGCCATTGGCATGGACGTGAGGCAGGTTGGAGAAATGCGTGCGAATGCCGTCGAGCATGGCATACGCATCCTTGATCTCGATACCCGGCATGGCGACCATGAATTCCTCGCCGCCATAACGGCCGACGATATCGGAACTGCGCAGCCACCCCTTCAGCAGCCAGGCCAGGCTGCGGATCACCTGGTCGCCGACCGGATGCCCGAATGCATCGTTGACCGACTTGAAGTGGTCGATGTCTATCATGGCGACCGTCACGGGCGTCTTCGGCGGCAGCATGGCCAGACGCGTATCGAGTTCGGCCTTGGCCGCCGTGTGATTGAGCAGGCCGGTGAGGCCATCGTGGCGGCTGGCCCGCTGCATTTCCTGATGCCGTTCGATGGTGGTCTTGACCGTCGCGGCAAGCAACAGCGGGTTGAAGGGCTTGGTCAGGAACTGGTCGCCGCCGAGCCGCAGGGCTTCCACCTGCAGTTCGGCATCGGTTTCGCTGGAAAGATAGACGATCGGCAGCGCCTGATAGGCCGACAGCTGGCGCAGCGCGCGGGTCGCCTCGACGCCGTTGCAGCCGGGCATGTACATGTCCATGAGGATCAGGTCGGGCTGATAGGTCTCGATGGCGTCGAACAGGCCGCTCGGACTCGGGATCGTCGTGCTGTCTATTCCGTGCCCCGTGAGCGCCCGCTGGATCTGGGCGACCGCCACCCGCGAATCCTCGACGACGAGGACGCGATATCGCACCGGCTCGCGGGTCTGGACGAGGCTGAGCACCGTCGACAGCAGCGCCGCCATTTGTTCGTCGCGGCGGATGGTGACGTCGATTCCCGCGCGCATGAGTTCGACCATGCTGTCGAGCGTGGGCGGCACGCCGAGATAGATGAGCTGGCTCTCCGGACATAGGGTGCGCAGGCGGCGGATGTCGTCCATGGCCCGCTCGTCCGGGCGGGTGTCGGCGTCGTTCGGCACAAATACGACGGCGAACGGCGGCTCTTCGTCCTCCAACTCGGCGAACCACGGCAGGGCGCGCATCTGGAAGCCGAAATAGGACAACTGGGCGGCCAGCCCGGATGCCCAACTGGTGCCCGGGCCGGAAATCATCCAGATCGAGCGGGGCTTGATCCACTTGCTCGGTTTCCGTTCGACGACTTCTTCGGGTGCGCGCTTTTCCACCGCATTGTCGAAGCGGCGCGCGGACACGATGGCGCCGATCAGCGATTCCAACTGGCGATCGAGCGCCTGCACGGTCTGCGGCGCCATCGGATGCGAGTCGGGGTCGCCAAACAGTTCCAGCGCGGCGTTTTCGAGCCCTTCGCATTGCCGCACCAGGCCAGGCAGCCGAAGCCGGTCAAGGCGTTCGGCCAGGCTGTTCAGGGCGAGGGTGAATTCGACGAACTGATCGAAACCGCCACCGCTCTGGCTTTTGTAGTCCATCCACCGGGCACTCAGGATGGACAATTGGTCGTCGACGCTTTCGTGCGGCATGGTTCGTGGAAAAGACTATGACGGGACTACGGATTTTCGCCTATTGTCATACGCGGAGCAATAGCGGATGCGATCGCGGCGATTCAGTCCGCTGCCACCCAGTCGAGGATGGGCTGCCACTGCTGCCAGTCCTGCTCCGCACGATAGGGCGGCAAATCGAAAATGGTCAGCCCGTGCGCAGCGGCCTGCACGTAGTTCTGCGTATCGCGCAGATAGGTCAGCACCGGCAGGCCGACATCGTCAAGAAAGCGCTCCAGCTCGCCGGCGGCGCGGGTGCGCGCGTCGACGCGGTTGCCGACAATGGCGACGAAGGCTTCATGGTTGCGGACCTCCTTTTCTTCGGCCAGCGCATCGAGGAAGTGCCGCGTCGCGAGAATGTCGAACAGCGACGGCTGCAGAGGCACCAGCACGCCCTCGACGGCCTTCATGACGCGATCGAGCTTCTTGCCGTGCAGCCCGGCCGGCGTATCGAGCACGGTGTGCGTGGTACCGGTCGGAGGTCGCGCCGGCTTGCCGTCCTCGATGTCCCACCCTTCGATGCGCGGCAGCGCCGGCGGACGCAGCTTCAGCCATTCGCGCGAGGACTGTTGCCGGTCGATGTCGCCAAGCATGACGCGATGGCCCTGCCGAACCAGCCAGCCGGCCAGGTTGGTCGCCAGTGTGCTCTTGCCGCTGCCCCCCTTCGGGTTGGCCACCATGATGCGCTTCATGGCAGCAGCACCGTCGAGCCCGTCGTCTTGCGCGCGGCGAGGTCGATCTGCGCCTGCGCCGCTTCCTTCAGCGGATAGGACTGGTTCACCTCGATCTTCACCTTGCCGGACATGACGACTTCGAACAGCTCGCCGGCCATCGCCAGCAGGTCGGAACGCTTGGCGGTATAGGCCATCAGCGAGGGCCGGGTGACGAACAGCGAACCGCGCTTCGACAGTTCCAGCAGATCCAGCGGCGGCACCGGCCCGGAAGCATTGCCGAAGGTGACCATCATGCCCAGCGGCCGCAGGCAGTCGAGCGAGCCGACGAAAGTGTCCTTGCCAATCGAGTCGTAGACGACCGGCACGCCTTCGCCGCCGGTGATTTCCCGTACGCGCTCGGCAAAGTTCTCACGCGTATAGATGATCGGATGGTCGCAGCCGTGCGCCCTGGCCAGCGTCGCCTTCTCGTCGGAGCCGACGGTACCGATGACGTTGGCGCCCAGCGCCTTCGCCCACTGGCAGACGATCAGGCCGACGCCGCCGGCGGCGGCGTGGACCAGGATGGTGTCCCCCGGCTGGACGCGATAAGTGCGGCGCAACAGGTACTGTGCAGTGAATCCCTGCAGCATCATGGCCGCGGCCGTCCTGAAGCTGATCGCGTCGGGCAGCCTGACCAGCCGGTCGGCCGGAATGTGGCGCGCCTCGGCATAGGCGCCGACCGGCCCGCCCGCGTAGGCCACGCGGTCGCCGACCTTGAGATCGCCGACACCGTCGCCCACGGCCGTGACGACGCCGGCGCCTTCCAGGCCGATGCCCGACGGCAACGGCACCGGATAGAGGCCGGTACGGTGGTAGATGTCGATGAAGTTGAGGCCGACCGCCTCGTGGCGAACGGTCACGGCGCCCGGCGGCGTATCGCCAAGGCTGACTTCTTCCCAGCGCAGCACTTCAGGCCCGCCGGTCTGGTGAAAGCGAATGGCATGCGTCATTCCCGGCTCCTCGGATGATTGACGGCGACGACCGCCAGCGCCGTCATATTAACCAGTCTGCGCACGATTCTGCCCTCGAATCGTCACTCGCGGGTTCTGAACAAGGCTGTAGCTTCTCCTCGTTCGCGCAACATTTCCAAATACCGTTTCACAGCGGACTGAACTTTTCCATAGCCCCACCAACCGCCAATGCCCAGTCCTATGCCTATCAGGATCCGCAATAAATCGATCGGCCAATCCGCGGTATATGAGTTGATCGGCGCCCGCGGATGCAGCATGTAGATGAAAAGCGAGGCGGAACCGACAGTCCCGAGCACCGCGACGACAAGTCGATGCAAGTGGATTCTTGGCGCCCAGATCACCAGCAGGCAGCCCAGCGTCAGGATGAGCGACCGCGAAAAGTTCATTGGGTAGCATATCTGTGGAAGGAGCACGATCAGGCAGGACAGGAGCACTTTCTGGCGGCGGTGTTCCGCCGCTCCCAGTGCCAGTCCCATCGCGAATATCCAGAAGACCCAGGAAAGCTCCATGCCCCCGTTGGCCATGAGCCCCCCGAATAGAACGGGTTCGAGCAGGCGTACACCTGTGCCAACTGCCAAAAGAATCATCGCGAAGCGGAAAGTATTCTCGACCGCGATTCGCCTCGTAGACTGAAACCAAAGAACCAGACAAAGAATCACGAACGACTGCGCCACGACCTGAATGAACCACGTGCCAAAGGGACGATTGGCGGATTCATCCACGACGAAGTTTCCATAGAGCAGGATTTCAGGAATGTTGACTTCGCCTTTCAAAACCTGGAACCCAACGAGGATGATCCAGTAGGGCAGCAGAACATTGATGGCGAAATTCCAAAGGACTTCGCGCCACCGCCCGTCGATCAGTTGCGGAAGCTGAAATCGCGAGAAGTTCATCCCCACGATGGCCAGCAGGAGTGCCGCTCCGCCGGCCAAAAACTCCAAACCGGCATGGTTCATCACAACGAATACGGGAGCGACCGCCCGAACGAGTACCGCCGACTCGACCCTTCGGCCCTTGCTGGTTCCAGACACTCCACTCGCAGACTGCGAGGCGAGCATGTCCAGCTCCTCGACCGTCAGCTTCTCCCAGTGTGCGGGCAAAGCCGGAATCAGCTCCTCAAGTCCAAGAGCAACGGCCACATAGCTAAGGGAATCTCCGCCAAGTGAAACGAACGTGTCCTTGGCGGAAATCGGCTTGCCGGGAAGGTTCTCCCTGAATACGGCCTCGATGCGAGACCCCGGCGATGCGTCGGCAGGATCACCAACATCGGCGCCTTGTGGCTTCGAGCGCGCGCTCCACGCCTTCAGCAGTTCCTGACTGATGGTTCGGTAATCGATCTTGCCCGAAGAAAGCAGAGGGAATTCGTGGACGCGCCGCAAGGTGATGACGGTCGACGGCAGTCCGGAAATGTGCGAGACCTGATCCAGCAAGTGCTGGTCCGTGGCCTGATCGTCGGTGGTCAGGACGCCGAGGAACTCGTCGTTGCCACCGCATAGCGCCCTGATTGAGGCCGCTTCGAGCTTGCGCTCGATCTCGTCGAGGGAAATCCTGAGTCCGTAGATCTTGAGGAATCGCTTTTCCCGACCCGTGATCCGGAACAGTCCATCCCGATTGATCACCGCCAGATCGCCCGTCTTCAAGACCTCGGGGCCCGGTTCGAGCGCGAGATCGGCGATGTGGCTGGCGTAGCCCATCATCACGTTGGGGCCCGCGTATTGCAGCTCCCCGGCCGTCTCGACTTCGTCGATCGATTTTCCCTCGGCGTCGACCAGCGTCAAGGTGCCACCGGGAATCGCGCGGCCAATGCAATCGGGGTGAATGGCGGCGAGTTCTGGCGGCAGATAGGAAATCCGCGGGGACGCTTCGGTCTGCCCGTACATGATGAAGAAACGGACTCCGCGCTCCTCCGACCAATGCGCGAACCTGCGCGCCAGAGGCTCGGGCAGACGTCCCCCTGCCTGAGTCAAGGTGCGGAGCGACGGCAAATCGAGACTCTCGAACTTCGAGGCGTCCAGCAACTTGTAGGTATGCGGAACCCCTGCGAGCCCGCTTCCGTCGTTGGCGCGGAAGAAATTCCACAACTCCGGATCGGTCACCGACCGCTCGCTCACCAGCAGGCGGGCCCCCATGACCAGATGGCTGTCGAGTATCGAAAGCCCGTACGAATAGTTGATCGGCAGGTTCAGGAGAAACCGGTCGGGTGCAACGATCCCGAGATATTCGGCGATCGACAGGGCGTTGGTGATCAGGTTCCGGTACGAAAGCCGGACGAACTTCCCCTCGCCCGTGGTCCCGGACGTCGACAGCAGGCAGGCTAGTTCCGGATGCAATTGCAATTGGTCCGCGTGCCGCTCCGTTACGAGCCATTCAGACGCGTTCCGGTGACAGATGAAATTCGGGTTGAAATGCGTGCAAACATGATCGATCAGCTCGATCGGCTCCGGGCCGATCACGATGACTGCATGCCCGGCATTCAGCGCCGCTACATAGGTGGAGATCGTCTCCGGCTCGTTCCGCGCGACGATGAGGATCAGCTTCTTCCCCTTCCCGAACCGCTCGCCAAGGACTCGGGCGTCCGCGCGAAGTCGTGCATAGGAAACTGTCCGGCCGTCGTCGGCGACGATAGCCAAATCGTCGTCGCGGCCGGCGCTCAGGAAACGGCTGCCGTCGGTTGGCCGGTAGTCGGATTGGAGCAAGGCGGGGACTTCAGACATCGGTATCAACGCGGTGGGGTCGGAGAATCGTCTGATCCGTGGCAAGCGGTTACTGCGCCCGGTGGCGTACCCCATGCGGGGCATTTCATATCGCCATGGCTGACTTTTCCGGGCACAGCATTTCAGTTCCGCCTGTCGATCGCAACGGTTGCCCCGCTCATTCCCGGTTCCGCAGATGATTGGCGTCGACTACGGTCAGTGCCGTCATGTTGACCAATCGGCGCACGGTCGCGGTCGGCGTCAGGATGTGCACGGGCTTGGCGGCGCCGAGCAGGATCGGGCCGACGGTGATGCCGCCGCCGCTGACCGCCTTGATGAGATTGAAGGCGATATTGGCGGCATCGAGGTTGGGCATCACCAGCAAATTGGCCGTGCCGCGCAGCTTGCAGTCGGGATAGAAGCGCTGGCGGATCTCCTCGATCAACGCTGCGTCGCCGTGCATCTCGCCGTCCACCTCGAGGTCGGGCGCGCGCGCTGCGATCAGTTCGCGGGTACGACTCATCTTCAGCGCCGACTGCGAACGGAGGCTGCCGAAGTTGGAATGCGACAGCAGTGCCACCTTCGGCACAAGGCCGAAACGGCGCACTTCCTTCGCCGCCATCAGCGCGATCTCGGCCAGCAGCTCGGCACTCGGGTCCTCGTTCACGTACGTGTCGCAGATGAACAGCGTATGGTTCGGCAGCAGCAGCAGGTTCATGGCCGCGAAGCAATGCGCTTCCGGTTCCAGGCCGATCACGTCGCGCACCTGGTTGAGATGCTTGACCTGCTTGCCGACCATGCCGCAGAGCACGCCGTCGACGTCGCCGCGACGCAGCAGCATGCAACCGATCAGCGTGTTGTCGGTGCGCAGGCGCTGCTTGGCGATTTCCGGGGTGATGCCCTGGCGACCGCGCAACTGGTGGTATTCCTGCCAGAGATCCTTGTAGCGCGGATCGGAATCCGGATTGACGACCTCGAAATCGCGCCCGGCGGACAGGCGCAAACCGGCGCGCTCGATGCGGCTCTGGATCACTTCGGGACGACCGATCGCGACCGGCTCGGCGAGCCCCTCGTCGAGCACAGCCTGAATGGCATGCAGCGTGCGCTCGTCCTCGCCCTCGCAATAGACGACGCGCTTCGGCTCCTTCTTGGCGGCGGCGAACACCGGCTTCATAACGAAGCCCGAGTGATAAACGAAGCTGTTCAGCTTCTCGCGGTAGGCATCGAGGTCGGCGACGGGGCGTGTCGCCACGCCTGACTCTTGCGCGGCCTGCGCCACGGCCGGCGCTACCTTGACGATCAGGCGCGGATCGAATGGCCGCGGGATCAGGTACTCGGGACCGAAGCGCCGCGATTCGCCGCCATAGGCGCGGTCAACCACGTCGGAGCTTTCCGCCTGCGCCAGTTCCGCCAACGCACGCACCGCGGCGAGCTTCATGTGCTCGGTGATGGTCGTCGCCCCGGCGTCGAGCGCGCCGCGAAAGATGAACGGGAAGCACAGCACGTTGTTCACCTGGTTTGGGTAGTCCGAGCGGCCGGTGGCCATGATCGCATCGTCGCGGACCTTCTTCACCTCGTCGGGAGAAATCTCCGGCGTCGGGTTGGCCAGCGCCAGGATCAGCGGCTCGGCCGCCATCTTCGCCACCATTTCGGGCTTCAATACCCCGCCGGCCGAAAGACCGAGGAACACATCAGCGCCCTCGATGGCTTCGGCCAGGGTGCGCTGGTCGGTCTTCTTCGCGTAGCGCGCCTTGATCGGGTCCATCAGCTTGGTGCGGCCTTCGTATACCAGGCCTTCGATGTCGGTGACCCAGATGTTCTCGACCTTCACGCCCAGGCTGACCAGCAGGTCCAGGCAGGCCAATGCCGCCGCGCCGGCGCCCGAAGTGACCAGCTTCACTTCCTCGATGTGCTTGCCGACCAGATGGAGGCCGTTAAGCACCGCGGCACCAACGACGATGGCGGTGCCGTGCTGGTCGTCGTGGAAGACCGGTATCTTCATGCGCTCGCGCAACTTGGCCTCGACGTAGAAGCATTCCGGCGCCTTGATATCTTCCAGATTGATGCCGCCGAAAGTCGGCTCCATCGCCGCGATGTGCTCGACCAGCTTGTCGGCGTCGGGCTCGTCGAGCTCGATGTCGAAAACGTCGATGCCGGCGAATTTCTTGAATAGCACGCCCTTGCCTTCCATGACCGGCTTGGCTGCCAGCGGGCCGATGTTGCCGAGGCCCAGCACGGCGGTGCCGTTGGTGACGACGGCAACGAGGTTGGCGCGGGAAGTCAGCCGCGATGCGTCGCCGGGATCGGCGACGATGGCGTCGCAGGCGGCGGCGACGCCGGGAGAATAGGCAAGCGCGAGGTCGCGCTGGTTGGTCAGTCCCTTGGTCGGGACAACGGCGATTTTTCCGGGGGTCGGGAACTCGTGGTACTCGAGGGCGGAAGCCGACAGATCGGTATTCTGGTTCTTATCCATGATGGTGGGCATAGCGGAACAAGGCGCGAGTTTACCCGTTGCCGACTAATACGGCCATTCGAGTCGCCCATTAAAGCGGGAAACGGCATCGCCACCCCATTGCCGTGCCGGCGGCGCGTCAAGCCGCCGCCGCACCCCGCCGGCCGCGCTCCGCCCGGTTGGCCTTGACGAATCGCTCGAACTCGACCGGCGGCAACGGCCGCGCGAAATAGTAACCCTGCGCCTCGCTGCATCCGCAAGCGCTCAGTTGATCCCGCACGTCGGCGGTTTCCACCCCTTCGGCGATGGTGCGCAGGTTCAGACTCGCCGCCATCTGGATGATGGCGCGCACGATGGCCGCGTCGTCCGGATCGCTGCTGAAATCGCGCACGAAAGACTGGTCGATCTTCAGCTTGTCCACGTTGAAGCGCTTGAGGTAGGACAGGCTGGAATAGCCGGTGCCGAAATCGTCGATGGACAAGCGAACGCCGATCTCCTTGAGTTGCCGCACCGTGGCGAGCATGCTTTCCGTATCCTTGATCAGGATGGATTCCGTCAGCTCGAGTTCGAGCAGACGGGGCGGCAGGCCAAACTCCTCGATGGAGGCCGCTACCGTCCTCTCGACGTTGCCGCGCTTGAACTGGACGCCGGACAGGTTCACCGCCACCGTCAAGTCCGGCATGCCCGTGGCGCGCCAGGCGGCGAGTTGCCGGCATGCCTCGCGCAACACCCATTCGCCGATCGGCACGATGAGGCCGCTATCCTCGGCGACGGGCACGAAGCGGGACGGCGGAATCCAGCCGTGTTCCGGATGATGCCAACGAATCAGCGCCTCGGCACCGACGACCGCGCCGCTAGCGAGATCGATCTGAGGCTGGTAGTGGAGCAGGAACTCGTGCTGCTCCAGCGCGCGGCGCAAACCGGCGCGCACATGCAGATATTCGGAGGCCTCGGCGTTCATGCGCTCGGTGAAGAAGCGGTAAGTGTTGCGTCCGGCCTCTTTTGCTTCGTAGAGCGCGGTGTCGGCCTTTTTCAGCAGCGCGTCGAAATCGCGGCTGTCGTCCGGATGGATGGCGATGCCGATCGATGCCGACGTGGACAGTTCATGGCCTTCGATGTGAAAGGGCACGGCGACGCGCTCCAGCACCTTGTCCGCCAGGCTGGCGATGTCATCGGACGTGTTGACGTCGGACAAAACGATGAGGAATTCGTCGCCGCCCTGGCGGCTCAGGGTGTCGGTATCGCGGATCGTGCCGATCAATCGCTCCGATACGGCCTTGAGCAACGCGTCGCCAATCGGGTGGCCAAGGGAATCGTTGATCGTCTTGAAGTTGTCGAGATCGAGGAACAGCAACGCAACGCGGCCGCCTGACCGATCGGCGTAGGCAGCGGCCTGTACCAACCGGTCCTTGACCAGCAATTGATTCGGCAGGCCGGTCAGCACATCGTGATAGGCGAGATATTGCAACTGCCGACGGTGCTCCTCCTGTTGGTCGAGCAGCCCATTGAAGGCCTGGCAGACCACGCCTATCTCGTCGTTGCCGCTGACTTGAGCGCGCTGCTGCTCGTCACCGGCGTTGACGAGGCGAATCGCCTGTTCCAGGTTCTGCAGCGGCCTGAGTACTGTGCTGCGGAACAGCAGCGACACGACGATTCCATAAAACGCCATCGCCGCGGCAAACAGGCCAAAGGTCAGAAAGGTACGCGTCTTCCCTGCGGCATACGCGTCCCTCAGTTCATCCTCCGAATATTCCTTCAAGTCCCGCAACGAAGTCTGCAGGAGTATCGCGGTACGGAACAACTGGGAGGACAGGATGCCGGCCACGTCGCCCGGCGACGCGGTCTCCGTCTTCCTCCCATCCGGCGTCACCAACCGGTCGTACAACGGTCGCATGTCGGCCAAATGCGTTGCAACCTTGCGCAGGTGGGCCACGCCATCCTCGCTCAATCCGTTTGCCTGCCGTATCAGCTCCTCGACCTCGTCGCATTGCTCGCGCCACTGCCTTACTGCGCGTTCCTCGCTGTAGAGAAGCACCTCGTTGGTTAGCTGGACGAGTTGCAGGCCATCCGTCACGACGCGGTCCAGGGTCTTGTTGCGGATGACGGCCTCCGATATTTGCCACTGGCCGAACGCGATCGACGCGATCGCCGCCGCAATGAGGAGGCCGCCGACCGCGAGACTCAGGCGGAAACCGGTGCCGATACGGATCCGCTGCATCAGGTCAGTGCGACGCCGATGACACGAGGGTCACGGCCGACGGCTTGACGGACAACAGCTCGTCGGAGCGAACGAACCGCGAGTAGTCGGGGATCGGGACCGGCGTGTCGTCACTCTCGGCCAGCCAGCGCGCCTCGCTATCCATCGCGGTCAGCAGTTCCTGCGGCAGCGTGACGGACAACTGCGTACGCCACCACATCGAATTGACGTAGGCGGGGTCAAGTCTGAAGCGGGTGGCGATGAAGCCCTTCGCTTCGTCCGGGTGGTCGCGTACCCAGTCTTCGGCCAGCAGCAGCGCACGGAACAACTTGGCGATGGCCTTGCTATTCGCGTCGGCCACTTGCCGGCGCGTCACCAGCAGAAGGTAGACATCGAGGCCGTTACCCTGAAAACTAATTCCATTCGAGCCCAGCACCGTTTCGATCGCACCGACATGCGGCTCCCAAGTGATCGCCGCGTCGATATCGCCTTTGCCGATGGCTTCGACGATTTGCTGTGGCGGCAACTTGACCAACTGCACGTCCTGCACCGTTAGCCCATACAGGGCAAGAAAGACGGTGAGCGAGTACTCGGCGCCCGACGGGGAGGTTACGCCAACGCGCTTGCCCTTAAGGTCGGCCGGTACCGCAATGCCGCGATCGCGGCGGCCGACGACGCCCTTGTTGCGATAGAACGAGGCGCTGCCGAGGACGCGCAAATCCGGTTCGGTGAAGCTGCGCGAGGCAACCACAAATTCCGAGGCCATCGCCACGTCGGTCTGTCCGGCGCGCAACGCATCGGTGGCGGCCTTGCCGGACGGGTAGCCCTGAAGCCGAACGTCGAGCCCAACCTTGCTGAAGAACCCCTGTTCCTGCGCGATCCAGGGCAGGGCGCCGACGTCGCCCTCGTACGCGCCGAGGCGCAGCGTGTCGGTTGTGCGCCACCCGAGCCAGTCCATCAGAGTCGTCGGCTGGAGCGCGAACGCACCTACCGACACGATCGCAGCCAGGCCGATTGCGACTTTGAACACGCGCTTCACTCAAGCCCCCGCCGTTCAATGCCGTTCGAGTAAATCCCCCATAACCGGAACGACATTGTTACATCCATAATTTAGTACTTTGGTAGTAAATGATACGCCAGTCAGGCTTCAAGAAAAAGCCTTAGCAGCGAATTCACCCGGGACTTCTGCTCGACATTGCACAGGTGTGAAGCCTGGGAAACCAGTTCGAAGCATGCGCCAGGAATCTGTTCGGCGATCGTCCGCCCCATGGCCGGTGGCGTGCCGGCATCGTCGGCGCCGGCAATGACCAGCGTCCGGCAGCGCATTTGCTGCAACCTTTCCGTGGTATCGAGTTCGGCAATTGCGCTGGCAAGACCGATGTAGCCGGCGGCGGGCGTGGCACGGATCAGGTTGCCGATGCGCGCCATGGTGTCGGGAGACGTCTCGCGGTAGGGGAGCGTAAACCAGCGCTCCAGAGTCGGTACTACCAAAGGTTCGACGCCGTTGACGCGCACGCCGGCAATTCTTTCGTTCCACATCAGCCTGGCTTCTAGCGGGTAGCCGCTGGTCGTGCTGACCAGGATCAGTCGGTCGATGCGCTCCGGCGCCGCCAGGCCCACATGCTGGCCGATCATCCCGCCCGCCGAAATGCCACAGAAGTGGGCCATCTCGATGCCCAGGGCATCCATCATGCCGAGCACGTCAGCGGTCAGCGTCGGGAAGTCATAGGCGGTCGCCGGCGCGCTGCTGCCGCCATGGCCGCGAATGTCGTAGCGCAGCACCCGGAACTTCGGCGTCAGGGCGGCCATCTGGTCGTCCCAGAGCGTCAGGTCGGTTGCCAGCGAATGGCAGAGGATCAGCCAGGGACCGCTGCCCTGAATGTCGTAGCGAACTTCGATACCGTTGGTGAGCAAGATATCCATCAGACTGCCTCCAGTTTGGCTACCGACAGCGCCAGCCACTTCATGCCGGCGTTGCCGAAGTTGATCTGCGCGCGGGCATCCTCGCCGCCGCCTTCGAGGTTGATGATGATGCCTTCGCCGAATTTGGCGTGGCGCACCGTCTGGCCGATGCGGTAGCCGCTTCCGGCACGCGACTGGTAAGCCGCACGAGGCTCTTCGGGAAAAGTCAGCCGTGGTGGTACGCCGCCATACGCGCCGCCCTGCTTCGCCATGCGCGGCGTCAGCCACTTCACCAGCCCGGCAGGAATTTCCTCGATGAAGCGCGACGGCAGGTTGTAGCGCGTCTGGCCGTGCAGCATGCGCGTCTGCGCATGCGAGAGGTAAAGTCGCTGGCGCGCGCGGGTGACGGCGACATACATCAAGCGGCGCTCTTCCTCCAGGCCCTTGAGTTCCATCACCGAATTCTCGTGCGGGAACAACCCCTCTTCCAGACCGGTGACGAAGACGATGTTGAACTCCAGCCCCTTGGCCGAGTGCGTGGTCATCAGTTGCAGCGCGTCGTCGCCCTCGCCGGCCTGATGCTCGCCCGCCTCCAGCGCCGCATGCGCGAGAAACGCGATCAGGTCGGCCGACAGCTCGCCTTCAGCGCCAACCACGCCTTCCTCGGCAATGAAGCTGGCGGCGGCATTGACCAGTTCGTCGAGGTTGGCGAGCCGGTCCTGGCCTTCCTTGTCGTTCTTGTAGTGTTCGCGCAGTCCGGAAAGTTCGACGACGTGGTCGACCAGTTCGGGCAGCGGCAGATGCGCGACTTCCTTCATCCTGCCGATCAGCGCCGCGAAATTCGCCAGCGACGTGCCGGCCTTGCCGCTCATGGTCGGGATCGCCGCGAACAGGCTGCCGCCGGCCGCTTTGGC
>JBNKCS010000048.1:0-13583 GCA_050287865.1 Rhodocyclaceae bacterium | reverse complement strand
CTGGAAAATGAAATGGACGATGCCGTTGGGTCCGCTTTCCCGCCGGGCGGCCAGAACTTCGGCTGCACCGAGCAGCATCGCCGTGTGCCCGTCGTGGCCGCAGGCGTGCATGCGGCCTTCGTGCCGGGAACGATGCGGAAAGGAATTCAGTTCCTCCAGCGGCAACGCATCCATGTCGGCGCGCAGTCCGATCGACGGCCCTTCCCCGGACCCCATGCGTAAACGTCCCACCACACCAGTCTTCGCCAGACCGCGATGCACCTCGATGCCGAGCCGGGTCAGGGCGGCGGCAACCGCATCGGACGTACGCTGTTCGCTGAAAGCGAGTTCGGGATGGGCATGCAGATCTCGCCGCAATGCGGCAATCCGCTGATGCAATTCGTCGAGGGAATGGTCGTTGTCCATGGCAGCGTCTCCGCCGTCAATGGTATCACCGCGAACTGCCGCGACCGTGGTCAGGCGGCCTTCAATGTCTCCAGCGCCCGGCTAACCGCCCGTTCGAAAATCGGCTCGACCGGAACGATCGTCGCTTCGCGACGCTCGAGCTGCAGGGCCAGCGCAGCCGGCGCAATGGACAACGCACGCGGCGAATGGGGGTTGGTGAACAGCAGGATGCCCCGTTCAGGGCTGACCCAGGACAGGCGATAACGAACGGGCCCCGACTCGCCACCGGGAAACTCCACCCAATCGCCGCGTTGCAACTCGTCGACGCTGCGCTGCGAGTCGCTGTCCTCCTCGAGCACCGGAACGTTGGCGGCATCGACCAGGGACATGCTCTGCAACGTGGCGCCTTCGGTCTCGATCGACTCGGCGACGATCGCCGGCCCGGCAGGCGTCTCGGGGGGCGACCACATCGTCGCCGCCGGAGGAGCCGCTCCCCGCAATACGGCGGCATGAAGACTGAACAGGCAGTCGAGCAACGATACCCGCCGCTCCATCGTAACCCCAGCCTGATCGAGCGCATCGTGGATCCGCTTCACCAAAGTCGGCAACTTGGACGCCAGTTCCCTGCGCCCTGTCGCGTCGGAAACAGGCTCCACGCTCATGACCAGGTCGGTCGCAGTCGCGACCGCCGATTCCCATCCTTCGGTATTGTCGCTTAGATAATGGCGGACCAGGAGTGACCGCCATTCGGTCGTCAGCAGATCGGCAACCGGCTCCGGCAGCGGCGAAGTCAGCCAGCCAGCCAGCACCGCATCCGCGGCAACTGCGGCCAGTTCGCGCCGCTCCTGCTCGGCCACGAGCGGCGCCGCCTTGAGCGCCCACGCGTCGGCCTCGCTTTCCTGCCGCTCAAGGAAATCGTTCAATTCGCCGCACAGCACATCGAACAGGCGGGCATCCTGCTTGAACTCCGATTGCAGGCGCTCGACGATCGAGGAAATATGGGCGTAGAGCGGATCCGTATGGCCGACCTCGGGCCCGCAACGCGCCGCAGCACGGGAAAGGCTGTCGAGAAGACGTCTGGCCGGATGCTGTTTGCTGGAGAAAAAAGTCTTGTCCAGCATCGCCACCTTCAGTACGGGAATTTGCAATCGTCCGATCAATGCCTTGATCGGATCGGAAACCGATTTGTCGTCAAAAATGAAATCGAATAGCGTCGCGACGATGTCCACTGTCACGGCATCGAGATGATCGAGATTCTGGCCGACGTCACTGCCACGAAATTCGCGCAGAATGTTGGTGGAAGGCGTAGCGTCGGATATCTGCGGCAGGACATGCTGCAACGAATCGAGCGAGGCCATCACGCGCTGCATCGCCGCCGCCATGGCTTCAGGCGACATCGGCACTGCCGGCCCGGCCGGAATCGGCACTCCGCCCGCTGTCGAGGGCAAGAGGCGCTGAAGGAGTGCAAAAACGTCTCCGCTTGCGCCTGCCGTCGCGTCGGAAGAACCACTGTCGTTCGCCTTGTCCCGCTTGACCCGAGTGTAGCTGCGACGCACGGTGGGCAACACTCGACGCCCCACCAGAAAAGCGTTGAGATCGTGAACCACCGGGCCCAGTATCTTGACACCCCGCCGGTCAAGGCCGCCCAGCACCTCCAGGCGCAACGGGCCGGGCAATTCGGATTCCTTCAACGCAGCGTAGGCAGCCTCGGCAAGCACGGTCTCCAAAGACCATACCGCGTCATCGCGGCCGGCGAGAAACGAGAGTCGCCGGCCGGCCGCGAACAAACCCTCTTCGCAACCGTCCTGCAGACGGCTGGCGAGCCCCTTGACAGCGATCTGCTCGTCCATGTCGCTGAAATCGACCAGTTGAAGCTGATCGGACGACAATGTCGGCTCCTTGGTCCGTTTGCGGGCGCCCGATCCGATCGCGGCCTCGAACGCCTTGAGCCAGTGACCGGCGATCAATCCCTCGAGACGCATCAGATTTTCGCGCAGCAACTCGCGTCCACCGTAGTAGAAGTTGCGCTCGTCGCGCTCGCTGGTCGCGTCGCCTTTGGCGCCGAACTCGTCCCGAAGCTCCGCGACGAGAGTCCGGACGGCCTCACGCAATTTGTGAGCGACGAGATCCCCGGACTCCTTCAGGGTGCGCAAACGACCACGCCCTTCGATCGAACCACGGGTGGTGTCCGGAAACTGGACCACGTTATCGGGTGTCACGGTTGCCATCACCGGCCTCCTTGCCATAGGACAAGCCAAACACACTGTCCAGCCAACCCGGAATCCCAGACTGGCACAAGGTCACCCTTGACGGACGGCATACTTGCCGTCCTGGAACCAACGGACCGCCGGGTCGAAGAAAACCACACTCTTTCCCAAACCAGCTCCGCACATGGTTCCGTGTCCTGGCGGTCCCGCCATCCATGTCAGCCGACAAATCGCTTTCCGTGGACCGGTGACTTTGCGTCCCCACCTCTCGATGGGTTTGCCCTTTGCAGTTGTACCGAACAATTCCAGTTTATTTGAATAAAATCAATAACGCAAGGCGGCCGTCAGCGCCTCGAGTTCCTCGCTGGACTGATCCAGAATCTCGGCCAGCTGCGCCTCGCCATCAGGATCGAGGGCAAGCTCCATCCCCTCGACCACGGGCTGCAACGGCGATCGGATCGGCGTAAGTTGATTCGCCAGGCGCAACAGGTCGCCCAGGGTCTCCGGCGGGTAGCGCAGCGGCCCCTCTTCCCATAGCGCCTTGATCGCCGCCACCACTTCTGCCGGGACCGCGAGCGCCGAGAGAACCGCGCCGCCGACGCGGCGCTCCGCATCGAGCGTCAGCAAGCTGCCATCGGCAAACAGATCGTTCCGCGTATCCGATTTGGAAATCAGATAGAAGCCGCTAACTTCATGAACAATCCCGGCAAACATCGCAACATCGGGAGCCAACCCGAATCGGACGGCCAGGAGATGCGACAACGCTGCCACATGCACGGTATGCTCCCACAACCGGACCGCCAGACCCTGATACACCGGGGACTTGATGCTCCCCGCCATTTGCCGCATCACGACGGCCGTTGCCAAACCCCTGACGAACTTGAGACCGAGGCGCGCCACCGCGCCACGCACATCTGCGACCGGAATGCCGCTGCGATTAAAGGCCACCGAATTGGCAACCGCAACCACCCGTGCGGCGAGCAACGGCTCGGCGACAATGACCTGCGCTGCTTTACCCAGAGGGATGTCCGGATCGTCGAGAGCAAGACGCACCCGGAATGCCACATCGGCATGCGTCGGGAAGCTGACCTCCTCCCGTTCGATCTCGGTGACGACGTTCTCAAGTGTATTCATCATGTACGACTATAGCTGATCCTCCGGGATAACGAGCGCACTGGCTCCTCCACCGACGATCACGGCAGCCAAACCTGGGGCTGCCGGCAGCACATGCGCAGCATAGAACACGGCCGTGGCGACTTTGGTCGCATAGAAGGGATCGGACTCACCGGACGATATCTTCTCCCAGGCAACCAGCGCCGCCTTCGCCATCATCCAGCCGCCCGAGACGATCCCCATCAGCTTCAGGAACGGCACCGCGCCGACCGCGACCGAACGGATGTCACCCGCAAAGTTGGCACCAATGTAAGTGCCGGCCTCGGCAACCGCCGCGATACCTTTGGCGAGTGCATTCTTGATGCTTGCCAACTCGGCACCGGCATTGTCAAGTTCGGCAACCGTCTGTTGCATTTGTCCCATAACGACCTTCAGCGTTGCCCCACTGTCGCGCGCCAGCTTGCGACCGATGAGATCGTTGGCCTGGATGCCGGTGGTGCCCTCGTAAATGGTCGTGATCCGCGCATCACGCAGGTGCTGGGCAGCGCCAGTCTCCTCGATGAAGCCCATGCCACCATGCACCTGCACACCGAGGTAGGCGATTTCGTTACCGGTTTCGGTCAACCAGCCCTTGACCACGGGAATCATCAGATCGACGAACGCCTGATTGCGTTTGCGTTCAGCTTCATCAGGATGATGGAACGCCATGTCATGCGCGGAGGCAACGACGTAAGCGAGAGCTCGCATGGCCTCGATCTGTGCCTTCATCGTCATCAGCATGCGTCGGACATCCGGATGCTGAACGATAGCCACCGGAGCCGCCGAGCCTTCGATGGCTCGCCCCTGCACCCGTTCGCGCGCATAAGCCAGCGCCAGTTGATAGGCGCGCTCGGCCAGTGCCAGCCCTTCCAAACCGACCGCATAGCGAGCCGCGTTCATCATGATGAACATGTACTTCAGGCCTTCGTTGGCCTTGCCGATCAGCGTGCCGACAGCGCCACCATTGTCGCCGAACGCCATGACGCAGGTCGGGCTGGCGTGTATGCCCAGCTTGTGCTCGATCGAAACGCACCAGGCGTCATTGCGCGAGCCAAGACTGCCATCGGCGTTAACCAGATATTTCGGCACGACGAAAAGCGAAATTCCTTTCACGCCCTCAGGCGCATCGGGCAAACGCGCAAGGACCAGATGGACGATGTTCTCTGCCATGTCATGCTCGCCATAGGTGATGAATATCTTCTGGCCGAATATCCTGTAGGTACCGTCTCCTTGCGGCTCCGCACGCGTCCGGATCGCGGCGAGGTCAGAACCGGCCTGGGGTTCGGTGAGGTTCATCGTCCCGGTCCACTTGCCGGAGATCATGTTCGGCAGATAGGTCTGCTTCTGTTCGGCGGAACCACACAACTCGATCGCCTCGATGGCGCCGTTGGTCAGGAGCGGACACAGCGAGAAGGCCATGTTGGCGGACTTCCACATCTCTCGAACCGCAGCCGAAACAAGGCGCGGCAAGCCCTGGCCGCCATGTTCTGGGTGGCAATCGAGGGCCGTCCAACCACTCTCGGAAAACTGGGTGTACGCCTCCTTGAATCCCGGGGGCATTGTCACTTCTTTATCATGCCAAACGGCACCCTCACGATCGCCGACGACGTTCAGGGGCGCCAGCACGCCACCAGCGAATTTGCCTGCTTCATCGAGGATCGCCTCCACCAAATCGGGCGTTGCTTCTTCATAGCCGGGCAAACTGGCCACCTGGTCCAGCTTTGCCAGTTCAGTTAAAACAAACATCATGTCCTTGACGGGGGCGGTGTAACTCATTCTTCTGACTCCTTACCTTTTCGGAAAATAGCGACTGTCGTCAAAACTGCCGACCCAGTGCGGGTAATAGACAACCATCAGAGTGATGGCAGCGCCGTTGAGCCATGCTTCCGCAAACGCAAGCAGCGCAAAATAGGGGAAATAGTCTGTAAATAGCGTGTCTGCGTTGTAGACGCCGGCCAGCCACAGAATCAGGGTCGTCAGCAAGCCGGTCGACACGATGGCCAAAGCCGCGCCAAAGAAGGCCGCACAGAAGAGATAGCAAAAGAAGTTCTGCGGCAGATGGCGCTCGAAGAGCCGCAGTACCACGTCGGCGAAGAAGCACGGAAACACCACGATCAGCAGAACATTGAGCGCGTAGTGATCCCATCCGGCGGCTCCGTTGAACGTCACCGCGGCCATGACTGCCGACAAGCCGAGAATCGCCAGTTGCCGCCCGAACATCAACGTAAAGGCAGTGGCTCCAAGCAGATGCAGGTTAAGGCCTGGCCTGACGCCTGCCTTCATGCTCCACATCAGCATGATCACGACGATGGCGCCGAACCAGACGTTCGACTGCGAGGAATCGGCCAGCCGTCGCCACGGCGCGGTGCGGAGACACCATAACCAGACCAGGACCGCCGGCACGAAGGCACCCCACGCCCACGCAATCGGGAACAGGCCCTGGGGAAAATTCATCGCCGGATTTGCTTCTAGATGGAAGCGGTCAATTCCGGCACCGCCTGGAAGAGATCGGCGACCAATCCGTAATCCGCAACCTGAAAGATCGGCGCATCCGGATCCTTGTTGATTGCCACGATCACTTTCGAATCCTTCATGCCGGCAAGATGCTGGATCGCCCCGGAAATACCGACCGCAATGTAGAGCTGGGGCGCGACGATCTTGCCGGTCTGACCGACCTGATAGTCGTTCGGAACGAAACCGGCATCAACCGCCGCTCGGGATGCGCCCAGCGCGGCACCCAGCTTGTCGGCCAACGGCTCCAGCAGCTTGTGATAATTCTCGCCGGAAGCAAAACCCCGACCGCCGGACACGATCACTTTCGCTGCGGCGAGTTCAGGCCGCTCCGACTTGCTGATCTCCCTGCCGACCACTTTGGATTTACCCAGGGCGGGACCGGCAGCAATGGTTTCGATCGCGGCATTGCCGCCTGTCGCGGCCGAATCGAAGGCTGTCGTCCGTACCGTAATTACCTTGATCGGATCCGCCGACTTGACCGTCGCCAGTGCGTTACCGGCATAAATGGGACGAACGAAGGTATCCGGCGATTCCACCGCGACGATGTCCGAAATCTGCGCCACATCGAGCAAGGCTGCTACGCGCGGCAAGAGGTTCTTGCCATGGCTGGTCGCCGGCGCAAGGATGTGGCTGTAGGCCAGGGCCATCGGCACGACCAGCGCAGCGAAGTCCTCGGGGGACTGATCGACGTATTGGGCGGAGTCGGCAACCAGCACCTTGGTGACGCCGGCGATCTGCGCCGCCGCCTGCGCCACAGCAGCACAGCCCTGGCCGGCGATGAGAAGATGAATATCGCCGCCGATGCGGACAGCCGCGGTAACGGTATTCAGGGTGGCCGCCTTAAGCGCGGCGTTGTCATGTTCGGCAATGAGCAGAATGGCCATGTTCAGATCACCTTCGCTTCGTTCTTGAGCTTCGCCACCAGCTCGGCAACGTCGGCGACACGGATTCCCGCCTGTCGTTTGGGCGGCTCGACGACTTTCAGCGTCGTCAGCCGGGGAGCAGGATCGACGCCGAGGTCGGCCGGCTTCACGACTTCGAGAGGCTTCTTTTTCGCCTTCATGATGTTGGGCAGGGTCGCGTAGCGTGGCTCGTTCAAACGCAGGTCGGTCGTCACCACTGCCGGAAGCGCGATTTCGATCGTCTCCAACCCGCCATCCACCTCGCGCGTCACCGATACAGAGTCTCCCGCGACGACGACCTTGGAAGCAAAGGTGGCCTGCGGCCAGTCGAGCAAGGCAGCCAGCATCTGGCCGGTCTGATTCGAGTCGTCATCGATTGCCTGCTTGCCGAGAATGACCAGCTTCGGCTGTTCTTTTTCCACCAGAGCCTTGATCAGTTTGGCCACCGCCAAGGGTTGCAACTCGGCGTCGGTCTCGACCAGGACGCTGCGATCGGCCCCCAGGGCCATCGCCGTACGCAAGGTTTCCTGGCAGGCCGTCAGCCCGCAGCTGACGGCAATAACCTCCGTTGCGACGCCGGCTTCCTTCAGCCGAACAGCTTCTTCGACGGCGATTTCGTCGAGCGGGTTCATGGACATCTTGACATTGGCGAGCTCGACACCGGTGCCATCCGACTTGACGCGGACCTTGACGTTGTAGTCGACCACCCGCTTTACGGGAACGAGAATCTTCAAGCCGGTTCTCCTTTGTAGGTTTGAGGCTAGTTTAGCGGCAGGAATCCCATACGGTATCGTATGGTGCATGTTATGCTAACCGAGCCCGCGCAACTTTTCAATACCGTACCGTATGGAAACACCTACCCGCCGCAGCCATCTCCCCGCACTGGACCGGGCCGCCTGGATCAAGGGTGCGCTTGTCGCACTCTCCGAAGAAGGTTATGCCGGATTGCGCGTGGAAACGCTGGCGAAGCGACTGAAAGTCACCAAAGGCAGTTTCTACTGGCATTTTCGGGACCGACGCGACCTGCTCGACGCCGTACTGGACGAATGGAAAGCGGGGCGCATCGCCGACATCAAGAAACAGACCGCCGCCCGTTCGGGAGAGGAGCTGGCCGCGCTGCATCACACGATCGAGGTCTATTCCGCCAGCCGGAACCGGAAAGGGCTGCCGATCGAGCTTGCCGTTCGCGAATGGGCGCTTCGCGATGCGCGCGCGGCGAAGGTCGTCGAGGAAGTCGACGCGGAACGGCTGGCCTGCGCTACCCGCCTGTTCATAACTCTTGGACTCGAAGACTCCGAGGCGGCCGCCCGCAGCGTGATGCTTTACGCCTACGTGTTTGGCTATTCCCTGATGCGTTGCGACCGGTTCCTGAAAGACACCGAGTCAACCCGCGCCTGGATCGCACGCCGGATTGCCGGATAGGCCCTATCGCCCCTTCCACTCCGGTTTGCGTTTGGCCATGAACGCATCGATACCCTCTCCGGCATCCTCGCACATCATGTTGCAAGCCATCGTTTCCGACGCCATCTGATAGGCAGCGTCGATACCCATCTCCAACTGCCTGTAGAAAAGCTGCTTGCCCATCGAGACCGCCGCAGCGGATTTACCGCAGATGCTATCGGTCAGGCGACGCACCTCATCGTCCAGCCGATCGGCGGGCACCACGCGATTGACCAGGCCGCGGCGCATCGCCTCCGCGGCATCGATGAACTCCCCGGTCAACAGCATTTCCATCGCCTGCTTGCGCCCCATGTTGCGCGACAAGGCCACGGCAGGCGTCGAACAGAACAAGCCGACATTGATGCCGGAGACGGCGAAACGAGCCGTTTCGACGGCGACCGCCAGATCGCAACTGGCAACGAGCTGACACCCCGCCGCGGTCGCGATTCCGTGCACACGCGCAATCACCGGCTGCGGAATGCTCGTGATTGTGGTCATCAGTTTTCCGCACTGGCGGAACAAGCGCCGCATGTAGTCCCGGTCGTGATTGGCACGCATCTGTTTGAGATCGTGACCGGCACAGAAGGCCTTCCCGGCCCCCGCCAGGACTACTGCCCGCATCGACGAGTCCGCTGCGATGCCGTCGAGTGCACTCTGCAGTTCAGCCAGCAGTTCCTCGGACAGCGAGTTGAACTGGTCGGGGCGGTTCAAGGTCAGCGTCGCTACCCCGCCTTCGACATTGCGCAGCAACAGTGATTCAGACATGCGATCTCCTTTTCGCTTGAACCGTTGTCAGCCCGTTTTTTGCCTGTAGGTTTTGACCTTCAATTCCATGCCGATGCCCGACCATTGCCGCACTTCCTCGTCCAAAGCGGCAGCGGTCAGCGGCGACTCGGCGAGCCAGTCGGCTTCGACCTGCAGATTGAATCCGTGTGCGGACATCACGACCAGGACTGGCAACTCCGCATTGCCGTCCCTGGCTCGATGGAGCAGCGCCGCCAGCCGCAACGCGAAGATCATGAGCCAGTCGCGCGAGTCGGTCACGTCCGGCTGCACTCTCTCCAGCTTGCCGCGATGAGCCAGCACCAACCGGGACAAACGAGCCTGATCGCGCCGCGAAAACCCCGGCATGTCGGCGTTGGCCAGAATGTAGGCGCTGTGCTTGTGGTAGCTGGAATGCGCCAGCGATACGCCGACCTCATGAAGGCGCGCAGCCCAAAGCAGGACACTGGCGTCGTCCTCGTTCGACTCTGAATACGCATCGGGCACCAGTTGCGCGAACAAGCCGATCGCTGTCCGTCCCACTCGCTCAGCCTGCAAACGATCGACGCCATAGCGCCGCATGAAGTCGTCGACGGTCGCCTCGCGGAGATCGTCGTGGTGATAGCGGCCGAGCAGGTCGTAGAGGACTCCGAGGCGCAACGCTCCCTCCGAAAACACCATGTGCTCCAAACCAAATTCCTTGAATACGGCCGACATGATGGCCACTCCGCCGGGCAATACCGGAACGCGATCCGAGCGGAGTCCGTCGAGTTGGAGGCGATTGGCGTTTCCTGCCCGCACCAGCATATTCTTGAGCGCATCAAGCCCGTCGCGCGTTATTCCCCCTGCCGACAGTCCATTCTGTTCGATCAGGTCGACAAGCGCCTTGGCGGTGCCGGACGAACCAACAGCCTCCTCCCATCCCGTCTCCCTGTAAGGATAAACGATGGTCTGCAATTCGCGCCGCGCCGCAAGCTCTGCTTCCTTCAGTGATTTCTTGTCAACTTTGCCGCCCGGAAAATAGCGCAGGCTGAAAGTGACGCAGCCCATGTAAAGCGATTCGAGTTGAAGCGGCTTGAATTGACGGCCAATGATGAACTCGGTGGAACCGCCTCCGACATCGACGACCAACTGTTGCCGTCCGGGATTGGCTAGACTGTGCGCGACGCCCAGATAGATCAACCGGGCCTCCTCGCGTCCCGCCACCACTTCGATCGGAAACCCGAGAGCCGCTTCCGCCTTCGGCAGAAATTGCGGCACATTCTTCGCCACCCGCCAGGTATTGGTTGCCACCGCCCGGACGGCCTTCGCATCGAAACCGCGCAACCGCTCGCCAAAACGGGAAAGCGCCGCGATCGCCCGTGACTGCGAGTCTTCGTCAAGCATCTTCTCGGCGGTCAGGCCGGCCGCCAGCCGAACCGATTCCTTGAGGGAATCGAGTGGATAGATCAGGTTGCCGACCACGCGCCCCACCTGCAGGCGAAAGCTGTTGGAGCCCAAGTCTACGGCGGCAATAACCTCGTGCGGCACAATGGCAAAACCCGGATTTCGGAACGGAGCGATTCTATCAGGCGTCCTTTCCCTGCATCGATGAACGCCGCCACCGTAATGCTACTGTAGAAGAAATGTCATAGTATTGCCGGACTTGCAACAACCAAAGCGCCTGACCATGAACGGCCCGCACACCCACTTTCGCGCCCCCGCCGACCATTTTCTGAACCGCGAACTGTCGCTGCTGGCCTTCAACCGCCGCGTGCTGGCCCAGGCCGCCGATTCGCGTGTCCCGTTGCTGGAACGGCTGCGTTTTCTGTGCATCGTATCCTCTAACCTCGACGAGTTCTTCGAGATCCGTGTCGCCGGCCTCAAGGAGCAAATCAAGCTCGGCGGCCAGGTCGCCGGATTCGACGGCATGTCGCCACACGAGGTATTCCGGCGCGTGCACCGGGAAGCGCACGAACTGATCGCGGAGCAGTACACCCTGCTCAACCAGACCATCCTGCCGGCACTGGCAGCGGAGGGCATTCGCTTCTTCAAGCGTGCTACCTGGACGCCGGAGCAGGCGGACTGGATTCGCGATTTCTTCTTCCGCGAAGTCATGCCGGTACTGACGCCGATCGGTCTCGACCCGGCGCACCCCTTCCCACGCGTACTCAACAAGAGTCTCAACTTCGCCGTCGAACTGGAAGGACGCGATGCCTTCGGCCGGGCCGGCGGCGCCGCCATCGTCCAGGCGCCGCGCGCCCTGCCGCGCGTGATCCGTCTGCCGCGGGAATTGACCGACGTCGACTGGGGCTTCGTCTTCCTCTCCTCCATCCTGCACCAGCACGTCGGCGAGTTGTTTACCGGCATGAATGTGCACGGCTGCTACCAGTTCCGGGTGACGCGGAATTCCGACCTGTGGGTGGATGACGAGGAAGTGAAGAACCTGCGCACCGCGCTGCAAGGCGAACTCCCGCAGCGTCACTTCGGCGACGCGGTGCGTCTGGAAGTCGCCGACAATTGTTCGGAAGTCATGGCGGATTTCCTGCTGCAGCAGTTCGGCCTCGACAAGGCCGACCTCTATCGCGTGCCGGGTATCGTGAACCTAGTCCGGCTGATGTCGGTACCGGATCGCGTCGAGCGTCCAGACCTCAAGTACGCACCCTTCCAGCCCGGCCTGCCCAAGGCCATCTCCAAGCGCCCGCAGATCTTCGACGTCATGCGCCGCGAAGACGTGCTCCTGCATCACCCGTTCCAGTCCTTCGCGCCGGTGATCCAGATGCTCGAACAGGCGGCCGACGACCCGCAAGTCGTGGCGATCCGGATGACCGTCTATCGCACCGGCACCGACTCCGTACTCCTCGAACATCTGGTGCGCGCGGCGCAAAAGGGCAAGGAGGTCACGGTCGTCGTCGAACTGATGGCCCGCTTCGATGAGGAGGCCAACCTCAAGATCGCCGCCCGCCTCGAAGAAGTCGGCGCCCATGTCGTGTACGGCGTATTCGGCTACAAGACGCATGCCAAGATGCTGCTGGTGCTGCGCCGGGAAGACAACGGCTATCGCCGTTACGTCCACCTAGGCACCGGCAACTACCATCCGCGCACGACTCGCTTCTACACCGATTTCGGCCTGCTTACCTGCAACGAGGAAATCGCCGCCGATGCCAACGAAGTCTTCAAGCAGCTCACCGGCCTCGGCAAGGCCGGGCAGCTGAAGCACCTCTGGCAGGCGCCCTTCACCCTGCACGACAACATGATCGCCGCCGTCCGCGCCGAAACCGAAATCGCGAAAGCCGGCGGCAAGGCGCAGATCACCGCGAAGATGAATTCGCTGCTGGAGCCGGAACTGATCGAGGCGCTCTACGAAGCCTCGCAAGCCGGCGTACACATCGACCTGCTGGTGCGCGGCGTCTGCGCGCTGAGGCCGCACGTCAAAGGCCTCTCGGAGAACATCCGCGTCCGCTCGGTGATCGGCCGTTTCCTCGAACACCACCGCATTTTCCACTTTCACGCCGGCGGCGAGGACAAGGTCTATCTCGGCAGCGCGGACTGGATGGAACGTAACTTCTTCCGTCGCATCGAAGTCGTGTTTCCGGTACTCGACCCCAAGCTCAAGCGACGCGTCCTCAAGGAAGGCCTGCGCCTCTACCTGCACGACAACAGCCAGTCCTGGGAAATGGATAGCGACGGACGTTATTCGATCCACCCGACCCGCCGCGTGCGCGCCTGCGCGCAGGAAGCGCTGCTGGCGCTGTTGGCGACCGAAGACTAGCGAACAGACCGACGTATCCCGCTGGAAAAGTCAGCCGTGGCGGTACGCCGGGATAACAAAGTGGATCCTGTGAGTGATCAAGGAGAGCTACGGTGATTCCTTCCAATGTCAATGCACGTGCCCTGTTGGTTGGCCAGGGTATAGACCTGCGCAGTTATAGCCCGCAGCAGGTGCTGGCGAGGAATCCCCTCACCCAGGGGCTCCCGGATGAGGGAATCGCCGTGCTCTTCCGTTTCGGCGTGGTAGTGATGTTCGGCGGTTCTCCGGCGGGCGAAGCGGCTTTGCTGGCGCAGTTGCAGACCCATATCCGCTCCCCGTTCGAGCAACCGGAGATCGAGGAACTATCCCTGCGGGTTGTCGAGGAGGTGGTTGCCCACATCGAGGAAGGGACGCTCATCGTCCCGGACCTGGCTATGCCGAAGGTGCAGGTGATCGCGGACATCCTCGCCAAGAGCGTCCTGCTGGACAACT
>JBNKCS010000047.1:11050-13971 GCA_050287865.1 Rhodocyclaceae bacterium | reverse complement strand
ACTTTTGGTGCAGGCTAACCGGCGTATGCCGGTTAAGCGCGTCAGCGCGGCCGGAACCAAAAGTCAGCCGTGGCGGCACGCCACTTGGCAGTCGACTGTCGGCCCGTTCGGAAGGTTCAACCGGCGACCTCGCGCCTACAGCATGTCCAAGGCGATGAAAAATGGGCGCCCGAGGGCGCCCTGAAGTGAGGCAGGGAGGTGACTAGTTCTTGGCGAACGGCGTCGGCCGCGGTGTGGTGTCGCTCGACGGCGGCAGGATCGGCAGCGTGAAGGCGGGCTGATCGCCGGTAAGGGTTTTCAGGAAGGCGACGATTTTGGCGTTTTCGTCCTTGCTGAACTTTTTGCCCAACTGGATGCGACCCATGGTGTCGACGGCCTCGGGCAGTGTGTTGGCGGCGCCGTCATGGAAGTAGGGATAGGTCATTTCCACGTTGCGCAGCGTCGGCACCTTGAAGTTGAAACGGTCGGCGTCCTTGCCGGTCACGGCGACCCGGCCCTCGGCCTTGCTGCTCGACTTGTAGGGCGCGACGAGGCCCATCTTCTGGTACGAGTTGCCGCCTACGGCCGGGCCGTTGTGGCAGGCGACGCAGCCGCTGTCCTTGAAGAGTTTGTAGCCGGCCTTTTCGTCGGCCGTCAGGGCATCGGCCCTGCCGAGCAGGTACTGGTCGAAGCGCGAGTTGGGCGTAACCAGCGTTTTCTCGAATTCGGCGATCGCCGTGGTGACCTGATCGATGTCGATCTTGTCCTTGCCGAAGACCTGCTTGAATTCGCGCACGTAGGCGGGAATGGATTCCAGGACGCCGATCGCCAGCGTATGAGTGAAGCCCATTTCGCCGGGATTGGCGATGGGGCCGCCCGCCTGCGCCTTGAGGTCGGCGGCGCGGCCGTCCCAGAACTGGGCCAGGTTGAGGCTGGAATTGAGCACGGTGGGCGCGTTGATCGGACCTTGTTGCCATCTGTCGCCGATCGATGTCGGGATGTTGTCGGTGCCGCCCATCGACAGGTTGTGACAGGAGTTGCAGGAAATGAAGCCGGACTTCGACAGGCGTGGATCGAAGTAGAGCTTCTTGCCCAGGTCGACCATGCCGAGATTGATGTTCTGGGCCGGCTTGATCGGCTGGATGGGTTCTTCGGCGGCCGCCCAGGCGAGTGGTACGCCGACAACCATCAGGGATACTGCAAGGGTACTTAGTTTCATGCGGCTCTCCTTTTTGCGAGAAACAATGGCTATGCCATGAGAATGGCGTAAAGCGGAAGAAAGTATTTACACCGAGGCGCAAATTACCCCTACAATGCGAGCGGTTGTTGACGTAAGTCAATGATTTAATTGTAGTTTTTATCTATGCTGTTTATAGCCGTTGCCTATAGGACGAAACCATGAAACTCTCCGCATTGCGTTACCTGGTGGCCTTCGCCGACGAAGGTTCGTTCAGCCGTGCGGCCGAACGCTGCCACGTAAGCCAACCCACCTTGAGCGTGGCGCTGCAGAACCTAGAGGCGGAGCTCGATGTGGTTCTTGTCGAGCGCAGCAAGAGCCACGTCGCACTAACGGATATCGGCCACCAGATCGTGGCCCAGGCGCGGCGGGCGCTCGACGAAGCGCACCGCGTCGAGCTGGTTGCCCACGCGGACAAGGATCCGCTGCATGGCGAATTCCGCCTGGGCGTCATCCATACCATCGGTCCCTACCTGCTTCCGGACCTGATCGGTTCGCTCCGGCGACTCGCGCCCGACCTGACGCTCTACATCGAAGAGAGCATGACGGCGTTGCTGGCCGACTTCCTGAAGTACGGGACGGTCGACGCGGCGATCATTGCGCTGCCGTTCGACATCCCGGGCATCGAGACGCGCGCGCTGTACGACGAGGCCTTTCACGTACTGGTGCCAAAGGGACATCCCTGGGCGAAGCGCAAATCGATTCCCGCCAGCGAGGTGCGCGGCGACGACGTACTGGTGCTCAAGGCCGGCAACTGTTTCCGCGAGCAGGTGCTGGATGCCTGCCCCGACATCAGTCACGCGGAAGGATCGCTGCATCAGGGGCACTCGATCGAGACCATCCGCTGCATGGTCGCGTCGGGCTACGGAATTTCGGTGTTGCCCGAGGGCTCGCTTGCCGGACCCTACCGCTCGGAAATGGTGGCGTCGATTCCGTTCAAGAACCCGGCGCCGTCGCGGCGGGTGGCACTGGCGTGGCGCCGCGGATTTCCGCGACCGAAGGTGATCGAAACCATCGTCGCCGCCGTTGCGGCGATGAAGAATCCTTCCTACCGCATCATCAACTAGGAAATGAAACGGGGGCCGATGGCCCCCGCGCTAGAGAACTGCTTGTCCCGAAGGAATCAGTGGGCGCCGCCCAACATCCGGGATACGCCGCGTCCGATCAACAGCGGCACCAGCACGGGCAATGCACCGATCAAGAACGCCAGGATGATCGGGGAAAACGTCACGGTAACGGCCGTGTCCAGAAAGCCTTTTTGCCGCTTGATGTCATTCATGGTCCTTCTCCCGAAATGATGTCTTATGGACCCATAAACAACTTGCGTGCCATGCCCCGATGTCGGCAAATGGATTTTCATAACCCCATGTTGTCAATCGATATTGCCCTCAAGCTCCGGCCTTGAAAGAGGCTCCGGGAGCTTTCCCGGGCAGCGGGAACAGTGTCATTGTTGTCACGATGAGCCGACAGGGATAGGATGGTAGTGTCAATATTGACCCAGTCGATCCAGGCCCATGGAATATCCCGTCAGGTCGCTCCCGGAGTTGCTGTCCTTTTTGGACGGTCAAATCGAGCCGCGTATCGTCATGGATGCCAACTACCGCATCGTCGCCGCGAACCGGGCGTATGCGGACGAATTTGCCCGCGACCACCCGGTAGAGGGTCGTTACTGTTACGAGGTGTCGCATCACTTCAACGTGCCGTG
>JBNKCS010000047.1:0-11040 GCA_050287865.1 Rhodocyclaceae bacterium | reverse complement strand
GAATCCTGCCCGCTGCGTCTGAGCCAGGCGAGCGGCCGGGTGCAGCGCGTGCTGCACCTGCATTACACCTCGCGCGGCGAGGAACACGTCGATGTCGAGACGACGCCGCTGCGCGACGAGCGCGGCAAGGTCGTCTATTTCGTCGAGACGATGCGGGTGGTGAAACAGGCGTCAAGCCGACCGGCCGCGGAGGGACTGGTCGGGCGCTCCGCCGCGTTCAATACCATGCTGGCACAGGTCATGCGCGTGGCGCCCACCTGGGCCAACGTCCTGCTGCTGGGAGAGACCGGCACCGGCAAGGAACTGCTGGCCCAATTGATACACGAAGCGGGACCTTGCGCGGCGGGTCCGTTCGTGACGGTCGACTGCTCCGGCCTGACCGAGACCCTGTTCGAGAGCGAGTTGTTCGGCTACGAGAAGGGAGCCTTCACGGGTGCCGCGCACCGCAAGATCGGCCTGATCGAGGCTGCCGACGGAGGCACGTTGTTCCTCGACGAGGTGGGCGACATTCCGTTGCCGATACAGGTCAAGCTGCTGCGACTGCTCGAGAACGGAACCTTTCGCCGCGTCGGTGGCGTGGAAACCATGCGCTCGGAGTTCCGCCTGGTCTGCGCAACGCACCGCGATATCGAGGCGATGACGCGGGAGGAGCAGTTCCGAAGCGACCTCTTCCATCGCATCAGCACTTTCCCGGTCTTCGTGCCCCCGCTCGCCGAACGGATCGACGATATCCCCCTGCTGGCCGACTCCTTTCTCAAGCGGGTGGCGGGAGAACGGAACCTGCACATGACGGCTGAGGCGATGGCGGCGCTCAAGGCTCGCCCCTATGCGGGAAACATTCGCGAACTGCGCAACGTGATCGAACGGGCGACGATCCTCGCGGACGGCGAAATGGTCGAGCCCGAGCACTTCGCGGCGCCAGCCTTCGCCAGGAAGGGCACGCCTGACCCGGTGGCGAAAACAGACGAATCGGCGTTCGTCGTCGAGAAGCCGATACCGTTGGCCGAACTGGAAAGGCGCTACGTTCGATGGGTGGCCGAAAAGCTGCCGAACGACCGTGGTGCGCAAGCCGCGGCTCTTGAACTCGGCAGGCGGACGTTCTACCGCAAGCTGAAATCCTCCGGGAATTAGGCCGGGATATCCCGCTGCTCCGACAGCTCGCGAAGCTTGCGGAACAAGGTTCTTTCGCTCACGCCGAGGCGGCGCGCCAAAGACGGCCGGTCGCCGCTGTGGTTCTTGAGCGCCCAGGCAAGATAGTCGCGCTCGTTCTGGTCTATGGTCCGCCAGCGATGGCATGGCGCGGATTCGGTGGCCTCGGTGCGGCTGCTGCCGGGCTCGTGATCGACGTCGACCAGGTGATGCGGCTCGATCTCGTCGGTGTCGGTGAGCAGACTGGCGCGCTCGAGCAGGTTCCTCAGTTCGCGGATGTTGCCCTCGAACGGCATGGTCGCAATGGTGTCGAGCGCCGCCGGGGTCAGGCGCAGCTTGCGCTGCGGCGCAACCCGCGACAGCAGAGACTCGGCCAGCAGCGGCAAGTCGTCGGCGCGTTCCCGCAACGATGGCGTACGAACGGGGAAAGTGTTGATGCGGAAGTACAGGTCGCGTCGAAAGGTTTCGTCTTTGACCATTGCGGAGAGGTTCCGGTGCGTGGCGGAAACGAGCCGGAAATCCGCCCGCAATGTCTCGATGCCGCCGACGCGGCGATAGGTGCCTGTTTCCAGCAGACGCAGCAGCTTGACCTGTAGCGAGAGCGGCAGTTCGCCGATCTCGTCGAGAAACAGCGTACCGCCCGAAGCGGCTTCGACCAGCCCCTGTTTGCGGTGCGTAGCACCGGTGAAGGCGCCTTTTTCGTAGCCGAACAACTCGCTCTCGAACAGGGTCTCGGTCAGGCCGGAGCAATCCACCGCGACGAACGGGCCATCGGCGCGCGGACTGCCCTCATGAATGACGCGAGCCACCAGTTCCTTGCCGGTGCCTGTTTCACCCAAGAGCATCACTGCCGCTTCGGACGGCGCCACGCGCATGACCAGCGACAGCATGCTGGCGAAGGCCGGAGAACGGCCGACCAGCCCCTGAGCGGCCGGCCGGCTGCTGGCATGCCGGACGACGCGCATGGTTTCGACGAAATACCGGATGCGCCCGCCATCGTCACGAACGGGGGTGGTTTCGACATCGACGTGTTCTTCGCCACGCGGCGTCTGGTGCAAATGCAGCACGCGCCGCGACTTTCCGTCGGCCTTGCTGCCCTGCAACGGGCACGATTCACCCGCCTGATCGCACGGCACCGTAAAGTGGTGCGACACCTCATAGCAAAGCCGGCCGATAACCGGCCGACCGCCCCCGAACTCGCGCGTGTAAGCGGCATTGGCTGCGACGATCCGGTAATCGGCATCCATGACGATGCGCGGCTCGGCAAGACCGTCAAGGAAGGAAACAAGTTCCGGCAGGTTGCGGGCTGAATTTTGGGCCATGCGGTCTCCGAACGCCTAAGCAAATGCCACATACGGCATGAGCGTAACCCTCGTTACTGCCGCCATTATTGACATGTCAGTGGTTGTGCGCAATATTCAATTTCATTTCCATCTGTATATCAACCGCTTACCGAGCATGACGAGAGCGCAGGATCCGGCATGATTCTTGGTTGGGGTCAAGCCCCAACGAAGGAGAAGAACAATGACCGCCTGCGTAGCTCCGGCCGGCCCGACAGATCCCAAGCGTCGTCAATTGCTCGTGGCAACCAGCGCGGCTGGCGCGGTTGCCGGCATCGGCATTGCCATTCCCCTTGTCTCCAGCCTGATGCCCTCAGCGCGCGCGAAGGCAGCGGGCGCACCCGTGGAAGTCGATATTTCCAAACTCGCGGCCGGCCAGATGATGACCGTCGAATGGCGGGGCAAGCCAGTCTGGATCATTCACCGGACCGGCGAAATGCTGGCGTCGCTCAAGAAGGCCGAGCCCAATCTGGTCGATCCGGGATCCGAGGAGGCCCAGCAGCCCGAGTACGCGACTAACGAGTACCGCTCCATCAAACCCGAAATCATGGTCGCGATCGGCATTTGCACCCATCTTGGCTGCTCGCCGACCGAAAAGTTCGAGCACGGCGACGCGCAGGGAATGCAGGCAGACTGGCCTGGCGGCTTCCTCTGTCCCTGCCATGGCTCCCAGTTCGACCTCGCCGGCCGCGTCTACAAGAACATGCCGGCGCCGACCAACCTGGAAATTCCGCCCCATCAGTATCTTGCCGAAGGCAGGCTGCTGATCGGCGAGGACAAGAGCGCGGCTTGACGCGGGCGGAGCGACGTTGGCGAATATTCACTTCCGGCAATTCCGCGACGCCGCCACCGATACCTTCTCGTATCTGGTCGGCTGCAGTGAAGCGGCCGAGGCGGCAATCATCGATCCGGTGGCGAACCACGTCCCGCTCTATCTCGGCGTACTCAAGGAATTGGGCTTGCGGCTGGGCTGGGTGCTCGAAACGCACCTGCACGGCGACCACATTTCCGCGGCCGATACCTTGCGCGAGTGCACGGGTGCCAGAATTGCCACCAGCTGGCAGGCGGGGATCGAAGAAGCGGATCGCCAGCTCGACGACGGCGACACGCTCGGCATCGGACGACAGGGCATCGATGTGATCGCAACGCCCGGACATACGCCTGGCTGCGTTACCTACCGTTGGGCCGACCGCCTGTTCACCGGCGACTGCCTTTTGATCGGCGGCTGCGGCGGCATCGGCGAACCGCACAGCAACGGCGTCGCACTGTTCGACAGCGTTACGCGGCGGCTGCTTTGCCAGGCCGACGAAATGCTCGTCTTTCCCGGCCACTGCCTCGACGAACGCCGGGTCAGCTGCATCGGCGAAGAGCGCGAGCGCAATCCATTTTTCCATGGCGTCAGCCGTGATCGCTTCGTTGCCGTGAGGACGAGCGAGCCGGACAGGTTGCCCAAGGCGGAACGATCGATCCTTGAGGCCAACCGCCATTGCGGACGAATTTCAGAGACCGAAAAGGCAAATGCGGGAGTGCACGTTTATTTCGACTAGCGCCTCGAGGCGCATTTCACAAAGGGGGGAGCAATGCTGAAGTTGATCATCGGGATCGTCATAGGGGCGATCCTTTCCGTAACTGTTATTTTCCAGACTGCGGGCAGCGCCATGTTCGAAGAACGGGAGAGCCCGTTCACCGTCGAAGAGACGGTTGCCCGTATCCAGCAAAACGTCGAAAAGGCCGGCAACGGCTGGGGGCTGTTCGGCCTGCGCTATCCGACCCGGCCGGTCGAGGCCACCGGCGTGAGCATTCTGCCTGTCATGGCCATCGAGGCCTGCAGTCCGAAGTACTCGGGGCCGATCCTGAAGGACGACAAGACCCGCTTCCTGTCGCTTCTGATGCCCTGCAAGATTTCGGTTTACAAGAAGACGGACGGCAAGGTCTACATCGGCACCATGAACGCCGCCCTGATCGGCAAGTTCTTCGGGCCGCTGGTGGCGGAAACGATGGAGCACGTCGTGGCCGACCAGAAGAAGTTCCTGGAGTTCGATCCGAGCCAGCCGGCCCCGCCGCTGATTCTGCCCAAGGCCACGACGGGTGGTGGCGGTGGCGCAGCCGCCGGCGGTTGCTGACGGGGAGGCCAACATGAAAGCGAACACGATACTGCGGCTCGCCGCATGGCTGTCCTGCGTCCTCGTTTCCAGCGCGCAGGCCGCACTGGTGACCCCGACCCTCACGGACAAGCTGCCCGCGGTTGCCAAGGGCACCACCGACCACAGCAAGCTCAAGGAGCTTCAGAAGCCTTTCAAGACCGGGCCGGAAGTGACCAAAGCCTGCCTTGAGTGCCACAACGAAGCGGCGACTCAGGTCCAGCACACCAAGCACTGGACCTGGGAAGTCGTCGACGCGGCGACCGGCAGGAAGCTGGGCAAGAAGAACATCATCAACAACTTCTGCACCACGACGATTTCGAACGAGGAAGACTGCATGGCCTGCCACGCCGGTTACGGCTGGGAGGACAAAACCTTCGACTTCTCGAAACAGGAGAACGTGGATTGCCTAGTCTGCCATGACAGCACCGGCACCTACCGCAAGCTGCCCGGCGACGCGGGCCACCCTGTCTACAAGCGCAGGGAGTTTCCGCCACACTCCGGGAAGTTCGTCGAGGCGGTCGACCTCAACAAGGTCGCGCAAACCGTGCAGTTGCCCAGCCGCCGCAACTGCGGTTCCTGCCATTTCTTCGGCGCGGGCGCCAACGGCACCAAGCACGGCGATCTGGACACGAGCCTGATCGAACCCGGCAAGCAGCTCGACGTGCACATGGATGCCAAGGGGCTCAACTTCAGTTGCGTGACTTGCCACAAGACGACCGATCACCAGGTGTCGGGCAGCCGGTATGAAATGACCGCCAGCCGTACCGGGCCGGCAACGCCGCGCGGCAAGTACGACGAGCACCCGGCTGCATGCCAGTCCTGCCACAGCGACAAGCCGCACCATGAGAATCCACTGCTCATGGAGCGCCTGAACGCCCATACCGACAAGCTCGCGTGCCAGACCTGCCACATTCCGGAGTACGCGCGCAATTCGATCGGCACGGAAAAAGCGTGGGACTGGTCGACGGCGACGACCATGGACGCAGACGGCAAGCGGTTCGCCTACAAGGACAGCGCCGGCCGGCGCGCCTTCGATTCGAAGAAGGGCAACTGGACCTGGGATTCCTTCCTGATTCCCGAGTACCGCTGGTTCAACGGCAAGGTCGACTTCAAGGTGGTCGGCGATAAGATCGACCCAACCCGTGTGGTCGAGATCAACAGCCCGCAAGGCGATGCCAACGAGCCGGGCGCGCGCATCTGGCCGTTCAAGGTGCACCGGGGCAAGCAGGCTTACGATCCCGAGTTGAAGAACCTGCTGATCGTCCACACCGCCGCCGAGGACGACACCGCGCTTTGGCATAACTACGACTGGCCGAAGGCGATCAAGGCCGGCATGGAAGTCGCCGGACTGCCTTGGAGCGGTAAATACGACTTCGTCTCCACCGAGATGAGCTGGCCGATCACGCACATGGTGGCGCCTAAGCACGACGCCGTCGGTTGCGCGCAGTGCCATCAGGATAAAGGACGCCTGAACGGCATCGCCGGCATCTGGCTGCCTGGCCACGATCGCAGCGGGCTGATCGACACCCTGGGCTGGCTCGTTGTCGGTCTGGCGTCACTGGGTGTGCTGATACATGGCGGTGCGCGCATCTGCGTCCTGTGCCGTCCGAAAAAGAAGCAAGAGGAGAGCGAACAATGAGCACGAACAGGATATTTCTCTACAAGCGCTACGAGCGCTTCTGGCACTGGTCGCAGGCGGCGCTGGTGATCTTCATGCTGATCACCGGCTTCGAGATTCACGGCGCCTATGAATGGTTCGGCTTCCGCCGTGCGGCCGACCTCCACACCTTTACAGCCTGGACGCTGCTGGCACTATGGGCCTTCACCATTTTCTGGCAGTTCACCACCGGCGAATGGCGGCAGTACATTCCGACGCTGAAAAAGGTCGACTCGATGATCCGCTACTACGTCCTCGGCATCTTCAAGAATGCGCCGAACCCGTTCCGGAAGAGCAGCGTCAAGAAGCACAACCCGCTGCAGCGCCTGGCTTATCTGGCGCTGCTGGCGTTCGTGTCGCCGATCATCTGGGGGTCGGGCCTCTTCTATCTGTCCTACGCCTACTGGAAGGACGGCGCGATCGGAGCCTACCTCGACCTGCCGATGGTGGCGATGGTGCACACCATCGGCGCCTTCATGATGCTGACCTTCTTCATCGTGCACGTCTATCTGACGACCACCGGCCACACACCGCTCGCCCACATCAAGACGATGATCACGGGCTGGGAAGAGGAAGAGGCGCACTAGGGTAGCGCGCCCCGGCGCGGCGGCGTACCGCCACGGCTGACTTTTCTGTCAGTCAGTCGTGGCAGCCGCAGCCCGCTTCGTCGCCGTGTTCCGCATGTTCCTCATGCGCATGGTCATGGCTGCAATCGGCGATAGGTGCTTTCAGTGTTCCCGCCAGAAACGCGCGCACGGCGGCTTCGGGATCGGTTTCCCCGGTCACCGCAACGCGCACGCCCTGCGCAGCTAGGCGCTGCTGGAAGCCGGCACCGGCACCGCCGGTGATCAGTACATCCATTCCATACAGCGGATGCGCGATTCTGTCGTCAAATCCGTGCATTGCCAGCTCTTTGGGCAGGTCGAGCCGCTCGCTCTCGACCACGCGGCCGGCATCGTCCACGACATAAACCAGAAAGCGTCTGGCCCGTCCGGCATGGCCGGTGATCTGGCGAAAATTCTGACTGCTGACTGCGATCTTCATCATGGCTCCTGAACGAAATTTCCCCACGCCGGTCTGCGTTACAAGACCCGTGCCAATTTGCCACATTCCCCCGGCACGCATCTTGTTAGATGATTCCTGTACTCCCAACTCCAACAGAAAGACACAAGAATGAAACAGACCCTGCTGCAGGAAAAGTATCCCGTTTCCATTGCCGAGATCATGAAGGGCGAAACCGCCTGCAAGACGATCGACGAGGTGGTCGCCTACTTCAAGGCGCACATCGCCGAAAACGAGAAGATCAGGTTCATCGACGTGTTCGACCACTACGCGCATACGTCGCGCATCGGCGGCGACATCAACCCGCTGATCAAGGCGGCGGTGGATGTGATCTTCTGTTTCGGCTTCGCGCTGCCCAACCCCCAGGTGCTGGCCGTGCGGCCGCGCTCGATCGGCATCGCCGACATGGGCGACAAGTTCGTGATCAGTTTCATGGAAGCGCCGATGCAGCCGGCCAACGAAGCCATGCAAGCCTGGGTCAAGGGCTTGCGCCGCGCCTGAAGCCGGTGGCGGCGTGACCGGAAAAGTCAGCCGTGGCGAGACGCCGGAGCAGACTGCTCTGGCCGCGCGCGATTCCCGCCGCCGTACTTTGCGCCGCGAGATCGTCATCACGCTGGCGATCAAGCTGGCAGTGCTTTACGGCATCTGGTTCGCCTTCTTCAGCGAGCCGCAACTGCCGAAGATGACCGACGGCATGGACCCCGATCGCGTCGCCGCGACGCTGATTTCGCCATCGCTGGAACGGCCACCACCTCCAACCCCTGATCGATCGGAGTTCCGCAATGGTCACTGAAGAAATCGTCGACCTGTCACGGCTGCAATTCGCCGCCACGGCCTTTTACCACTTCCTGTTCGTGCCGCTGACACTGGGCCTCTCCTTCCTGCTCGCCATCATGGAAACGGTTTACGTCATGACCGGCAAGGAAATCTACCGGGACATGACCAAGTTCTGGGGCAAACTGTTCGGTATCAACTTCGCGCTCGGCGTCACCACCGGTATCACCATGGAGTTCCAGTTCGGCACCAACTGGGCCTACTACTCGCACTACGTCGGCGACATCTTCGGCGCGCCGCTGGCCATCGAAGGCCTGATGGCCTTCTTTCTGGAGTCGACCTTCATCGGCCTATTCTTCTTCGGCTGGGAAAAGCTCTCGAAACGCCGCCACCTGCTGATCACCTACTTGACGGCGATCGGCTCCAACCTCTCCGCCGTCTGGATCCTGATCGCCAACGGCTGGATGCAAAACCCGGTCGGTGCCGAGTTCAATTGGGTGACGATGCGCATGGAGATGACCTCCTTTTGGGCTCTGGTTTTCAATCCCGACGCGCAAGCCAAGTTCGTGCACACCGTCTCGGCCGGCTACGTCACCGGCTCGATGTTCGTGCTCGGCATCTCGTCCTGGTACCTGCTCAAGGGCAGGCACGTCGAGTTCGCCAAGCGATCCTTCCGCATCGCCGCCGCCTTCGGCTTCGCCGCTTCCCTGTCGGTGATCGTGCTCGGCGACGAATCCGGCTACGCGGTCACCGAGCACCAGAAGACCAAGCTCGCCGCGCTGGAAGCCATGTGGAAGACGGAACCGGCACCCGCCTCGTTCACCCTGTTCGCCATTCCCGATCAGGACAAGCACGAGAACCACGCCGAAATCCGCATACCCTACGCGCTTGGCCTGATCGCCACCCGCTCGACCGACACCGTGCTGCCCGGCATCGACGAACTGGAAAACCAGGCTGCCGAACGCATCCAGCGCGGCATCGTCGCCGTGCAAGCGCTGGAACGGTTGCGCAAGGATGGCGGCGACGAAACGACCAAGGCCACTTTCGAAGCCAGCAAGCAGGATCTTGGCTTCGGCCTGCTGTTGCGCAAGTACACCGCCGATGTGACTCAGGCGACGCCGGAGATGATCGCTCAGGCGGCGCGTGATTCGATCCCGCGTGTCGCACCGATGTTCTTCACCTTCCGCATCATGGTCGCGCTCGGCTTCTCCTTCGCGCTGCTGTTCGCGCTGTCGTTCTGGTACTCGGCGAAGAACACCTTCCAAGAAAAGCGCTGGCTGCTGCGCTGGGCGGTGTGGTTCATTCCGCTGCCCTGGCTGGCTTCCGAGATGGGCTGGTTCGTCGCCGAGTACGGCCGCCAGCCCTGGACCATTTACGGCATCCTGCCGACCAATCTCTCCACCTCGACGATCTCCGCCGGCAGCCTCTACGGCTCACTGGCCGGCTTCCTGTTCTTTTACACCGGACTGCTGGTCGTCGAGATGTACCTGATGTTCAAGTACGCGCGCCTCGGTCCGGCCAGTCTCGGCACCGGCCGCTACGAAGGCGAAGCCGACTTCCAACCCGCCCGCTGAGGAAGAGATCATGCTCGATTACGAAACCCTGAAGATCATCTGGTGGCTGCTGGTCGGCATCCTGCTGCTCGGCTTCGCGGTCATGGACGGTCACGACATGGGCGTCGGCACGCTGCTGCCTTTCGTCGGCCGTAACGATGTCGAACGCCGCGTCGTCATCAACACCGTCGGCCCGCACTGGGACGGCAACCAGGTCTGGTTCATCACCGCCGGCGGCGCCATCTTCGCCGCCTGGCCGCTGGTCTATGCCACCGCTTTCTCCGGCTTCTACTGGGCCATGCTGGCCGTGCTGTGGGCCTTGTTCTTCCGTCCGGTCGGCTTCGACTACCGTTCCAAGATCAACAACCCGACCTGGCGCAAGGCCTGGGATTGGGGCTTGTTCGTCGGCGGCGCGGTGCCGGCGCTGATCTTCGGCGTCGCTTTCGGCAACCTGCTCGAAGGCGTGCCCTTCCACTTCGAGGACAACCTGATGTCGGTCTATACCGGCACGTTCTGGGCGCTCCTCAATCCGTTCGCGCTACTGGCCGGCGTCGTGAGCCTGTCGATGCTCATCTTCCACGGTGCCAACTATCTGATGGTACGCACCGAGGGCGCCGTCTATGCCCGGGCCAGACAGGCCTCGCTGATCTTCGGCACGGTGATGCTGGCCGCCTTCGCCGCGGCCGGGGTCTGGGTCTCGTCGGACATGAACGGCTATGTGATCACCTCTGCCGTCGATCCCGGCGGGCTGCCCAATCCCTTGGCCAAGACCGTGGCCGTGCAGGCCGGCGCGTGGCTGGGCAACTTCCAGAAGATGTCGCTGCTCTGGCTGGTGCCCGGCGCCGCCTTCATCGGTGGCGTGCTGGCGCTGCTGATGGGCTGGCTCAACAAGCCGGTGCTTGCCTTCGTCGGCAGCGCCGTCGCCGAACTCGGCGTCATCGGCACCGCCGGTGTGGCGATGTTTCCTTTCATCATGCCGTCGTCGAGCGATCCGCGTTCGAGCCTGACTGTTTGGGACAGCGTGTCGAGTCATTTGACGCTTGAAGTGATGTTCTGGGCAGCGCTGATCTTTACGCCCATCGTGATTGCCTACACCGGTTGGGCCTACAGCATGATGTCCGGCAAGGTGACGACCGCCTTCATCGAGTCCCACGACCGTTCTGCTTACTGATCGAGGAGATCCACATGTGGTACTTCACCTGGATGCTCGGCCTCGCCATGGCCGTCCTGCTGGCCGTTCTCAATGCCATGTGGTACGAGGTCAGCGACAAGGACGACAAGCAGCGCTAACCCGGTGCGGGGTGCATACGCGCCCCACCATATAAACAAGCGCAAAAATGGGTTGATCGGAACGCCATCGA
>JBNKCS010000046.1:0-14407 GCA_050287865.1 Rhodocyclaceae bacterium | reverse complement strand
GGTCGGTAAACAATACAAGTTCCCGCGTGACACCTTTGCCACCATCATGACCTCTGGATTGCTCGGGGAGCAGTACGTCGGTTTCGAGGTAGGTGGCGATACGGAAGTCCTGAAGCCCGGCGATGTCATCAAGAAGACCCAGTCAGCCGTTGTTATCGAGAAGCTGATCAGCCAGTTTATGTTCAACAAAGCGGCAGACAGTGGAAAGTGACGGCAAGGAGAGGGACGCACGTGGCTAAAGGATTGGTCGTTTCGTTGCGGCGATTGTGGATGGCGGTGCCAGTTGCACTGCTGGCCTCGTTCGTCTGCGGTGTTGCGGCAGCTCAGGACGAGCGTGACCCCATCGAGGGCTTCAATCGCGCCATATTCGCGTTCAACGAGGGGCTCGATTCCGTGCTGATTCGGCCGGTTGCGAAAGGCTACGAAGCGATATTTCCAGCGCCGGTACGCGCGGGCGTCAGCAATTTTTACGGCAACATCGCCGATCCGTTCATCGCAGTAAACAACCTGCTGCAGGGCAAGCCGGCAGAAGCGGTCGGTGATGTCGCCCGGTTTATTTTCAACACGTCATTCGGGATATTTGGAATATTCGACGTCGCTACCGAAATGGGGCTGGAAAAGCACGAGGAGGACTTCGGCCAGACCTTCGGCCGTTGGGGTGCCGGCCCAGGCCCCTACCTCATGTTGCCGGTATTCGGCCCGCGCGACGTGCGCGATGCCGGCGGACTGGTGCTGGATGTTTACGCAGATCCAGTCGGGAATGTGGATCATGTTCCGACCCGCAACTCCTTGACAGCCGTTCGTCTAGTCAACGATCGCGCTATCCTGTTGCCGGCGGATCAGATCATTGAGGCGGCGGCTCTGGACAAATACGCCTACATTCGCGACGCCTATCTGCAACGCAGGCGTTCTCTGGTCTTCGACGGCCGTCCGCCGCGGGAACCCGAATGGGATTGAGCGGTCGACGGATAACACCAATAATCGGAAGGGACTCCATCATGATGCGTCTGCTCGTATTTCTGGCTGGCTTGCTGTCGGCAACCTTCTCCGTTGCTGGGGACATCGCGCCCGATGCGCTGGTCCGGATGGTATCCAGCGACGTGCTGGAGATCGTCCGAAAGGACAAGGATATCCAGTCGGGAGACATCCGCAAGGCGGTCGAACTGGCCGAGGCGAAGGTGCTTCCCCATTTCGATTTCGAGCACATGACGAAACTTGCCGTCGGCAAGGATTGGCGGAAGGCCACCGCCGACCAGCGGCAAAGCTTGGTCCAGGAATTTCGCACCCTTCTGGTCAGAACCTACTCGAAGGCCTTTGTCGAATATCGCAATCAGGCGATTGCCTACAAGCCGTTCAAAATGCGACCGGACGACACCGACGTATTAGTGCGGACCGTTGTCAACCAGACGGCCGGCAAACCGGTGCAGATCGATTACAACCTGGAGAAGACCGACCAGGGCTGGAAGGTGTATGACATTGCCGTGGCGGGCATCAGCCTGGTGACGACTTATCGCAGTTCGTTCGCGGATGAGATTAGTAGCCATGGTATCGACGGCCTGATCGCGTCGCTTCGCGCCAAAAACCAGACCGGCGACGGCTCGGCCGCATCCAACGGATGATCGAGGTCACGGGCGAACGCCTGAAGGTAAAGGGGGCGATGGTGATCGCCTCCGCAGCCGAGCTGCGGGAAGTCGGCGAGTCTGCGTTGGCGAACGGAGCGTCCGTGGTTGACCTGACCGACGTCGCGGAGGCGGATTCTTCTGCCGTGGCGGTTCTGTTGGCCTGGACCCGCATTGCTGCGGAGAAGGGGCAGGCGTTGGCCATCGTTGGGGTTCCGCAGAGCGTGCGCTCCCTCGCGGTGCTTTACGGCGTGGCGGAATTGCTGCCGCTGTCTTGATTCGCTTTGGAAGGCAGTAATTGGACAAGCTTCTGATCGAAGGTGGCCTGCCGTTGCGCGGTGAAGCGGCGGTTTCCGGCGCCAAGAATTCCGCCTTGCCGATGTTGACCGCGGCGCTGCTGACTGCCGAGCCGGTCACCTTCAGCAATGTTCCCGAGTTGAACGACATCGGTACCATGCTGCGCCTGCTGGCGCAGATGGGCGTCAAGGTCGACCGCCAGGGCGATACTGTCACTCTCGATGCCTCCGGGCTGGATCAGCCCGTGGCACCCTACGAGATGGTCAAGACCATGCGGGCGTCCATTCTGGTGCTCGGACCGCTGGTGGCGCGCATGGGTGACGCCAAGGTGTCCCTGCCGGGCGGCTGCGCCATCGGTGCGCGGCCGGTCGATCAGCACATCAAGGGCCTGCAGGCGATGGGGGCGCAGATTTCCGTCGAACAGGGCTATGTCCATGCCAAATGCAGTCGGCTCACCGGGGCGAGACTGTTTACGGATATGGTGACCGTCACCGGTACCGAGAACCTGATGATGGCTGCTTGCCTTGCCGCCGGTGACACAGTGATCGAAAATGCGGCGCGCGAACCGGAAGTGGTCGATTTGGCCAACTGTCTGGTAGCGATGGGTGCGCAGATATCCGGGGCGGGCAGCGACGTCATTCGCATTCGCGGCGTCGAGCGCCTGCATGGAGCTACGCATCGCGTCATGCCCGACCGCATCGAAACCGGCACCTATCTTTGCGCTGCGGCAGCGACGGGCGGCGATATCCGCCTGACCGGAGCCTCGGCATCCCATCTCGACGCGGTAATCGACAAACTGATGGATGCTGGCTGCGAGATCGTCGCCGAACGGGATGCGATCCGCCTCAAGGCCCCCCGCCGGCTGACTGCAGTGTCGATTCGCACCGCGCCCTATCCGGCCTTCCCGACGGACATGCAGGCCCAGTTCATGGCCATCGACGCAGTCGCGGACGGCACCGCGATCATTCGCGAGACGATCTTTGAGAACCGCTTCATGCACGCGGTGGAACTGATCCGCCTCGGCGCCGACATCAGGATCGACGGCAACACCGCCGTGGTGAAGGGGGTCGCGCAACTCGACGGCGCCACTGTCATGGCGACCGATTTGCGCGCCTCGGCGGGCCTCGTGATCGCCGGGCTGGCGGCGCAGGGGAAGACGCTGGTCGACCGCATCTACCACCTCGACCGCGGCTATGAAGGGCTGGAGCAGAAACTGACGGCACTGGGAGCACGCGTTCGGCGGGTAAAATAGCCGCTATGAACGCCATTACCATCGCCCTCTCCAAGGGACGCATTTTCGAGGAAACGCTGCCGTTGCTGGCTGCGGCAGGCATCGTTCCCGAGGAAGATCCGGAACGGTCGCGCAAATTGATCATCGGCACCAACCGTGCCGACGTACGCCTGGTGATCGTGCGCGCTTCCGATGTACCGACCTATGTCCAGTACGGGGCGGCGGATCTGGGTATTGCCGGCAAGGACGTGCTGCTCGAACACGGTGGCACAGGCCTTTACCAGCCGCTCGACCTCAAGATCGCCAAGTGCCGGCTGTGCGTGGCCGCGCCGGTTGGCTTCGACTACGCTGCGGCGGTACGGCGCGGCGCCCGCTTGCGCATCGCCACCAAGTACATCCAGACGGCGCGCGAACACTTCGCCGCCAAGGGTGTGCATGTCGATCTAATCAAACTCTACGGCTCCATGGAACTGGCGCCGCTGGCCGGACTGGCCGATGCCATCGTCGACCTCGTTTCCAGCGGCGGTACGCTGAAGGCCAATAATCTGGTCGAGGTCGAGGAGATCATGACCATCTCCTCGCGCCTGGTGGTCAATCAGGCCAGTTTGAAGATGAAGCGCGATCTGCTGCAACCGGTAATCGACAGCTTTGCCGGAGCTGTGCAATGACGATTCGTCGCCTTTCCAGTCGTGAGCCCGAGTTTCTTTCCACGCTCGATGCATTGCTGCATTTCGACAACAGTACCGATGAGGCTATCGAGCGTACCGTGGCCGAGGTGCTTTCGAACGTGCGGACGCTCGGTGACGCGGCGGTGCTCGACTACACGCGCCGCTTCGATCGCCTCGAAGCGAACAAGATGGCTGACCTTGAACTAGGCAGGGACATGCTCAAGGCCGCCTTCGACGGCCTGCCCGCCGCGCAAAGTCAGTCGCTACGGGACGCCGCCGAGCGCATTCGTAGCTACCACGAGCGGCAAAAAGCCGAGTCGTGGGAGTACACGGAAGCCGACGGCACGCGCCTCGGCCAGAAGGTGACGCCGCTCGACCGAGTCGGTCTCTACGTGCCTGGCGGCAAGGCTGCCTATCCGAGCTCAGTGCTGATGAACGCCATTCCGGCCAGGGTGGCGGGCGTCAAGGAGCTCATCATGGTGGTACCTACGCCCGGCGGGCAGAAGAACGAACTGGTGCTCGCCGCGGCGCATCTGGTCGGCGTCGACCGCGTTTTCACCATCGGTGGTGCGCAAGCCGTCGCGGCGCTGGCCTATGGTACGCAGACCATTCCGCAGGTCGACAAGATCGTCGGCCCGGGCAACGCCTATGTCGCCAGTGCCAAGCGGCGCGTCTTCGGTACCGTTGGGATCGACATGGTGGCCGGTCCCTCCGAGGTGCTGGTTATTTCCGATGGTTCCGGTGATCCCGACTGGGTTGCGATCGACCTTTTCGCCCAGGCCGAGCACGACGAACTGGCACAGTCCATCCTGCTCTGTCCGGATGCGGCCTTTCTCGATCGCGTCGCCGCCAGCATCGAGAAGCTGCTGCCGACCATGCCGCGCAAAGAGGTGATTGCCGCCTCGCTCGCCGGACGCGGTGCCTTGATCCAGGTTACGGATCTCGACGAGGCGTGCGTGATCGCCAACCGCATCGCACCCGAGCACCTGGAGCTTTCGGTCAAGGAACCGCGCACGCTGGTGGACAAGATCCGGCACGCGGGTGCGATCTTCATGGGGCACTATTCGTCGGAATCGCTCGGCGACTACTGTGCCGGGCCGAATCACGTGCTGCCGACCTCGCGCAGCGCGCGTTTCTCAAGTCCGCTGGGTGTCTACGATTTCCAGAAGCGCAGCAGCCTGATCGAGGTGTCGGCAGCAGGCGCGCAAACCCTTGGGCCGATTGCCTCGACGCTGGCGCACGGCGAGGGCCTTACCGCTCACGCCCGCGCCGCGGAGCTACGGATCAAGCGCTGAGTATTTTCCGCAATGCCGCTGTGAGCATCCCGCACTGTTCGTCCGTGCCGACGGTGATACGCAGGAACTGCTCGATGCGCGGCAGCTTGAAGTGCCGGACGATGATGCCTTGATCGCGCAGTTGTTGAGCCAGGTCGGCCGCGCCGCGGCGCGGATGGCGGACGAAAACGAAATTGGCCGTCGACGGCAGCACCTCGAAGCCGAGTTCCGCGAGGTCTTTGCTTAACTGCCCTCGGGTCTTGATTACCGCCTGCCGTGTGCGCTCGAACCACTCCCGGTCCTCGATGGCGGCGCAGGCACCGGTCAGCGCGAGGCGGTCGAGCGGATAGGAGTTGAAACTATCCTTGACCCGGGTCAGCGCCTCGATCAACTTGGCGTCGCCGATGGCGTAGCCGACCCGCAACCCGGCAAGGGAATGCGACTTGGAGAGAGTGCGCACCACCAGCACGTTGGGGTGGCCATTGACCAGCGCTACTGCCGACTCGGCGCCGAAATCGACGTAAGCTTCATCGATCACGACGACGGAGCCCGGGTTCCCGTTAACGATGCGCTGGACGGCGGCCAGCGGCAGCGCTCGCCCGGTTGGTGCGTTTGGATTCGGAAAGATGATGCCGCCATTCGTCCGCAAATAGTCGTCGGGACGTATCTCGTAGCGGTCGGTAAGCGGCACCGTCTCGTAGCCGACATCGTAGAGGCGGCAATAGACCGGATAGAAGCTGTAGGTAATGTCCGGAAACAGAATGGCGCGCTCGTGCTTGAGCAGGGCGAGGAATATATGGGCCAGCACCTCGTCGGAGCCGTTGCCGACGAACACCTGTGCCGGATCGATGTCGCCAAAGCTGGCGGCGATGGTGGCTCTCAGGCGCGATCCTGCGGGGTCCGGATAAAGGCGCAGGTCGTCATCAGCCTCGCGGCGGATCGCGGCGAGTGCCTTCGGTGACGGACCGTAAGGGTTCTCGTTGGTGTTGAGCTTGACGAGGTTCGACAGCTGCGGTTGCTCTCCCGGCACGTAGGGCGTGAGGGACTTGGCGGTTTCGCTCCAGTAGGGGTTCATCGGGATAACGACAGGATATTGACGTGGTGCGAAATGGTATCATGACCCCTGTTTCGTCAAATGAAGCCGACCCGCCAATGCGCAGCGCAGAAGTCCAACGCAATACGCTCGAAACCCGGATTCGGGTCAAAGTCGATCTCGATGGTAGCGGCAAGTCGAAGCTCGCCACCGGAGTTGGCTTTTTCGATCACATGCTCGACCAGATTGCCCGCCACGGCATGATCGACCTCGAAATCGAAGCGCAGGGCGATCTGCACATCGATGCGCATCACACCGTCGAGGACGTCGGCATCACCCTTGGCCAGGCGCTGGCCAGGGCCGTCGGCGACAAGCAGGGTGTGCGCCGTTACGGCCATGCCTACGTGCCGCTCGACGAAGCGCTGTCGCGCGTTGTCGTCGATCTGTCCGGCCGACCGGGCCTGGTCTTCGAGGTGCCGTTCGTTCGCGGTGCCGTCGGCGAGTTCGACGTCGATCTGGTGCGCGAGTTTTTTCAGGGCCTGGTGAATCACGCCGCCATCACGCTGCATATCGACGCGTTGCGCGGCGATAATGCCCACCATCAGGCGGAAACGGTCTTCAAGGCTTTCGGTCGGGCATTGCGCATGGCCGTCGAGGCCGATCCGCGTGCCAGCGGCATTCCATCGACCAAGGGCAGCCTCTGATCCGATCATGAGCGTCGTTGCGGTTGTCGATTACGGCATGGGGAATCTGCGCTCTGTCGCAAAGGCGATCGAGCACGTCGCTGCCGATGCGAGGGTGGTCGTTACCTCGGATCCCGCCGCAGTTGCCGCCGCCGATCGCGTTGTCGTGCCCGGGCAGGGCGCAATGCCCGATTGCATGCGCGAACTGGCGGCGAAAGGGCTGCGTCAGGCGGTGATCGATGCGGCGGCGGCCAAGCCTTTCCTGGGTATCTGCATCGGCCTGCAAATGCTGTTCGAGAACAGCGACGAAGGCAACGTCGCCGGACTCGGCGTGCTGCCAGGCAAGGTGCTCCGCTTCCCCGATGCGGAAACGGTAGCCAAGGGACTGAAGGTGCCGCACATGGGCTGGAACGAAGTTGCACAGGCCGAGGCACATCCTTTGTGGCGCGACATTCCCGACGGCGCGCGCTTCTATTTCGTGCACAGCTATTATGTCGAGCCGGCGGACCCTGCGGCCATCGCGGGTTCCACGATCTACGGCATCCCCTTTACCAGTGCCGTGGCCCGCGATAACATCTTTGCGGTCCAGTTCCATCCGGAAAAGAGTGCCCACGCGGGCCTGCAACTGCTTGGCAACTTCATGCGTTGGAAGCCCTGATCCGATTATCCTTGGCGTATCGCCACCACTGACTTTTACTCCACGACTATGCTGCTGATTCCCGCGATCGACCTGAAAGACGGACATTGCGTGCGCCTCAAGCAAGGCGACATGGACGATGCCACCGTGTTTTCCGAAGATCCTGCCGCGATGGCGCGGCACTGGATCGACCAGGGTGCGCGACGCCTGCACCTGGTTGACCTCAATGGCGCCTTTGCCGGAAAACCGAAAAACGAGGCCGCCATCAAATCGATCCTCGATGAAGTCGGCACCGAGATTCCCGTTCAGCTAGGCGGCGGCATTCGCGACCTCGATACCATCGAGCGCTGCCTCGACGACGGCATCAGTTACATCATCATCGGCACTGCCGCGGTGAAGAACCCCGGCTTCCTGCACGATGCCTGCACCGCTTTCCCGGGTCACATCATCGTCGGACTGGATGCCAAGGACGGCAAAGTGGCGGTTGACGGCTGGTCGAAGATGACAGGGCACGATGTCATCGACCTGGCGAAGAAGTTCGAGGACTATGGCGTCGAAGCGGTCGTCTATACCGATATCGGTCGCGATGGCATGATGAGCGGCGTCAATGTCGATGCGACCGTGAAACTGGCCCAGGCGCTGCGCATTCCAGTGATCGCCTCGGGTGGTATTGCCAGCATCAAGGATGTCACGGACCTTTGCGCAGTGCAGGACGAAGGCATCATGGGCGCCATCACCGGCCGCGCGATCTACGAGGGCAAACTGGAATTCGGCAAGGCCCAGGCCGAGGCCGACAAACTTTCCGGAAAGAACGGTTAACCACCAAGGACACCAAGAACGCCAGGAAGACCCGATGCCAAGATTTTCTTGGCGCCCTCGGTATTTCTGGGGACAAATGAATCCATGCTCGCCAAACGAATCATCCCCTGCCTGGACGTCAACGCCGGGCGCGTCGTCAAGGGCGTCAACTTCGTCGAGTTGCGCGATGCCGGCGATCCGGTCGAGGTGGCCAAGCGCTACGACGAGCAGGGCGCCGACGAGGTGACCTTTCTCGACATTACGGCCAGTTCCGATGACCGCGACATCATTCTGCACATCGTCGAGGCTTGCGCCGAGCAGGTGTTCATTCCGCTTACCGTCGGTGGCGGCGTGCGCGCCGTCGAGGACGTGCGCCGCCTGCTCAATGCCGGTGCCGACAAGGTCAGCATCAATACCGCCGCGGTGAACAACCCGCGACTGGTGGCGGATGCCTCGGACAAGGTTGGCTCGCAGTGCATCGTCGTTGCCATCGACGCCAAGCAGACCAGCCCCGGCAAGTGGGAAGTGTTCACCCATGGCGGACGCAAGAACGTCGGGCTGGACGCCATTGAATGGGCAAAAGAGGTGACGCGGCTTGGCGCGGGCGAGATATTGCTGACCAGCATGGACCGCGACGGCACCAAGAATGGCTTCGACCTCGAACTGACCCGGCGCGTCGCCGAGGCGGTTTCCGTGCCTGTCATCGCCAGCGGAGGCGTCGGCAACCTCCAGCATCTGGCCGACGGTGTGCAGCAAGGCAAGGCCGACGCGGTGCTGGCAGCCAGCATCTTCCATTATGGTGAATACACGGTGCGTCAGGCCAAGGAGTACATGCGCGACCGCGGAATCGAGGTGAGACTTTGACTTGCAAGTGGTTGAACGAAATCAAGTGGGATGACCAGGGGCTGGTGCCGGTGATTGCCCAGGACGCCGCCAGCGGCGAAGTGCTGATGTTTGCCTGGGCGAACCGCGAAGCGCTAGAAAAGACCGCCGCGCTTGGGCAGGCGGTCTATTGGTCCCGCTCGCGGCGCAAGCTCTGGCACAAGGGTGAGGAGTCGGGGCATTTCCAGAAGGTGCTGGAAATCCGTACCGATTGCGACAATGACGTCGTGCTGCTAAAAATCGAGCAGGTAGGCGGGATCGCCTGCCATACCGGTCGCAAGAGCTGCTTTTTCCAGCGCCTGGACGACGGCTGCTGGGAAGCGACAGCCCCGGTGTTGAAGGACCCCAGGGAGATCTACAAATGATAGACCTCGAAGTCATTCATCGCGTCCAGGAAACGTTGGTCGAGCGCAAGGGCGCTGCGCCGGAGTCGTCGTACGTTGCGAGTCTGTACGCCAAGGGCACCGACGCGATCTGCAAGAAGGTGGCCGAAGAAGCGGCGGAAACCATCATGGCGGCCAAGGACGGCGATCGCCTGCATCTCGTGCGCGAGGTATGCGACCTCTGGTTCCATAGCATGGTGCTGCTTACCCAGTTCGACATCGGCGTGGACGACATCATGGTCGAGTTTCGTCGCCGCGAGGGCATTTCGGGTATTGACGAGAAAAAATCACGGGGGCCGCAATGAGCGACTGCATCTTTTGCCGTATTGCCAGTGGCGAAATTCCATCGAAGAAGGTGTACGAAGACGAGGACATCTTCGCATTTCACGACATCAATCCGCAGGCGCCCGTGCACTTCATGGTCATCCCGAAGCAGCATGTCGCCTCGCTGAACGAGGCCGACATGAGCCACCAGGCGGTGCTCGGCAAACTGATGGCCAAACTGGGCGAACTCGCCCGTTCGCAGGGGCTTATCGACGGTTTCCGGACCATCATCAACACGGGCAGGGTGGGCAGGCAGGAGGTGTATCATCTACACGTTCACGTTCTCGGCGGCCCCGAACCTTTCGGGCGGATGATGCCGAAGGAGTAACAGGAGAAAGACATGGGCAGTTTGAGCATTTGGCACTGGTTGATCGTTCTGGTCATCGTCATGTTGGTCTTCGGCACCAAGAAGCTGCGCAATATCGGCCAGGACCTCGGCGGCGCGGTCAAGGGTTTCAAGGAAGGCATGAAGGAAGGTACCGCCGACGACAAGCCGGCCGATCCGGAAAAAGTGGGCCATACCATCGAGGGCGAGGCCAAGAAGGAGAAAGTCTGAGTCCTTCCCCGGCATACTTACGAGCGAGCGGGTGAGTCCCGCTCGTTTCGTTAGGACTCCTTCCCCATGTTCGATATCGGATTTTCTGAGCTGATCGTCATCGGTCTGGTGGCATTGATCGTCATCGGCCCCGAGCGCTTGCCGCGGGTGGCGCGCACCGCCGGGCACCTGCTGGGCCGCCTGCAACGCTATGTCAGCGACGTCAAGGCGGACATCAACCGCGAGATGCAGGTCGAAGATATCAAGAAGCTCCGGCAGGAGGTTGCCGAGCAGGCCAGGGACATGGAGCAATCGGTCGGCGCGCACCTGAAATCGGTCGAGACCTCGTTGAACGAGTCCATCGCCAAGGGCATGGCGGACAAACCCGAAACGACTGTCGAAACGGATCCTGCCGGCGTATCGCCACGGCTGACTTCCGACGGCGCCGACAAGCCGCAGGCCTGACATGGCGGATATCCAGGAAACCTTCATCTCCCATCTGATCGAACTGCGCGGTCGCGTGATGTGGGCGCTGGGGGCGGTGCTGGTCGTATTCGTGGTGCTGGTGCCGTGGTCGGCCGACGTCTACGATCTGCTGGCGAAGCCGATGATCGCCACGTTGCCGACGGGCACCAAGATGATCGCCACCGGCGTCGTCACGCCGTTCATGGTGCCGATCAAGGTGACCTTGATGGCCGCCTTCGCGCTGGCCTTGCCGTTCGTTCTCTACCAGGCCTGGGCTTTTGTTGCGCCCGGCTTGTACGAGCATGAAAAGCGCTTCGGCCTGCCGTTGATACTCGGTAGCACCCTGCTGTTTCTGCTGGGCGTGGCGTTTTGCTACTTCTTCGTCTTCAACACGGTATTCAAGTTCATCGCCCAGTTCTCGCCACAGAGCATCACGCCAGCGCCGGATATCGAGCAGTACCTCTCGTTTGTCATGACCATGTTTCTCGCCTTCGGCGTCACCTTCGAGGTTCCCGTCGTGGTCATTCTGCTGGCGCGCTTTGGTGTGGTCAGCATCGAGAAGCTCAGGGGCGCGCGGCCTTACGTCATCGTCGGCGCCTTCGTGATCGCCGCCATCGTCACGCCGCCGGACGTCGTCTCGCAGTTCATGCTGGCGCTGCCGATGTGTCTGCTGTACGAACTTGGCCTGCTCATCGCCAGGTTTGCCGGCCGTCGGCCGGAAGCCGCATCCGGCGAAGGCGACTATCAGCCGCCGACCGACGCCGAGATGGAGCGGGAACTCGACAAGGCCGAGGACTCCTAGGGTCTGTTCTCATTTAGTCGGCGCGTGCGTTGCCGTCAAATGTGGATGATCGCGCGAAGCGAGTCGAAGTGAATGGTCGATCCCTTCACGAGACTCGCGACAAAGCGAGCGCCGCATTTGACGGCAACCCGAAGGGCTGAGTCCTGGCGGGCCGCATGCCGGCGTTGCTCCCTCCTCATGTGGAACAACCACATCGCGTCGGTCGCGCCTAGGCCCGCAACCCTAGGCCCGCAACCCGCCAGGGCCCAGCGCACACGTCGCCTAAACGAGAACAGACCCTAGTCGCGTGGCGGCTTCGGCCGCTTGCCGATGATGGCCTGAACCTCGAGCCCCTTGCCGCTCCGGCGCAGGCCGATGCGGCCTGGGCGGCCCGGTTCCAGCGCGGCGATCAACGCCAGCATGTTTTCGGCATCCTTGATCTGGTGGCCGTCGATCGAGAGCAGCACGTCACCCGGCCGGATGCCGGCCTTGTCGGCCGGACTGCCGCGCATCACTCCGGCGATCAGCGCACCCCGGCTGTCGGGCATGCCGAAGGACTCGGCCAGATCGGGGGTGATCTCCTGAACCTCGACGCCAATCCAGCCGCGTGTGACACCGCCGGTCTTGATGATCTGTTCCATGACGTTGCGCGCCAGGGAAACGGGAATGGCGAAGCCGATACCCATGGAGCCGCCGCTTTGCGAGTAGATGGCGGTGTTGATGCCGACCAGGCTGCCGTTGGTGTCCACCAGCGCGCCGCCGGAATTGCCGGGATTCACGGCCGCGTCGGTCTGGATGAAATTCTCGAAAGTGTTGATGCCGAGATGGCTGCGTCCGAGCGCGGAGACGATGCCCGAGGTCACCGTCTGGCCCACGCCGAAGGGGTTGCCGATGGCCAGCACCACGTCGCCGACGCGCAGCGCATCTGAGTTGGCGAAGGCGATTGGGGGCAGGTTGGCGTCCGCGGAAACCCGCAGCACGGCAAGATCCGATTCGGGGTCGGTGCCGACCACCTTGGCCGAAAATTTTCGCCCGTCGTTGCTGGCGACTTCGATATCGTCGGCGGCCTCGACGACATGGTAGTTGGTCAGGATGAAACCCTCTCCGGAAACCACCACGCCGCTGCCGAGTCCCGAGCGACGCTGCGTTTCTGCGCCCCGGTCGCCGAAGAAGTGATACCAGAACGGGTCGTTGGCCAGCGGATGGCGCGAGGCACGGATTTCCTGGGTGGTGTAGACGTGCACTACGGACGGCACGGCGCGCATGGCGGCATCGGCATAGGAAGTCGGTCGCCTGCCTTCGACAACCGGCGTCGCTTCCTTGACGGCGACGACATCGACCGCGCCCGCGCCGATTTCCCCGCGCCAGGCCAGCCATTCGGGTTTCAGTGTTTGCACGACGAACAGGAGGGCCACGGCTACCGTGACAGCTTGGGCGAAAATGAGCCAGAGGCGTTTCATGGGCGGTCTACACTATGAGCTTGGATCGGGAGCAAGAATATGCATCGTGAGGAACTGCGCAATTATCTGGACGGTCTTTTGGAGACCGCGCGTTTCCGGGATTATTGCCCAAACGGCCTGCAAGTGGAAGGACGCGCCGAGGTGCGCCGCATCGTCTGCGGCGTCACTGCCAGTCAGGCGCTGCTCGACGAAGCCATACTCCGAAAGGCAGACGCGGTGCTCGTTCATCACGGCTGGTTCTGGAAGAGCGATGACCTTCGCGTCACCGGCATCCGCCGCAAGCGGATGGCGACGCTGATCGGCGGCGATCTGAACCTGTTCGCCTATCATTTGCCGCTCGATGCCCACCCCAACCTCGGCAACAATGCCGAACTGGCAAGGCGCGCCGGTTGGCGCATCGAGGGGCGCTTCGGCGAGCAGGACATTGGCTTCATCGGAACGCCGTCTGCCGTGGCTCCGGCGGCGGCCATCGCCTCCGCGCTGGAGAATCTGCTTGGCCGGGCGACGATGGCCGTCGGTGACGTCGGCCGGCCGGTAAAGCGGCTGGCCTGGTGCAGCGGAGGTGCGCAGGGCATGTTCGAGGAAGCCATAGCGGCGGGCGCGGACTGCTTCATCAGCGGCGAAATTTCGGAGCAGACGTTCCACCTCGCGAACGAAACCGGGGTGCCCTACATCGCCGCCGGCCACCACGCGACCGAGAGGTTCGGCGTCATGGCGCTGGGCGCGCATTTGGCGGAGAAGTTCGGTCTCGACTGCCCCTTCGTCGAGATCGACAATCCGGTTTGAGCTACTTCAGCCTGTCCTTGAACACATGGCGCAGCTTTGCCGCCTTGGGCGCAACGATGGCCATGCAGTAAGGCTGGTTCGGGTTGTTGGCGAGGTAGTCCTGATGGTAGTCCTCGGCCGGCCAGAAGCGCGGCGCGGGCAATACCTCGGTGACGATCGGATCGGGCCAGACCCGCTCCGTCGTCAACTCGGCGATCATGTCCTGGGCGATTCGCGCCTGCTCGGGCGAATGGGTAAATATCGCCGAGCGGTATTGCGTGCCGACGTCGTTGCCCTGCCGATCCTTGGTGGTCGGGTCGTGGATGGCGAAGAAGGCGGTGAGCAGGGTGCGGTAGTCGATTACCGCCGGATCGAACGTCACCTGCACGACTTCGGCGTGGCCGGTGGTGCCGGAACAGACGGCACGATAATCCGGGTCGGCGACATGGCCGCCCGCATAACCCGAGACTACCGACTCGACGCCTTTCAGTTGTCGCAATGCCGCTTCGAGACACCAGAAGCAGCCGCCGCCCAGGGTGGCGATTTCGGTGGCAGTGTTCATGCCGGACACG
>JBNKCS010000045.1:0-14525 GCA_050287865.1 Rhodocyclaceae bacterium | reverse complement strand
GCAGGCGATGAAGGCGCGGTTCGAGTCCGACTACGGGCTTTCCGCCTATGACGCCGCCGTGCTCACTTCACAGCGAGCGGCCGGCGACTTCTTCCAGCTGGCGGTAGATGTCGCCGGCGCCGAAAATGCCAAGCTGGTCGCGAACTGGATGCAGGGTGAGCTGTCTGCCCGCCTCAACCGCGAGGAACGCGACATCGCCGACAGCCCCATCTCGGCGGCGCAGCTTGCCGGCATGGTCAGGCGCATTGCCGACGGCACGCTGTCGTCCAAGCTCGCCAAGGAGGTGTTCGACGCGCTCTGGAGTCGCGAGGCGACCGACGCCGACGCGGTGATCGAGTCGCGTGGCCTGAAACAGATGTCGGATGCCTCGGCCATCGAGCCGATCATTGACGAAGTACTGGCGGCGAATCAAAAATCGATCGAAGAGTTCCGCGCCGGCAAGGAAAAGGCCTTCAATGCGCTGGTCGGCCAGGTCATGAAGGCCAGCAAGGGCAAGGCCAACCCGCAACAGGTCAACGACCTGCTGCGGCGGAAACTCGCAGGCTAGCGGGTCGGCGCTGCAGGCGCCGTCTCGGCGCGCAATTTGCCGGTCAGCTCAAGAAAGCGGCGCCGATCGTGGTCGAAGTGTTTCTTGATCGCGGCCAGTTCTTCCTGTTTTTCTTTTAACGCAGCATGACTCGCAGCCAAATTTTCTTCGCTGTCGCGAAGATTGTTCTTGAGCGCATCGGACATCGGCTTGTCGCTGTTGCTGTAGCGCGCTGCGCTGTTCGATAGTCTCTCGTAGCGCGCCTGCGCTGCATCCAGGCGTTCCTGGGCGTTCCTGATCTCCGCGTTGGCGCCGACAAGCGTACGCTCGCGCTTGGCGTCGATGTCGGCAACGCTGGTATAGCTGGCCAGCAAGGCGTGGTCGCGCAGCGCCTGTTCCGCGGCCTCGCGTTCGGCGCGTTTCTTGCGCGCCAGTTCGGCGTCGCGCTGCGCGCGTTGTTCGGCAGTCAGCGGCGCAGTATGCTTTTGCTTGAGCACACCCTGCGAGTTGAGTTCGTCGTAGGCGCGCTTCTGGCATTCCGCCGGCACAATGTCGCCACAGACGCGGCGGCCGTGATCGTCGTTGCAGCAGTAAATTCGCGCCTCCGCGGATACCGTGGCAAGCGCGAGCGCGAGCGGCAGGAGATGCCTATATGACGCCATATTGTTCCCTATATCGGCTGACCGCCGGAAGTATCCGGTCGAGTTCGGGATGACCGCCCAGATAGTCGATCAGGTCCACCAGGCTGGCCACAGCAACGACGGGCATGTCGTAGACTTTACCAACTTCCTGAACGGCGGAAAGTTCGCCTTGGCCTCGTTCCTGTCGATCCAGCGCGATCACGACACCGGCTGGCGTAGCCCCTGCGGCGCGAATCAGCTCCACCGATTCCCGCACCGAGGTGCCCGCCGAAATTACGTCGTCGATGATCAGTACGCGCCCGCTCAGCGGCGCGCCGACCAAGGTACCGCCTTCGCCGTGATCTTTGGCTTCCTTGCGGTTGTAGGCGAACGGCGTGTTGCGGCCCTTGCCGGCGAGTGCCACGGCGGTCGCCGCGGCCAGCGGAATGCCCTTGTAGGCGGGGCCGAACAGCACGTCGAAGGCCAGGCCCGAGGCAAGGATGGCGCGGGCGTAGAAGTCGGCAAGACGAGCGAGCGATTCGCCGTCGTTGAACAGTCCCGCGTTGAAAAAGTACGGCGACAAGCGCCCGGCCTTGGTCTTGAACTCGCCGAAGCGCAGGACGCCGCGCTCGCAGGCGAAAGCAATGAAATCGCGACTAAAATCCATCTTCCTTCTCGGAAATTCCCCGATACTCCTGCATGCTACGCATAACCACGCTCAACCTCAACGGTATTCGCTCCGCGGCGACGAAGGGCATGTTTCAGTGGATGGCCGGCGAGGTTCCGGACATCCTTTGCGTCCAGGAACTGAAGGCGCAGGATGGCGACCTGAGCGACGAAATGCGCGCGCCGCCCGGTTACCGGGGCTGGTTTCACCATGCCGAAAAGAAAGGCTATAGCGGCGTCGGCCTCTATGCGCGTGAGGAGCCTGATCGTGTCCGTGTTGGCATCGACAACGACGAGTTCGACGCCGAAGGGCGCTACGTGCGTGCCGACTGGAACAAGCTATCGGTAATCTCCGTCTATCTGCCTTCCGGTTCCAGCTCGCCGGAGCGGCAGCAGGCCAAGTTCCGTTTCATGGCGTTGTTCTTCCCGCATCTCGCGGCGCTGCGCGAGGAAAAGCGGGAGATCGTCGTTTGCGGCGATTGGAACATCGCGCATAAGGAAATCGACCTCAAGAACTGGAAGTCGAACCAGAAGAACTCCGGATTCCTGCCCGAGGAGAGGGCCTGGCTCTCCCGCGTTTTCGACGAACAGCAGTGGGTGGATGTCTATCGGCGCCTGCATCCGGAGGCGACAGGCGATGCCTACACTTGGTGGTCGAATCGCGGCCAGGCCTGGGCGAAGAACGTCGGCTGGCGTATCGACTATCAGATCGCGACGCCGGGAATAGCGGACACCGCGCGCCTGGCGTCGGTATTCAAGACGCAACGCTTCAGCGACCATGCGCCGTTGACGATCGACTATGACTGGGATCTATGACAAATGTCATTGCGCGGCAACGGCAAAGGCGTAAATTTGCACTTGAAGTCAGTCAATGATCGGAAAGGAAGAACCATGAGCCAGACAAAGACCGTAAACAGGGACAGGTTGATTGCCGACATGAAAGTCGTAGTTGCGGATGCGGAGGAGTTGTTGCGCGCCACCGCCAACCAGGCCGGCGACAAGATGACCGAGTTGCGAGGCAAGGCGCAGGAAAACCTCGTCAAGGCGCGCGCCAGCCTGGCTGAGGCGCAGGGCGCGATGGTCGACAAAGCCAAGGAAGTGGGACACGTCGCCGATGACTATGTGCAGGCCAATCCCTGGCGGTCGGTAGGAATTGCCGCCGGCGTCGCCTTCGTGGTCGGGCTGCTGGTCAACCGGCGCTGACCCATGGGTGAATCCGCCCCGCGCGGTGGGTTGTTCGCCTCGCTGCGGGGCGTAGCGGCGACCGGTCTCGAACTGCTGCAGGTCCGCCTGGAACTGCTCGCGGTCGAAATCCAGGAAGAGAAAACGCGCGCCGTCGGGCTGGCGGCCTACGGCATCGCGGCGGTGGTCCTGCTCAGCGCAGGCGTCGTCTTTTCTGCCATCTTCGTGACGGTGCTGCTGTGGGATAGCAACCGGTTGCTGGTGCTGGGGGTGTTTTCGACGCTTTTCCTCGGCGGCGGCCTGATCTGCCTGTTCTCCGCCCGGCGACTGATGCGCGCGCCGTCGGGACTGTTTTCCGGCAGTCTGGCCGAGCTTTCTCGGGATCGCGCCGCCTTATCGGGCGACGACGTGGCCGAGCCGTGAACAATCAGTTGCTGGAACTGGCGCTGAAGAAACAGCGTCTGCAGTTCCGGTCCGACGCGCTACGCGAACGATTGCGCACCCACGCGAACGGCCTGGCGCCGACACTGGCGGTTGCCGACAGGATACACGCCGGCTATGGCTGGCTCCGCCGCCACCCGGAAGTGGTTGCGGTCGCCGGAGTGGCCGTTGTCGCGGCAAAGCCGCGGGTGGTCTGGCGCTGGCTGGTTCGCGGCGTAAGCGCGTGGCAGTTCTGGCTGCGCGGACGACGGTGGCTAACCCGGCTGTCGGCTACACCGCCAGACAGACGTACTTGATTTCCAGAAAATCGTCGATGCCGTAGCGCGAGCCTTCGCGGCCGATGCCCGACTGCTTGATGCCGCCGAACGGCGCCACCTCGTTGGAGATGATGCCGGTGTTGACGCCGACGATGCCGTATTCCAGCGCTTCGGCTACGCGCCAGACGCGGCCCAGGTCGCGGGCGTAGAAGTAGCCGGCCAGCCCGTACTCCGTGGCGTTGGCCAGCGCCACGGCCTCGGCTTCCGTCTTGAAGCGGAACAGCGGCGCCACCGGCCCGAAGATTTCCTCGCGTGCGCAACGCATGCCGGCCGTCACGTCGGCGAGCACCGTCGGCTGGTAGAAGGTGCCGCCACGTTCGTGGCGCTGGCCGCCGGTCAGCACCCGGGCGCCCTTGGTGACCGCGTCGGCGACCAGCGCCTCGACCTTGGTCAATGCCGCGGCGTCGATCAGCGGCCCCTGGCTGACCTCCTGCTCGACGCCTGCGCCGACCTTGAGGCCGCGCACCTTGTCGGCAAGCCGCTCGGCGAAGGCGTCGTAGATGCCGTCCTGGATCAACAGCCGGTTGGCGCAGACGCAGGTCTGCCCGGCATTGCGGTATTTCGACGTCATGGCGCCCTCGACGGCGGCGTCGAGGTCGGCGTCGTCGAAGACGATGAAGGGCGCGTTGCCGCCGAGTTCGAGCGACACCTTCTTGATGGTCGGCGCGCATTGCGCCATCAGCAGACGGCCGACTTCCGTCGAACCCGTGAAGGAGAGCTTGCGCACGATCGGGTTGGAAGTGAGTTCCGCGCCGATCACCGGCGCTGCCGCCGCCGAGCCGGTGACGACGTTGAACACGCCAGGCGGAAAGCCGGCCCGTTGGGCAAGTTCGGCCAGCGCCAGCGCCGAGAGCGGCGTTTGTTCGGCGGGCTTGACGACCACGGTGCAGCCTGCTGCCAGCGCCGGCGCCACCTTGCGCGTGATCATCGCGCTGGGGAAGTTCCACGGCGTGATGGCGGCGCAAACGCCGATCGGCTGCTTGAGCACGACCAGCCGCCTGTCGGCCGCGGGCGACGGTATGACATCGCCGTAGATTCGCTTACCTTCCTCGGCGAACCACTCGACAAAGCTGGCGCCGTAGGTGATTTCGCCCCTGGCTTCCGCGAGCGGCTTGCCCTGTTCGCAGGTCATCAGCAGCGCCAGATCGTCGGCGTTGGCAAGGATCAAATCGAACCAGTTGCGCAGGACTTCTGCGCGCTTCTTCGCCGTCAGCGCGCGCCAGGCCGGCCAGGCCGAGTCGGCAGCCTCGATGGCGCGGCGCGTTTCCGCCGTGCCCAGTTCGGAAACGTGAGCGATAACTTCGCCGCTGGCCGGGTCGGCAACGGGAAACGTGGTGTCGCCGCCGATCCATTCGCCGTCGACGAAGGCGCGGTCGCGCAGGAGATCGGGATTGCGCAATTGCATGAACTTTTCTCCCCAGTTCGGGCCAACAGTTTCGAGTCTAGCCTAATAGGATGAAACAATGACTTTCCGGATCGCCACCCTTCTGATGTTGCTCGTGCTGGCGGGTTGCGGCGGACCGACAACTGTCATGGAGACAGAGCAGGAAAAGTCAGCCGTGGCGACACGCCAACGCGGCGCCACGGGAACCGCGAACGACGTGGTGATTTATGCGTTGGGGCTGATGGATACGAAGTACCGTTTCGGCGGCCGCAATCCCGACGCCGGCTTCGATTGCAGCGGCATGGTCAGCTACGTGTTCCGCAAGGCGGCGGGCGTCCATCTGACCGGCTCCGCGGCCAGCATGGCCAGAAAAGGGCGGGCCGTCTCGTCAAGGAACATGAAGCCCGGCGATCTGGTGTTTTTCAATACGCAGCACCGGCCCCATTCGCATGTCGGCATCTATCTCGGCGACGGCCGCTTCATTCACGCCCCGAGCAGCCGAGGACGGGCAAAGGTGCGCACCGACAGTCTGCGCGAGGGTTATTTTGCCCGCCGCTTCGAAGGCGCGCGACGATATCTCGATTAACCTGAAATACGCCGATAAGTGCGCTTGGGGAGTCGAATGCGCCACTCACACTCAAACCCCGGAGCGGGGGCGGGAGGTGGAAGGCCATGAAAGTCAGGCGGACACATCGACGGTACTACCGACGCTGCCCTCTTTCGACTGATTCGACTGATAAGCCTTGGCCACTTTGCTGGCCTGGCCGCGTTCGGCCGCGAGCTCAGCGCGCCCTTGCGCCGCCAGTTCGGCGCCGGCGCTGGCAACGCGATAGTCCTGCGGGCTGGGGTCTGCCGGCGCCAATGCCGCCGCCTGGATGCGCTGCCCTTTGCTGATGTTCGCTTCCGGCTCTGATTCGTGCGAAGTGTCGATGCCGACTTCCCCGGCAACGGCATAGGCTTTGCCATCCGGCCCGTAGGCATAGCTGTAGGTTGCGCCTCCAGTGACCAGGCCGCCCCCGGCCGCAATGTGGGCTGCCTCGTGGGCGCGCACGTGACGGTCGATTTCCCTGAGCCGCGCAACCTCGCGCCTTTGCTCGGGTGACAGCTCTCCGCTTTCGCGGTCCGCTTGACGGGTCGCCTGGGCAAAAGCCGCACCAACGGAGGAGATCGCCAGACCCGCCATCGTCGTTCAGAGTCCGTTGGCTTTGAACCAGGTCAGCATGCGCTGCCAGCCGTCTTCCGCCGCATCCTTGCGATAGGTCGGCCGGTAGTCGGCATGGAAGGCGTGGCCTGCATCGGGATAAACATGCAGCTCCGACTTGCTGCCCGCCTTCTTCAGCGCACCGCGCATGGCTTCGACCTCGTCCTGCGTGATGCCCTGGTCCTTGGCGCCGTAGAGTCCCAGCACCGGCACCTTGATGTCGCCCGCCAGATCCAGCGGCCATTGGGGCTGATTGGCCGACGGTGCACCGTCCAGTTGGCCATACCAGGAGACGGCCGCCTTCAGCTTCGGGTTGTGCGCAGCGTATAGCCAGGTGGTGCGCCCACCGCGGCAGAAGCCGGTGATGCCCAGCCTGGAGGGATCGCCGCCATTCTTCGCCGCCCAGGCCGCGCAGGCGTCGAGGTCGGCCATGTGCTCGACATCGGTGGCGGCTGCGACCGGCCCGTCGAGAATTTCGCGGATGTTGGTCATCTTCGAAACATCGCCGTGGCGAGCGTACATCTCGGCGGCAACCGCCAGATAGCCGGCCTTGGCCAGCCGCCGGCAGACGTCCCTGATGTACTCGTGCACGCCAAATACCTCGTGCACCACCAGCACCGTCGGCAGGTTCTTGCCGCCGGCCGGCATGGCGCGGTAGGCCGCCAGCGGCCCTTCGGTCGTCGGCACCTGGATCTCGCCGGCAAGCAGGCCTTCGGCGTCGGTCTTGACGGCCGTCTGGGCCATGATCGGCTGGGTGGCAAGCGCGAAACCGGCGCCCAGCGAGGTGACGAGAAAGCCGCGGCGGTTCAGCCGCAGTTCGGGAACGAGGCTGTCGAATTCTTGTTGGCTCATGGCGAGGCCTTCTATTTGGGTTGGGGAAGCGCCAACTTACCCCGACCGTCGCCGAATTTCAATGCGCCACCAGGCGCCTGTATTCACTAGAGCAGGACGATATCGAACTGTTCCTGCGAATAGCCGGGCTCTGCATGCAGCGAAACCGGCTTGCCGATGAAGTCGGACAGCATGGCCATCGCCTGCGATTCCTCATCGAGAAAGAGATCGATGACCCCGGGCGCGGCCAGCAGCCGGAACTCGCGGGCGTCGAACTGACGGGCCTCGCGCAGCAGCTCGCGCAGGATTTCATAGGCCATCGTCCGCGCCGTCCTGATTTCGCCGCGCCCCCCGCAGGTCGGGCAGGGCTCGCAGAGCACGTGCGCGAGCGATTCGCGGGTGCGCTTGCGCGTCATTTCGACCAACCCGAGCTGCGTAAAGCCATTGACCGTCACGCGGGTATGATCGCGCGCCAGCGCCTTGTTGAATTCGGCGAGCACGGCATTGCGGTGCTCGGCGGATTCCATGTCGATGAAGTCGACGATGATGATGCCGCCGAGATTGCGCAGGCGCAGCTGGCGGGCGATGGTCTGTGCCGCTTCCAGGTTGGTCTTGAAGATGGTGTCGTCGAAATTGCGCACGCCGACGAAGCCGCCGGTATTGACGTCGATGGTCGTCATCGCCTCGGTCTGATCCATGATCAGGTAACCGCCCGACTTGAGGTCGACACGTCGCGCCAGCGCCTTGTCGATCTCGTCCTCGACGCCGTTGAGTTCGAACAGCGGCCGCTCGCCGACGTAATGGGCCAGCAGCGGCGCCAGTTGCGGCATGTATTCCTGGGCGAAGCTCGACAGCTTCTGAAAATTTTCCCGCGAGTCGACCAGCACCCGGCTGGTGTCGCGGGTAACCAGGTCGCGCAACACGCGTTGCGCCAGCGTCAGGTCGTGGTGCAGCATGACCGGCGCCAGCGCATCTTCGCCGCGATAGCGGATTTCCGCCCACAAACGCCGCAGGTAGGCGATGTCCGATGCCAGTTCCGCATCGCCGGCGCTTTCCGCCATGGTCCGTGCGATGTACCCGCCTTCCTCGTCGGCGGGAACGAGGGCATGAATGCGGGCGCGCAACTGTTCGCGCGCGGCATCGTCCTCGATGCGCTGCGAAATGCCGATGTGCTTTTCCTGCGGCAGATAAACAAGCAGCCGGCCGGCAATCGAAATCTGTGTCGACAGACGCGCGCCCTTGGTACCGAGTGGATCCTTCAGCACCTGGACCATCAGTTGCTGGCCTTCGCTGAGGATGCGTTCGATCGGCCGCGGGCCGTCGTGACCGTTGCCGGATTTTTGGCTCCAGATGTCGCCGACGTGCAGAAAAGCCGTGCGCTCCAGGCCGATATCGATGAAGGCCGACTGCATGCCAGGCAGCACGCGTACCACCCGGCCGAGGTAAACGTTGCCGACAATGCCCCGTCCATTGGTGCGCTCGATGTGCAGCTCCTGCACGATGCCCTGCTGAAGCAGGGCAACGCGCGTTTCCTGCGGCGTAAAGTTGACCAGGAATTCTTCGTTCATATTGGATAGTGGAATTCGCGCAACAGCAGCGTCGTTTCGCAAAGCGGCAAACCGACGATGCCGGAATGGGAGCCATGGATCGATTCGACGAACATTGCCGCGCGTCCCTGGAGGCCGTAAGCGCCGGCCTTGTCCATCGACTCGCCAGTATGTACGTAGCGAAGTATCTCCTCTTCCTGCAATTCGCGGAAGCTGACTTCACTGACCGACAGCGCATGCTCGACGCGATGCTCGTTGGCGATGGCGACGGCGGTCAGCACGGAATGCTTGCGCCCGGACAGGCGTTGCAGGATCGCGACGGCCTCCGCTTCGTCGTGCGGCTTGCCAACGACTTCGCCGTCGATGTCCAGCGTAGTGTCGGCCGACAGGACCAGCCGCGCGATCAAGCTCCGTTCCTTGATGAGCCGAATACCGTGCTGAGCCTTGGCGCGCGCCAGCCGGCACACATAGGCTTCGGGCGGCTCGTCGGGCAGTCTGTCCTCGTTGACCTCCGGATCGTGGCGGACGTCGCCACGGAACAACAGCAAGTCGAACTGGACGCCTATCTGCGCCAGCAACTCGCGGCGGCGCGGACTGCGCGAGGCGAGGTAGATGCGGGCGGGCAGAATGTTCATTCGCGGTGGTAGGGATGACCCCTGAGCAGGCTGGCTGCGCGATAAAGCGCTTCGGCAAGAATGACGCGTACCAGGCCGTGCGGTAGCGTCAGCGACGACAGCCGCAGGGTCTCGTGGGCGCTGTTCTTGATATCCGCGTCGAGTCCGTCGGGGCCGCCGATCAGAAACGCGACGTCCTCGCCCTGTTGCGCCCAGGCGGACATTCGCTTGGCCAGTCCGTCGGTGGTGATGTCCTTGCCATGCTCATCGAGCGCCACCCGTCGGCAAGCTCCGGGCAGCGCAGCGCGCAGGCGTTCCGCTTCGGCGGCCATCAATGCGCCGACCGGCTTGCCCGAATTGCGCGGTTCCGCCTTGACGGCCACCAGCTCGAGCGGCGCCTCGCGCGGCATTCGTTTGGCGTATTCGGCAAAGCCGCTGTCCACCCAGGTTGGCATGCGATGGCCGACCGCGGCGACCACGAGTTTCACTCCGCGGCTCCGTCGCTGGCGCGGCTGCGCTTGGGCTTCACCTGCCAGAGTTCCTCAAGGTTGTAATAGCTGCGCACCGCCGGCTGCATGATGTGCACGACGATGCCGCCGAGGTCGACCAGCACCCACTCGCCGGTATCCTCACCCTCGACGCCGATCACCTCGCCGCCGGCCTCCTCGACCTTTGTGCGAACGTTGCGGGCAAGCGCCTTCACCTGGCGCGCCGACTCCGCGCTGGCGATGACGATCCGGTCGAACAGGGAGGTCAGCTTGGTTGTATTGATCACTTCGATGTCGCGGGCCTTGATGTCCTCAAGGGCCGCGACGGCGATACGCTGGAGCTTGGCAGTTTGCATTGTCAGTTGGAGTAGAGCCTGTTGCGGCGAATATAGTCGAGAACCGTCGCGGGCAGCAATTCGGCCGCGGCAGCGCCCTGCCGCAGCTTTTCCCGCACTTCCGTCGATGATACCGTCCCCGCCACCAGCGGAAACGTGACGATGGCACCGGCAGGCGCGGCCGCCAGGGCACTGAACCGGCTGCGGTGGCGACGCCGGAATTCTTCAGCCAGCTCGTCGGGCATGGCATCGGCGTCGAGCGCAAAAGTCGGCCTTGACGCCACGCCGATATGGGCGAGCCGGAACAGTTCACGCCAGCGGTACCACGAAGCCAGGCAGAGGAAGGCGTCGGCCCCCATCAGCAATACCAGGGGGCGATCCCGGCCCAGCGCCCGACGCAGGCGTTCCAGGGTCGGTACGGTATAGCTCGGCTCGGCCGAGCGGACTTCGGCGTCGTCGACCGCGAAACGGGGCTCGTTCGCGATGGCAAGCCGAACCATTTCCAGGCGGTGCGCCGGATCCACCACCGGTCGTGTTCGATGGCTGGGCAGGCCGGCGGGTATCCACAGTACGCCGCCCAGGTGCAACCGATCCATCGCCTCTTCGGCGAGGCGCAGGTGGGCGGTATGGATGGGATCAAAGGTGCCGCCGAGAATACCGAGTGGTTTGTCAATCACCGGCCGATTCGCCGTGGAAGACATCCTGGTAACTGACGTAGACGCTGGCCATGATTATGGGCGCCACTACGAAGAACAGCACCATCTTGATCACGACCGACAGGAAGTTGACCAGCGTGTCCGAAATCGCGCCAGCGGCGATCAGCAGCAGGCTGGGAACGACGACGGCAACGAAACCGGTCGATAGGCTGTACACGACAAATGCCCGCCAGTTGCGCCAACTGGTGACGAAGCTGAAAAAAACCGACTTCGCCGGCGGAACATCATCCCACGCCGTCAGCAGCGGCGCGAACCAGAACGCCGCGATGACCGGCAGGGCGACCACCATGAATTTGACCATGGTGATCATCATCACGTCCGGATCGACGGGTTGGCTGCGACTCGCCACCGAAAGCGGCTCGCCGCCGAGGAGCGAAAGGGCAATGAGGATGGTGATGGAGCCGAGCAGGTGCAGCCCGCCCAATCGCACCAGCTCCACACGGCGCTTGCGCAATCCGAAAGTGAGCGCGACGCTGCCGACACCACCACCGCGCTGGATCGCGCGACAGCCGTTGGCGAGTATGACGACCAGGGTCGGCAAGGCCAGCGGCAACAGGAATGGCCCGATGTAGGGCAGGAGGTTGATCGAGACGATGAGGAACATGTAAGCCATCGTCAGCGCGGTGACCAGCGGCGGATTGGCCCGAAACACCTGGAAGCTGATGATCAGCCAGAAAAGACCTCGGCGGGCGGGAAGACGACGGGCTTGCATAGGATTCCGGAACGGGATCAGAAGGTCTTGATTACCCACATTGGAACACGCAGGCCGGACTCGATGCCATCTGCCCGCGACCATTTGCCGTCGCCCTGGTTGTCGATCAGGTAATAGGGCGTGCCGTGCGGCGGCGTCACTTTCATCATGTAGAGCCTGCCGTTGACCCGGTATTCCTCGACCTTGTCTTCGCCGTGCTTGGTGATGGTGACTTCGGGCTCGGGGGAGCCGTCGTCGACCATCGGCGGGGGTGGCGGCACCTCGGGTAGCGGCTGCAGGTCGGCAGGGCGCTGTTGGGCAAGGGCTGGGCCACCGAGCAGGATCAGCAGAGAGGGAATCAGGATTCGACGGCGCATGGGGGATTCTCGTAAAGGATTCTACAGATTGAGCAGCAGCTCGTGCTCGACAGGCAGTCGATGGAAACCGCGACTTTGATAGTAATTGAAGATTGCGGCGACAACGCATTCCGGGTCGTCGATGACCGAAATCAGGTCCATGTCGTCCGGGTTGATCATCTTCTCCGCCACGAGACGTTCGCGGAACCAGTCGAGCATGCCGCTCCAGAATTCGCTGCCGACCAGGATCAGGGGAATCTTCGGCGACTTGCCGGTCTGGATCAGCGTTAGTGCCTCCAGCAGTTCGTCGAGCGTGCCGAAGCCGCCGGGCATGACCACGTAGGCGGTGGCGATTTTGACGAACATGTACTTGCGGGCGAAGAAGTGGCGGAAGGTCTGCGAGATGTCCTGATAGCGATTGGCTGCCTGCTCCATCGGCAGCTGGATGTTGAGCCCGACCGACACGCTCTTGCCTTCGTAGGCGCCCTTGTTGGCGGCTTCCATGACGCCCGGGCCGCCGCCGGAAATGACGGCGAATCCGGCATCCGACAACAGGCGCGCAATCTGTTCCGTCAGCTTGTAGTAGTCCGATTTCGGGTCGATACGGGCGCTGCCGAAGATCGAAACGGCCGGCTGGACATTGGCCAGGCGTTCGGTCGCCTCGACGAACTCTGACATAATCCCGAACACCCGCCAGGCCTCGCGGGCCGCGGACTGCGCCATCTGCGCCGGGGCAGCCGTCCAGGGGTCGGGAATATTCGGTAGTTTGCCCTTCGCACTCATATATGCCTCTTCTGCTCCTCGTCGACGGTTCGTCGTATCTCTATCGCGCCTTCCATGCGCTGCCCGATCTGCGTACCGCCAGCGGCCAGCCAACCGGGGCGGTCAAGGGCGTGCTGTCCATGCTGCGCAAGCTTGAAACCGACTATAAGGCAGATTATCGCGCGGTGGTGTTCGATGCCAAAGGCAAAACTTTCCGTGACGACTGGTATCCGGACTACAAGGCCAATCGGCCGGCCATGCCCGACGATCTGATCGCCCAGGTCGAGCCCTTGCACGAATGCATCCGCGCCGAAGGCTGGCCACTCTTGATGATCGACGGCGTCGAGGCCGACGACGTGATCGGCACGCTGGCACGACAAGCCACCGAACAGCGAATGGATTGCGTGATCTCGACCGGCGACAAGGATCTCGCCCAACTGGTCAATCAGCATGTGCGGCTGGTCAACACGATGAGCAACGAAGTACTCGACGAAGCTGGCGTCGCCGAGAAGTTCGGCGTACCGCCGGATCGCATCGTCGATTACCTCGCGCTGGTCGGCGACACGGTCGACAACGTGCCGGGCGTCGCCAAGGTCGGGCCGAAGACGGCCGTGAAGTGGCTCGCACAGTACGGCTCGCTCGACGCCATCGTTGAACACGCCGCCGAGATCGGTGGTGCGGTCGGCGAGAACCTGCGCGCCCACCTCGACTTCCTGCCGCTCGGCCGGAAGCTCGTCACTGTCGCTTGCGACCTCGACCTGCCCATGCGCCTGGCCGACCTCGTGCCGCGGCCGAATGACGACGCGAAGCTCATCGAGCTGTACAACCGGCTTGGCTTCAAGAGCTGGTTGCGCAATGCGCAGGCCGCGGCGCCTGCCGCACCGAAGCCGGAAGTCGTGAAGAACGCCACCGATGGCTATGAAGCGATCGTTGACGAAGCGACGCTGGACCGCTGGCTGGCAAAAATCGAAGCGGCACCCCTGACGGCGCTCGATACCGAGACCACAAGTCTCGATCCGATGCAGGCGCAACTGGTCGGCATTTCCTTTGCGACCCAGGCCGGCGAGGCGGCCTATCTGCCGCTCGCGCACCGCTATGCCGGCGTACCGCCACAGCTGACTTTTTCGGAGACGCTGGCGACGCTCAAGCCCTGGCTGGAATCGACCGAGCACAAGAAGGTCGGCCAGCATCTCAAGTACGATCGCCATATCTTCGCCAATCACGGCGTCGAATTGCAGGGTATCGTGGACGACACGCTGCTCGAATCGTATGTGCTGGAATCCGACAAGTCGCATGACCTCGGCAATCTTGCCGAGCGACACCTCGGCCTGAAGTCGATCAGCTACGACGATGTCACCGGCAAGGGTGCGAAGCGCATTTCCTTCGCCGAGGTGCCGATCGAGAAGGCCGCCGAGTACTCGTCCGAGGACGCCGACCTGACGCTGCGCGTGCATGAGGCTTTGGCACCGCGCCTCGCCGAGGAACCGCAACTCGACAAGCTGTATCGCGAGCTGGAGTTGCCGGTCGCCGAAGTGCTTTTCCGCATGGAGCGCAACGGCGTGCTGATCGACGTCTTCTCGCTGGCGCAACAGAGCGAGGAGCTTGGCCGCAAGATGATGGCGCTGGAAAGGGAAACGCACGAACTCGCCGGCCAGCCATTCAACTTGTCATCGCCGAAGCAGCTCGGCGAAATCCTGTTCGGCCAGCAAGGTTTGCCGGTCATCAAGAAGACGCCCGGCGGTGCGCCATCGACCGACGAGGAAGTGCTCGAAAAGCTCGCCGAGGACTACCCGCTGCCGCGCAAAATCCTCGACTACCGCAGCGTCGCCAAGCTGAAGAACACCTACA
>JBNKCS010000044.1:0-14781 GCA_050287865.1 Rhodocyclaceae bacterium | reverse complement strand
GGAGCCGAGTTCGACGCGCGCAATGTCTTTCACTCGCAAGGTCGAGCCGTCCGGCTGGGCGCGGATGATGACATTGCCGAACTCTTCGGTGGTCTGCAAACGGCCGGGTGTAACGATGACGGCGTTAAGCTGTTGGCCCGGGGCCGCGGGCGCCTGACCCAATTCGCCGGTTGCAAGCTGGGCGTTCTGGGCACGCACCGCTGCGATGACGTCGCCCGGCGCCAGGTGGTAGGCCTGCAGCTTTTCCGGCTTCAGCCAGATGCGCATCGAGTATTCGGTGCCGAACAGCAGGGCTTCGCCCACACCATTGACCCGGCGTATCGGGTCGAGTACGTTGGCGGCGGCATAGCTGCCCAAGTCGACGTTGGTCTTGCTTTTATCAGGCGAGTAGATCGCGATGAACAGCAGGTAGTTGCGCGCCGGTTTGGTCACCGGCACGCCAAGCCGGCGAACGTCTTCCGGCAACCGGGCTTCGACGCGCTTGTAGCGGTTCTGCGCCTCGACCGATGCGGTGTCGATGTTGGTCCCGGGCTTGAAGGTAAGCGTCAGGGTACCGGTACCCAGTTCCGAGGAGGCCTCCATATACAGGAGATTCTCGATGCCGTTCATCTCCTGCTCGATCAGGGCGGTCACCGTGTCCTCTATTACCTGCGCCGAAGCGCCGGGATAGGTAATGTTGAAGGCGATCGAAGGAGGCGCCACCGTCGGATATTGGGTGACCGGCAGATTTTTCAGCGCCAGCGTACCCGCCAGCACGATGATGATGGCGATGACCCAGGCAAAAATCGGCCTATCGATAAAGAAGCGGGGTAGCATGAGTTACTTCCTCGCGCCGATTTCGACGGCCTTGGCCGGTGCGCCCGGCCTGACCTTCTGCAATCCATCGACAATCACCTTGTCGCCCGGCTTCAGTCCCTCATTCACTATCCAGTCGGTTCCGGCCATGGCGCCCAGTTTCACCGGGCGGGCCGCGACCTTTCCTTCCGCATCGACGATCAGGACCGCCTGGCCTTGGGTACTCATCATGATCGCGCGCTGCGGCACCTTGATCGCGGAGTCCATTTCCGCTTCCGGGAAACGCACCCGCACGAAAGTGCCAGGCAGCAGTTCGCGCCTGGGGTTGGGAAACTCCGCCCGCATCTGGATCGCGCCCGTGTTCGGATCAACCGCCATATCGGAAAAAGTCAGTCGTCCCGGTACGCCGTAGACGGAGCCGTCTTCGAGCACCAGCTCGACCTTGGCGCCACCTGCTTTCTTGAGGCGGCCCGCCTTGATCGCTTGCTGAAGACGTAGCAGGTCCGCGTTGGTCTGGGTGAAGTTGGCGTAGATCGGATTCAACTGTTCGATGGTGGCAAGCAGTGTCGCCTCACCCCGTCCCACCAGCGCGCCCTCGGTCACTTGCGCCCGACCAATGCGCCCGGAAATCGGCGCCGGTACCGTTGAGTTCTCCAGATCGAGCTTCGCCTTCGCCAGCGCCGCCTCCGTCTGCTTGAGCTTGGCGTCGGCCTGGTCGAATTCCTGCTGGCTGACTGCCTTGACGGCCAGGAGCGACTTGTAGCGTTCAACGGTCAGACGCGCGACTGCAACGTCGGCCTCCGCTGAAGCAGCTGTGGTCTTGTAGGTACGGTCGTCGATTTGGAATAGCGGCATGCCCGCCTTGACATTCGAACCTTCGGCAAACAAGCGCTTTTCGACGACGCCCTCGACGCGAGCGCGCACTTGGGCTGTACGCACCGCCTGTAGCCGCCCGGGCAACTCGCGCGTCAGTACCGCACTACCGGTAGTGATGGTCAGAACCTCGACTTCCGGCGGAGGCATTGCGCCCGGACCGCCGGCCGCCGCACCCGGACCTTGCTGCTCGCCTTTGCCGCAAGCCGCCAGAAAAACTACCAACAAAAGGATGGTCGCCGGGGATTTGATGTTCATGTTGTTGTCCTCAACTGGATCTAAAGGCTTGCAAAAAACAATTGACGATACGCTCGACGCGTTGCGGTTCTTCGCTCAGGTCCAAGTCCCCAGAAAGAAGCCCGCGAGTTCGGTCTAAATTGATCAACATACTGGTCAGCATTTCGGCAGCAAACGCGGGGTCGTCGCGTCTCAGTTCGTCACGGTTCATGGCTTCGGCCAAAAAATCAGCCAGGTGGCGCTGTGTTTCCAAAGGCCCCTGGCGCCAGACGATGCGACCGAGTTCCGGCATGCGCGGCAGCTCGGCAACAAGCGTCCGGTGCCACTTCAAACCTTCGGGACTCAGCAGCTTGGCGCGCAGTGCCATGCTGAAGGCGATCAGACGTTCGCGGAAGCTGCCCGGGATGGAGGCATCGAGTTCAACGATGACTTTGCGTACGCCGACACGGATGCTTTCCTCGAACAATGCCTCTTTGCCCGGAAAGTAGTTGTAGAGCGTTTGCTTGGCAACGCCTGCTGCTGCGGCAATCCGGTCGACACTAGCGCCGGGAAAGCCGTCGCGGCAAAACTCCTGATGAGCCGCGTCGATCAGGCGGTCGCGACAGTCAGGATCGCGTTTCGAAGCCGCTTTGTTGGGATTTGCCGTCATAGACTGCGCAGTCTACTCGGCTATTTGGAAAAAGAAAAGGCAGCCGAAGCTGCCTTTCTCCAACCGTTACAGTTCGCTAGCGGTTAGTGGGACGTCTTCCGCAGCTTCCGGATCGCCGCCAACTGCGCCACAGCCTCGGCCAACTCGGCTTGCGCCCGGGCATAGTCGAACTCGGACTCGCGGTTGGCCATCGATTCTTCGGCTTTCTTTTTGGCTTCCAATGCCTTGGCTTCGTCGAGGTCGTTGCCGCGGATCGCGGTATCGGCCAGCACGGTTACCAAGCCAGGTTGCACCTCGAGAATGCCGCCGGCGACAAAAATGACTTCTTCCTGCTCCTGACCCTGGATTTTCAGGCGCACGGCTCCCGGCTTGATCCGGGTCATCAGCGGCATGTGGCCGGGCAGAATCCCCAGCTCTCCCACCTCTCCGGGCAAAACGACGAACTCGGCCAGACCCGAGAAGATTGACTCCTCGGCACTGACCACGTCGACGTGGATGGACATTGCCATGACGGTTTCCTTTCTCGATTACTGCAGCGTCTTGGCTTTCTCGAACACTTCTTCGATGCCGCCGACCATGTAGAACGCCTGTTCCGGCAAGCTGTCGCATTCGCCATCGACAATCATCTTGAAGCCCTTGATGGTCTCCTTGAGGGGCACGATCTTGCCCGGGGTTCCGGTAAACACCTCGGCGACGTTGAAGGGCTGCGACAGGAAACGCTGGATCTTGCGCGCCCGTGACACGGCCAGCTTGTCGTCGGGTGACAGTTCGTCCATGCCGAGAATGGCGATGATGTCTCGCAGTTCCTTGTAACGCTGAAGTGTCGACTGGACACGACGAGCCACCGAGTAGTGTTCTTCGCCGACGACCAGCGGGTCGAGCTGACGCGAAGTGGAATCGAGCGGATCGACCGCCGGGTAGATACCCAGCGAGGCGATGTCACGCGACAGCACCACGGTGGAGTCCAGATGCAGGAAGGTGGTTGCCGGCGACGGGTCGGTCAAGTCGTCCGCCGGCACGTATACCGCCTGGATCGAAGTGATCGATCCAACCTTGGTCGAGGTAATGCGCTCCTGCAGACGGCCCATTTCTTCGGCCAGTGTCGGCTGATAGCCCACAGCGGAAGGCATGCGGCCCAGCAGCGCCGAAACTTCGGTGCCGGCCAGTGTGTAGCGGTAGATGTTGTCGATGAACAGCAGGATGTCGCGGCCTTCGTCACGGAACTTCTCGGCCATGGTCAGGCCGGTCAGCGCCACGCGCAGACGGTTGCCGGGCGGCTCGTTCATCTGGCCAAACACCATGGCCACCTTGTCGAGCACCTTCGACTCTTCCATTTCATGATAGAAGTCGTTGCCCTCGCGGGTACGTTCGCCGACACCAGCGAACACCGAGTAACCACCGTAGGACTTGGCGATATTGTTGATCAGCTCCATCATGTTGACAGTCTTGCCGACACCGGCGCCGCCGAACAGACCAACCTTGCCGCCCTTCGCGAACGGGCAAATCAGATCGATAACCTTGATGCCCGTCGGCAGAAGTTCCACGGAAGGCGACAACTCGTCGAACTTTGGCGCATCGGCGTGGATGGGGCGCTTTTCATCACCGGCAATGGCGCCAGCTTCGTCGATCGGACGACCCAGCACGTCCATGATCCGACCCAGCGTACCAGTGCCTACCGGCACGGAGATGGCTGCACCGGTACCCCTGACTTTCATGCCGCGACGCAAGCCGTCGGAGGAGCCCATGGCGATGGTGCGAACGACGCCATCGCCGAGTTGTTGCTCCACCTCGAAGGTCAAGCCTTCTTCAGCCATGCCACCGCCTGGTTCGTCGAGGACAAGGGCGTCGTAGACTTTTGGCATGCCTTCGCGGGGGAACTTGATATCCACCACGGCGCCGATGCACTGAACGATGTGTCCGTTACTCATAGTCTTTTCCTTAATGCGTTAAACCTGTGTCAACCTGCAATGGCTGCCGCGCCGCCGACAATCTCGGAAAGCTCTTTCGTGATCGCGGCCTGGCGGGCCTTGTTGTACACCAACTGCAATTCCTTGATGACCGTGCCGGCGTTGTCGGTCGCGGATTTCATGGCAACCATGCGCGCCGACTGCTCGGAGGCCATGTTTTCGGCCACCGCCTGATAGATCAGTGCCTCAACGTAGCGCACCAGCAGATCGTCGATCACGACGCTCGCTTCGGGTTCATAGAGGTAGTCCCAGGAACCCTGTGGCGTACCAAGGCGCTCGCCGGTCAGCGGCAGCAACTGCTCGATCACCGGCTCCTGCTTCATCGTGTTGATGAATCGGGTATAGGCAATATAGACACGATCCAGGTCACCATTCTGCACCGCATCGATCATGACCTTCACCGGGCCGATCAGTTTTTCCAAGTGCGGCGTGTCGCCCAGATGAACCACGCTGGAAACAATCTTGGCGCCCACGCGTTGCATGAAGCCAAGACCCTTGTTACCGATGCAGGTTGCGCGAATCTCGGTCGCACCGTCGCGCTCCCACTCGCGCATGGAGCCGACCAGCATGCGCAGAATGTTGGTATTAAGTCCGCCGCATAACCCTTTGTCGGTCGTCACCACGATCAAGCCGACACGTGTCGGCTTGGCCTGTGCACCCTTGGCCAGAAAAGGATGGCGGTAGTCGCTAAGGCTGGCCGCCGCGAGATTCGCCGCCAGATGACGGATTTTCTCGGAATAAGGGCGAGCCGCGCGCATCCGGTCCTGCGCCTTGCGCATTTTCGACGCGGCCACCATTTCCATGGCCTTGGTGATCTTGCGGGTGTTCTGGACCGACTTGATCTTGGTCCGAATCTCTTTACCGCCAGCCATAATCTATCCGCCTATGCCCAGTTCTTCTTGAACTCGGCAATCGCCGCGTCCAGTAGAGCCTCGCCATCCTTGTCGAGATCCTTGGTGGACTCGATCTTGTCCACGAGCGCGCCATGCTGAGCCTTCATGTATTTGTGCAGCTCGGCTTCGAAGGCAAGCAGCTTGGGTACTTCAATGTCGTCCAGATAACCCTGATTGATCGCGAACAGGGATATGCCCATTTCGGCGACCGACAACGGCGAGTATTGCTGCTGCTTCATCAGCTCGGTAACGCGACGGCCGCGCTCAAGTTGCTTGCGCGTGGCTTCGTCAAGGTCGGAAGCGAACTGGGCGAACGCAGCGAGTTCCCGATACTGGGCGAGAGCAAGACGAACACCGCCACCCAGTCTTTTGATGGCCTTGGTCTGAGCGGCGCCACCAACGCGTGACACCGAGACACCGGCGTTGATGGCGGGACGAATGCCAGCGTTGAACAAGTCGGTTTCCAGGAAGATCTGGCCATCGGTAATGGAAATGACGTTGGTCGGCACGAACGCGGAAACGTCCCCCGCCTGCGTCTCAATAACCGGAAGCGCGGTGAGCGAACCAGTCTTGCCTTTGACGGCGCCATTGGTCAGTTTTTCAACCCAGGCTTCGGAAACGCGCGCCGCACGCTCCAGCAAACGCGAGTGCAAATAGAAGACGTCGCCCGGATACGCTTCGCGGCCCGGCGGACGACGCAGCAGCAGGGATATCTGGCGATAAGCCCACGCCTGCTTGGTCAAGTCGTCGTAAATGATCAGTGCATCCTGGCCGCGGTCACGGAAATACTCACCCATGGTGCAACCAGAGTAAGGCGCAATGAACTGGAGTGCGGCAGACTCGGCAGCAGTGGCGGCAACGACGATGGTGTAAGACATGGCGCCGTACTCTTCCAGCTTGCGCACCACGTTCATGACCGACGACGCCTTCTGGCCGATGGCGACGTAGATGCAGATCAGATCCTTGCCCTTCTGGTTGATGATGGTGTCGATCGCAACCGCAGTTTTGCCGGTCTGACGGTCACCAATGATCAACTCACGCTGGCCTCGGCCGATCGGTACCATCGAGTCTACGGACTTCAGGCCCGTTTGCACCGGTTGCGAAACGGACTTGCGCCAAATGACACCAGGAGCGACCTTCTCGATCTTGTCGGCTTCCTTGGCGTTCAACGGACCTTTGCCGTCGATCGGCTGCCCGAGCGCGTTCAGTACTCGACCGATCAGTTCCGGTCCAACCGGCACTTCAAGGATGCGTCCCGTGGTCTTAACGATGTCGCCTTCGGTAATGTGCTCGTACTCTCCCAGAACGACGGCGCCGACGGAATCGCGCTCTAGGTTCAGGGCCATGCCGAACGTGTTGCCCGGGAACTCGAGCATCTCGCCTTGCATGACGTCAGCCAAACCGTGCACGCGGCAGATGCCGTCCGTGACCGATACGACCGTACCCTGGGTACGCACCTCTGTGGCGCCCTCCAGGTTCTGGATCTTGCTCTTGATCAGTTCGCTGATCTCTGACGGGTTCAACTGCATTGAAATTCTCCTAACTGTTCAAGGCCACGCGCATGGCTTCGAGCTTGCCGCTGACCGAGGTGTCGAGCACTTGGTCGCCCACGACCGCTTTAATGCCGCCAATCAGCTCCGGACTAACGACAACGGATAACTGAAGACGGCCGAAACGTTTTTCCAAGAGTTCCCTGACCTGCCCGAGTTGCTTTTCGTCCAGCGGAAAAGCTGAATGGACAACGGCTTCCTTCACCCCCTCGTCACCGCGCTTCATGGCGTCGAATTGAGCCGAAATCTCGGGCAAACAAGCCAAGCGGTGATTTTCACTCAGCAGATGGATAAAGCTGCCCAACTCTGCATCTCCCCGACCGGCAGCGCGAAACAAGTCTTCAATCTGCGCTTGGGCAATGTTGGGATTGCCGATCAGGGCACCGACTTGAGGATCCCCTGCAACGCCGGCAAGACGCTCCAGCGCGTCAGCCCAGGCGGGAAGCGCCTGTTGCTGCTTGGCCAGCTGGAAAGCAGCCTCTGCATAGGGACGAGCCACCGTGGCAACTTCGGCCATCTCTCAGAACTCCTGCTTCAGGGCAGCCAGCATGTCGGTATGAGCAGCGGCATTGACTTCACGGCGCAATATCTTTTCCGCCCCGGCGACCGCCAATTCAGCCACCCGCTCACGCAGCGCTTGCTTGGCTCGCTCCGCTTCCTGGTCGATTTCCGCCTTGGCCGAAGCGACAACCTTGTCGGCCTCGACGCGTGCTGCCGCCTTGGCCTCCTCGATGATCTGCTGGCCACGACGTTCCGCCTGCGCAAGGATATCCGCGGATTTCTCCTTCGTTTCACGCAGCACCTCCGCCGAACGACGCGACGCCAGTTCGAGGTCATGCTTGCCGCGCTCGGCGGCCTCCAGGCCTTCGGCGATCGTCTTCTGCCGGTTGTCAATGGCAGTCCGCAACGGCGGCCAGACAAACTTCACCGTAAACCAGATGAAAAGGGCGAACGCGACCGCTTGAGAGATAAGGGTCAGATTGATATTCATGGTTCCACCGCGGTATCAGTTGTGGTCGATGGCGATGATCAGCTAATGGCGGCGAGCAGCGGATTGCCGAACGCGAACAGCATCGCGAGGCCGACACCGATAATGAAAGAGGCGTCGATCAGACCAAGCAGCAGGAAGACTTTAGCCTGCAACGTGGGCATCATTTCCGGCTGACGGGCAGCCGCCTCGAGGAATCGGCTGGCCATGATGCCGATGCCGATACAGGCGCCGGCGGCGCCGAGGCCGATGATAAGACCGATGCCAATGCCGGTGTAGGCCTGAATCATCGCCAAGTATTGAACGTTTTCCATGTTTGCGTTCCTTTCTATTGCGTATCGGAGGGGGTTAATTGAGGGTTTAGTGACTTTCGTGCGCCATCGACAAATAGACGACGGTCAGCATCATGAAAATGAAAGCTTGCAGCACCACGATCAGGATGTGGAAGATTGCCCAGCCCACGCCGAGCAGCGCGCCGAACACGGTGCCGGCCAAGCCGGTCGCGGCCCAAAGGCCGAGCAGCATGAAAATGATTTCGCCCGCGTACATGTTGCCGAAAAGACGCAACGAGTGCGAAAGCGGCTTGGACACGTATTCGACGATATTGAGCAGCAGATTGGCCGGCCAGAGCAGGGGATTCTTGCCGAAAGGGGAGCAAAACAGTTCGTGTATCCATCCACCCAGCCCCTTGACCTTGATGCTGTAGAAGATCATCAGGAACCATACCGCGAGCGCCAGCGCGAAAGTCGTATTGACGTCCGCTGTCGGCACGCCGCGGAAATGACTTACACCAAAGGCGTGCTCGTAGAAGGCGGTCATCCAGTCGATCGGCAGAAAGTCCATGGCATTCATCATCAAAACCCAGACGAAAACCGTCAGTGCTGCCGGAGCGACGAAGGAATGACGCTCGCCGTGGAAGATACCCTTGACCTGATCATCAACGAACTCAATCAGCAATTCGACCAGTGCCTGGCGACGTCCCGGTACTCCGGCGGTCGCACCCCTCACCACCCACCAGAGGAAGCCGAAGGAAACTACGCCAAGGAAAATCGAGACGGCAAGGGTGTCTACGTTTAGAACCCAGAAGTCGCCCGTCCCGAACGACTTCTGGAGGAACGATAGATGGTGGCCGATGTAGGAAGTCGGAGTCAGCGTAGTTTCTGCGGCGGACATGTCACTCAAACCCTAGAAGAATTCACTCGATTACCAGATGTTGCAAAAGCCAGTCCCGACAGCAGGACGGAAACCATAAAGGCTCCCAAGAAAGCCAAAACCACCATGTCATGGTAGACCGCGAAGGCAAGCCACAACATCACAACAATTACCAGTATCTTGGCTGCCTCGGCGCGCAATGCAACGCCGATCACGTTGCCCGGCGCACCACCCGACCAAGGTCGGGAAAAGAACGCGAACACCGAAACGCCAACCAAACCGATACCACCACCAAGCAAGGCCGACAGAGCCCCGTGGCGACCAGCCACTATTCCTGCTACCAATGCCAAGGCTACAGTCGCAATCAACTGCCAGACCATCGTGATGAGAAATGGCCGAAACCGCCATGCGACCACGCGCCCTGAGCCCTCAAGATGGCTGGTCATTAATTCAAACTTTGTGATTTTAACTGAATCTTATGGACAAGACAATTGCTGCGTCGCAAAAATGTGCTGGTCCCCCACGCCAAATTCAGGTGCTCGCGAACGCCGCCTCGATCTCGGCAAAAGTTCTCGCAACTTCGTGGGTAGTTAGCTCGATACCTAGCTGGCGTGCGATCTGAGAGGCCGAAAATATCCCGCGCAGGGTCTGTTTCTGAGCTTCGCCGTCCTCCTCGACGACCAGCGTGTGCTGCCGTCCACAGGCGACGAGCGTTGCAACAATATGGCCGACTTCGGCCCGCCCGACGTCGCTTATCTTGATCGCTTCCATGTTCTCGAGAGAGGTCATGACGTCCCGCACCTCAAGTTCCTCACGCCGCACACCACGTCCTTGGGCGACCTGCACCGGCTTCTCTCCGAGCAAATCGCGCGCGGTTACGACGCCCGAGATGCGCCCGTTGGCCTCGACGACCAGCAACAAACGCACACCTCGCAGCAGCATGTGCTGATTTGCGTGGTGAAGTGTTTCCTGGGGCGCAACGGTTGCCGGAGGCATCTTCGTCAGGTCGGTCATGACCTCGATAGCCGGCGAATTCACCTTCACGAACGTCGGATTGAGCGCGCCGCCGACATAGCAGCCGCCAGAGCAAACCGGCACCTGTGCCAGCGGCTTGTAACGATCCTGGATCATGTTGATCTCCTGCCTCCTGAGTGTTTCGGCTCCACATTCTATGCTTTGGTCGCTGAATGCGCGCTTTGCCTCAGCCTTCGTCGTTGGCTCCGTTTCCACCTTGCAGCCGGGCCAGCAATCCATCCAATTGGTCGAGGCTGGCAAAGCGGATAGTCAGGCTGCCGGCACCTTTGCGATTGGCGACGATTTTCACCGACGCACCAAGGTTGTCGGCAAGATCTTCTTCAAGCCGCTCAAGATCCCGGTCGGGTACCTTGAAGGACGTCTTATGCGGCGGCGGATTCAGTTCGCGAGCAACCGCGCGCTCGGTTTCGCGCACCGACCAGCCCTTTTCGACGACGACACTGGCCAGGCGGGCCTGCTCACCCTTGGCTAGTGGCAACAACGCACGCGCATGGCCCATTTCGATATCGCCCGCCATCAACATGTCTTGAGCGGGTTTTGCCAATTGCAGCAGGCGCAAAAGATTGCTGGCGGCAGAACGCGAACGACCGACGGCATCTGCGGCCTGTTGGTGGGTCATGCTGAATTCGTCGATCAGACGTTGCAGACCCGCGGCTTCCTCGAGCGGATTCAGGTCTTCGCGCTGAATGTTCTCGATCAGCGACATGGCCAGTACAGCCTCGTCGGGAATGTCGCGTATCAGCACGGGAACCTCGTCGAGGCCGGCGATCTGAGCCGCGCGCCAGCGTCTTTCACCCGCAATGATCTCGTAGCGCCCCGCAACCGGCCGCACGGATATCGGCTGGATCAATCCCTGGGCCTTGATTGAGGCGGCCAGTTCTTCCAGCGATCCCGGATCCATGCGCGTGCGCGGCTGGTACTTCCCCGGTTGCAAGACGCCGACCGACAGCGTTTCCTGCCGGCTGGACTCGGGTGTGCTGTTGGCGGCAAGCAGGGCGTCGAGGCCGCGGCCAAGGCCTTTCATTTTGGGTGGAGTCATTCCGATTGTTCCTTCCACGATTGAACGCGCTCGATCATCTCGGCCGCGAAGTTGAGATAGGCTTGGGCACCTCGCGAATTCCTGTCGAAGAGCACACCGGGAATGCCATAGCTTGGCGCTTCGGCCAGGCGGACGTTTCTCGGCACCACGGTCCGGAATACCTTTTCGCCAAAGTGCTGTTCGAGTTGCGCCGACACCTGGTTCGACAGGGTCGAGCGCGGATCGAACATGACGCGCAGAAGGCCAATGATCTTCAGATCCCGATTCAGGTTGGCGTGCACCTTCTTGATCGTGTTCACCAGGTCGGAAAGTCCTTCGAGGGCGAAGTACTCGCATTGCATTGGAATAATGACGCCATGCGCTGCGCACAGGCCGTTGAGGGTCAGCAACGACAGTGACGGCGGACTGTCGATGAGCACAAAATCGTAGGCGCCGGCATGCTCGGTCAGGGCTTCCTTGAGGCGCATTTCCCGTTTTTCCAGGCCGACCATCTCGATCTCGGCGCCGGCGAGGTCGCGGTTTGCCGGCAGCACGTCATAACCGCCGGCTTCGGCATACGCCCGCACCTCCGGCAGCGTCGCCAGCCCCACCAACAATTGATAGACGGAGCGATGCAGGTCGCGCTTGTCCACGCCGCTGCCCATGGTGGCATTGCCTTGCGGATCGAGGTCGACCAGCAAGGTGCGTTGCCCCTTGAGGGCCAGCGCAGCAGCAAGATTGACCGAGGTGGTCGTCTTGCCGACACCACCTTTTTGGTTGGCGATGGCGAATATGTGCATCAGGTTTTCTCCAGAATAATCAGGTGTCGCTCCGCACCAAGACCGGGAACGGTCAGCTTGAAAGCATCGGCAAGCCGCCAGGCCGGCGGCAGGTGATCCAGTTCCTGCTTCGGATAAGCGCCCTTCATTGCAAGCAGGCAACGGGTCAGGTGCCCGGCAAGCCGGACGAAGTCGGCAAGCTCCGCGAACGCCCGGGAAATCGCCGCATCGAACACGCCTTTAAACGCTTCCACGCGTCCACAGTGAATGCTCACATTTGATAATCCGAGTTCTATTTTCGCTTGCTGTTGGAAGGCGGCCTTCTTCTGGCTGGCCTCGATGGAAACCACCTCAAGGTCGGGACGGCAGATCGCCAAAGTCAGTCCCGGCAACCCGCCACCGCTGCCGACATCGGCCAGCGTCTTGACGGCGCCCAGGTGCGGCAGAACCGCGAGCGAGTCGAGGAGATGATGCGTCACCATCTCGTCTGCGTCGCGGATCGCGGTGAGGTTGTAAACGCGGTTCCACTTGGCCAGCAGGACAAGGTAGTGCTCGATCTTTTCTTCCGCACCCGGCGGAATGGGGATGTTCAGAGCTTCAAGGCCGTCGTGCAGATTCACGCCGCCACCTTGCGCAGTTTTTTCAGATGCACCAGCAGCAGTGAAATGGCCGCCGGCGTTACGCCCGGAATACGCGACGCCTGACCCAGCGTTTCGGGTTTGTGCTGGTCGAGCTTCTGCTGCACCTCGATCGAAAGTCCATACACGTTCCGGTAGTCCAGGTCGGCCGGCAAAACCAGTGTCTCGCTCGCCTCGGCTTTCGCCACCTCCTCGCGTTGGCGCTCGATGTATCCCTGATACTTGGCCTGGATCTCGACCTGCTCGATGACGTCGGCAGCCTCTATTCCGGGCCCGACCTGCGGCAACGCCATCAGCCCCGCGTAGCTCGTCTCGGGCCGACGCAACAAGTCGAACGCGCGGTACTCCCGCTCCAGCGACTGGCCGACCGCGCGGACAATATCGGCGTCATCCGCCAGGCGTGGATTGACCCAGGTGTCGCGCAAGCGCTGGACCTCGCGTTCGATCGCTTCGCGCTTGGCGTCGAACGCTCGCCAGCGGACATCATCCACCAAACCGAGACGGCGCCCGGTCTCGGTCAAGCGCAAGTCGGCGTTGTCTTCGCGCAGACTCAACCGGTACTCGGCCCGGCTGGTGAACATGCGGTACGGCTCTGTCACTCCGCGTGTAACCAGGTCATCGACCATCACACCCAAATAGGCCTCGTTTCGCGCTGGCGACCAGGCTTCCTGTTCGCGCGCCTGGCGGGCGGCATTTACCCCCGCCAGCAAGCCTTGCGCCGCGGCCTCCTCGTAGCCCGTTGTGCCATTGATCTGCCCGGCGAAGTACAACCCCCGAATGGATTTGGTTTCCAGCGTAGCCTTCAGGCTGCGAGGATCGAAATAGTCATACTCGACGGCATAACCCGGGCGGGTGATATGGACGTTTTCCAGGCCGCGAATAGAGCGGACCAGCGCGATCTGGACATCGAATGGCAGACTGGTGGAGACACCCTGCGGATAGTATTCATGGGTTGTCAGACCCTCCGGCTCGAGGAAAACCTGATGTTCGTCCTTGCCGGCAAATCGATGGATCTTGTCCTCGATCGACGGACAGTAGCGCGGTCCGATACCTTCGATCACCCCGGTGAACATCGGCGAGCGATCCAGGCCGGCGCGGATGATGTCATGGGTGTGCACGTTGGTATGGGTTATCCAGCACGGCACTTGCCGGGGATGCAGATCGGCCCTGCCCAAATACGAAAACACCGGCACGGGATCGTCACCGGGTTGGCGTTGCGTTGCCGAGAAATCGATGGTTCTGCCATCGAGACGCGGCGGCGTTCCCGTCTTCAGCCGCCCAACGGGCAATTGCAACTCGCGCAGGCGGTCGGCCAAAGTCAGTGATGGCGGATCGCCAAATCGGCCGGCGCGATAGTTGTCCAGGCCGACATGAACCCGCCCGTTCAAAAAGGTCCCGGCCGTCAGGACAACAGTAGCAGCTTCAAAGCGAATTCCCAGCTGGGTCGCCACACCGGTAACCCGATCGCCCTGCACGAGCAGATCGTCCACCGCTTGCTGGAACAGGGTCAGGTTTGGCTGATTTTCAAGACGCCCCCGGATTGCCTGCTTGTAGAGCAGACGGTCGGCCTGCGCACGGGTGGCCCGTACGGCCGGGCCCTTGGAAGCGTTGAGGATACGGAATTGAATGCCCGCCTCGTCCGTGGCCGCCGCCATGGCGCCACCAAGAGCATCTACTTCCTTGACCAGATGTCCCTTGCCGATGCCGCCAATCGAGGGGTTGCAGGACATCGCGCCAAGCGTTTCGATGTTGTGCGTCAGTAGCAAGGTCTGCGCTCCGGCACGCGCAGCGGCGAGCGCCGCTTCGGCACCGGCATGGCCGCCGCCGATCACGATTACATCAAAACGAGCCGGAAATAACATCGGAAAGTCGCACAGAACGCCACCAAAAATCGAGGCGCAATGATACGCCGGTCACGACCCATTTTCGCGTTTCACGTGAAACCGGACCCTTTTCGAGGACGGACAACACCACTGGCCACACATCCAGAGTTTCACGTGAAACTATTGCTGGTGCTTGCCGCCCAATCCCAGATAACTCTCGACCACGCGCGGATCGTCGCGCAAGTCGGCACTTGAACCGGCAAGCGCAATTTCGCCCGTCTCGAGCACATACCCGCGGTCAGCCAATTGAAGGGCGGCCTTGGCATTCTGCTCCACCAGCAGCGTCGCCACGCCGGTCTGTCGAAGCCGGCCGACGACCCGAAA
>JBNKCS010000043.1:0-15170 GCA_050287865.1 Rhodocyclaceae bacterium | reverse complement strand
CTCGGGATCGGGCACGATCCGCAGGCGTAGCGTGAACCGGGGATGTTCGTGGACGACGTCGACCACCGGAATGCCGGCCTCGCGGAATTCGCTGCGGTAGCTGTCGAGGCGTTTGATTTCGACCCAGAATCCCTTGCCGTCGGCGACGATGAACCCGAGGTCGCGGATCTGCGGAATATCCACGCGCGGGTAATACACCTCGTTGAGGATGCCGTAGCCGGTGGTGAACCACAGGCGCGGCGATCCGAGCGCGCAGCCCACCATGTCCTTGGCGCTGCTGGACCAGGTGGGGGGAATGCCGGGATGGCCGGGTGCGTGCATGGTTTTGCCGCTAGCGCCGCGCGACGGCCTCAGCCCCGTGTGCGAGGGCACGCCTGATGTCGAGCTCCTTCAACGAGGCGGCACCAACGGAGCCCATCGGCCCGGGACCGATCATTTCCAACTGCACGGCGTATTCCTTTCGACAGAACCAAGCTTCACCGGCCGCAAGTTCTTGCGGCCCGTTCCACCATGACTGACTTTCTTTGGTGGGGCAAAGTTCAATATCGATGGTCAGCGTACCACCGAACTCCGCTGTCCTTATGACAACTTTCTGACCGCCATCGCCGCCGCCTCGAACTTCGCGACGTGTGCAGCCAGCCGCTTGGCATCGCAGACCGGACACAGGTAACTTTTACTCGCTTTCCCGGTCAGCAACACCAGGTGCTCGACGCCGCATTTCTTGCACTTGAAACCCATATCGACCAAGGGTTCCGAATGCGGAATGAACGCGTCGCACTCGGTATCCGGCAATCGCGCCGACAAGCGGGCAAACTCTTCCACCGGAAAACGGTTGCTGATAGTCAACTGCTGCAGGTCGGATAACGCACCCAGCGGATCGAGCGAACCATCTTCGGCGACGAATGCGCGCAGTGCCAGCCACTTGAGCCGCTTCAAGCCGGCGAGCGGCCGCAAGGTTTGCGTTTTGCAGATTCCCAGACTGTTGGTGTCGCCGGTCAACATGAGTCCCTCGAGATTCTGCAATCGAGACAGGGGCGTAAGATCGCGCAAGCCCCGCGCCTTGCACAACTCGAGCCACACCAGTTGCGGCATTCGGCTCAGCGGTTCCAGCGACTCGATGCCCGGCGAGTCCAAATGCAGGTACTTGAGGTTCCGCAGTTGCAGCAGCGGCTCGATCGATGAAATGCTGCCCCACTTGACGTACAAGCCTTCCAAAGACGGGGTCCGGCAGGCGGCGTCAAACATCGCCTGGGTAGTCTTGCTCTGAAACCACAGGTATTTGACTGCCGTCATCTGCGGCAATTCGCGACACCAGCGTTCCACCAGCTTCTTCTGCGCCGACGCGGACAAGTCCGTCTGGGTGCAGGCGACGGACAAGCGATCGCCGCCGTCGTATTCGTCCGGCGATTGCACGGTTGCCGGCGGAAACCGGCGCGAGGAACGGTGATACCAGAAGCTGTGCCAAGGCTGGCAGATCGCCTCCCGCTCCGCTCTCAGAGCGATTATCGGGGCTAGTGCTTCTTCCAGCGTCATTTCCATGGCTCACCTTCGCCTGAACTGTTTTCCCTCAGCCACGCGGCGTGTCGCCACGGCTGACTTTTTCTAAAGCGCCGCCGCGACCTCCGTGCCCTGCTCGATGGCACGCTTGGCATCGAGCTCCGCCGCGACGTCGGCACCGCCGATCAGATGCACTTCGATACCGGCCTCGCACAGCGGCGCTTCGAGCTCGCGCAAGGGCTCCTGGCCGGCGCAGAGGATGACGGTATCGACCGGCAGCAATTGCGTCTGGCCGTCGACCGCGATATGCAGGCCGGCGTCGTCGATGCGCTCATAACTCACACCGGAAAGCATCTTCACGCCGCGCCGCGCCAGCGTCGTCCTGCGTATCCAGCCGGTGGTCTTGGCCAGACCTTCGCCGACCTTGGTCGTCTTGCGTTGCAGGAGCCAGACTTCGCGGCCACTGGTCTTTTCCTGCGGCTTGCAGACGCCGCCGCGATCCTTGTAATTCGCGTCGATGCCCCATGCCTGCCGATAGGCGTCGAGTTCGCTGCTGCCATTGTGCGCATGGGTGATCAGTTCGCAGACATCGAAACCGATGCCGCCGGCGCCGATCACGGCGACGCTTTTGCCCACCGGCTTCGCGCCGGTGATCGCGTCGATGTAACTAATGACCTTGGTGTGCTCGATGCCGGGGATCGCCGGCTTGCGTGGCACGATGCCGGTGGCGAGCAAGACGGCATCGAACCCTGAAAAGTCAGGCGTGGTGGCACGCCGATTGAGCTGCACGTCCACACCCGCCTGCTCCAGCCGCCGTCCGAAATAGCGCAGCGTGTTATCGAATTCTTCCTTGCCGGGAATCCGCTTGGCGTAGTTGAACTGGCCGCCGATGCGGTCGGCGGAATCGAACAGCGTCACGCTGTGGCCGCGCTCGGCGGCCACGCTGGCGGCGGCCATGCCGGCAGGGCCGGCGCCGACGACGGCGACGCGCTTCTTCTTCGTCGCTGGCGCGATGACGAATTCCGTCTCGCGGCAGGCGAGCGGATTGACGAGGCAGGTGCACGCCCTGCCCTCGAAGATGTGGTCGAGGCAGGCCTGGTTGCAGGCGATGCAGGTGTTGATGTCGGCCGAGCGGCCGGCGGCGGCCTTGGCGACGAAGTCGGGATCGGCGAGGAAGGGCCGCGCCATGGAGATCACGTCGGCATCGCCGCGCGCCAGCACGGCTTCGGCCATCTCGGGCGTATTGATGCGGTTCGAGGTGATCAGCGGCAGCTTCACTGCGCCGCGCAGCTTCGCGGTGACCCAGGTGAAGGCGGCGGCCGGCACCATGGTGGCGATGGTCGGCACCCGCGCTTCGTGCCAGCCGATGCCGCTGTTGAGCAGCGTCGCGCCGGCTGCTTCCACGGCCTTGGCCAGCGCCACTACCTCGTCCCAGTTGCTGCCCTCTTCCACCAGATCGATCATCGACAGACGGTAGATGATGATGAAACGTTCGCCGACCGCCGCGCGCGTGCGGCGGACGATTTCGAGCGGGAAGCGAACGCGGTTCTCGAAGCTGCCGCCCCATTGATCGCTGCGCTGATTGGTGCGCGGCGCGATGAACTGGTTGATCAGGTAACCCTCGGAACCCATGACCTCGACACCGTCGTAACCCGCATCCTGGGCCAGCTTTGCGCAGCGCACGTAGTCGGCGATGGTCTGCTCGATGTCGGCCTCGCTCATCTCGCGCGGCGGGAAGGGCGCGATCGGCGCCTTCAGCGGCGACGGTGCCACGGCCTTCGGATGCATCGCGTAGCGGCCGGTGTGCAGTATCTGCATGCAGATGCAGCCGTCCTCGGCATGCACGGCATCGGTAATGGTCCGGTGCTCGACAACGCCCGCTTCGTCGATCAGCATGGCCGCGCCCGGCAGCGCGCGACCGTCCTTGTTTGGCGCGATGCCGCCGGTGACTATCAGGCCGACGCCGCCTTTCGCGCGTGCCCCGTAGAAGGCGGCCATGCGGGCGAAGCCGTTCGGCGCCTCTTCGAGGCCGGTGTGCATGGAACCCATCAGCACGCGGTTGGGCAGCGTGCGAAAGCCGAGGTCGAGGGGAGCGAGCAGATTGGGGAATGTGTTCATGCCGGTAGAGGATTATTTGAGTGGACTGTGCAGGCCGCCACCCGGCGGCCTGCACGTGATTCTCCCACGCATCGGTCCGCCACGTAAGGCACAGGGGAATTCACGGATAAGTGGAGGACATTGCCCCATCCCTCGCTTTGCCCGGAACGGCCAGGCCCGCACTCTTCGGGCCGGTCAGCCGTGGCAATATGAAATACCCCGCATGGGGTACGCCGCGCCGACGGCAGTTATTCGGCTGCGGGCACCGGCTCGCTGCCGGGGAACGGCAGCGGCACGAAGGTGACCCAGACGCCGCTGTCGAGCGTTCTGTCGGAGACCTTGCGGCCCTGGAAGAACATGCTCATCCGCCCCAGGGCGACACGCACGACCTCGTTCTCCCCAATCGGATAACGCTTGTTCGTCCCCTTCGGAATCTCGATGCGCCTTCCTTCCCCGGTATCGTCGCGCCGCTTGATGTACATGACGCACCGGTCCTTGGCGGAGACGAAGAATGCATCCGATATCTTGTTCGGATCGTAGCCGTTTATCGCGATCACCCGGCCCATGCCCGGCGCGGGACGCTCCTCGGGCACCTCCGGCTTGGCGGAAACAACCGGCGCCGGCGCGCTCACGGTCGGACTCGCCTTCGCGACCGGCGCAACGGTCTCCGCCGCCGGAGCGGCAGGGGGAACAGGCGCTGCGGCCTTCGCTTCCGTATGCAGCGCCGGCATGGCGGGAACCAAAACGGGATCGGGCTTGCCTTCCGTCGAATCCGGCTTCGCCTCTGCGTTTTGCCCGCCGGACTCGGACGACGCGGGTTCGGAGGCCGACTCCGATGGCGCCGCGGCGGGTTCCGGCGCGCTGACGATCACAGGCGCATCGGACGGTGAAGAGTCGGGAATGAGCCAGGCGAGGATGCCGACGACGACGAGCAAAGCGACCAACGCCAGCTTGCCCGCGCCCCAGTCGCGCATGGCCGAGCGTCGGTCGGCCTTGGGCAGCAGGCCCCACCGCCTGACTTCGGAGGCGGCGAGTCCGCGAACACGGCGATCCGGCTGCGACTCGTCGTGTACCTGCGGGTCGAGCGGCGTCAGTTTGCCGTTGATCGCTCCGCCGACCTGAATGGAGAGTTTTTTGTAGCTGGCGTCGCCAACGATGGCGGCGCCGTCGTGCACTTCGATCGAACCCGTCACCCGCATGGGACCCTGGACGCGACCGCTGACGACGACGTGCGGAGAATTGATCGCCCCGCTGACGCTGCCCGCGCCGTGCACGACCGTCGTGCCGACCGAATCGCTGCTGCAGGAAATCTTGCCGGCGACGTCTCCTTCAACCCGCAGATAGCCGGAGAAGGAAATATTGCCCTGGACTTGCGTGCCGGCGCCGATGATCGTGACCGAGCCGCGTGAGGAACCGTTCGAACCGCTGCTTTTCGAAACCAAAAGACTTGCCCCTATGAATACGAACCGGAGTGCAACGCCGCCCGCGATCCCATCGCCCCGACGCAAAAGCGGATTATGCCAGCCGGAAAGGCGCGTGGGAACCGGCCTGGGCGGTCAATGACATTCGCAATCCGCGCCAGAGGCGACAAGGCGTCGGAAACGCGGCGGACGTGCCGCCGCGAAAGATCATCCCTGATACTTGAACGACAGCGATACGCGTGCCCGATACGCCACCACCTTGCCGTCATCGATCTTCATGTCGAGCTTGGTGATCTCGGCAATCCGCAGGTCGCGCAGCGTCTTGGCCGCCGCCTCGACGGCGGAACGCGCCGCTTCCTCCCAGGACTTGGGGCTGGAACCGATCACCTCGACAATCTTGTAAACCGCCTCACCCGACTTCTTCGCTGGTTTTTTCGCCATGTTGATCTCCTCGTCGTTGTTCGATTTTCGATCCCGACATTGCGGAACCGGGTTTCATGATAATCCTCCCGGCCTGAATGCGCCGCACCAGACTCGCCGGAATGGCGGGGCACGGCGACAAACTCCATTCGACATGCGGCGGCCGCATAATCGCAGCCATTGAAACAGCGGCGGCACCGCCCAATGCCATGAGCATGACGCAGGAGTATCTCCTCAGCCTCGGTCCGGAAGGGTTTCATCGTCTGGCCTACACCGATTGGGGAGAAATGCGAAATCCGCACGTCGTGGTCTGCGTGCACGGCCTTTCGCGCAACAGCCGCGATTTCGATCGTCTCGCGGCGGGGCTCTCGGGCCGTTGCCGCGTCGTCTGTCCCGATGTCGTCGGACGCGGCAAAAGCGACTGGCTCAAGGACCGCTTCGCCTACAGTTTCCCAACCTACCTCAACGATGCGGCAACCCTGCTCGCGCGCGTCACCGCCACCGCGCCGCGTCCGGGACTGCTGAGCGGACTGCTCGACGGATTGCGCGGACATCGACGCGATCCGGCGGAACAGCCGGTCCTGGATTGGGTCGGCACTTCCATGGGGGGGCTGATCGGCATGCTGCTTGCCGCCAAGCCCGGCTCGCCGATCCGCAGGCTGGTGCTCAACGACGTCGGCGCCTTCGTTCCCTGGGCGGGGCTGATACGGCTCAAGGGCCATGTCGGCAACAACACTGCCTTCGCCAGTCTCGAAGAAGCCGAGCGCTACTTCCGCAACGTCTGCACGGAATTCGGCGATCCCGACGACGAATACTGGAAACACATGACCGAGCACGGCGTCATGCAGCGCGAGGATGGCCGCTACATCCTGCGCTACGACCCCGCCATCAGCCGCAGCCTGCCCGTGCACATGGACCCGGAACTGCCGATCGGCCCCGAGTTCCTGCGCGGCATCGATCTCTGGAACGTCTGGGACGCGGTCACCTGCCCCGTCCTCGTGCTGCGCGGCCGGGACTCCGAAGTGCTGCCGCGCGATGTCGTCGCTGAAATGCAGCGACGCCGGCCGGACCTGCGCGTCGCCGAATTCGACGGCGTCGGTCATGCGCCCGCGCTGGCGACGCCGGAGCAGATCGACGTAGTGCGCGACTTCCTGCTGGAAAATGCCAATTGAGTTAGGCTGCTCCATCCCCTTTTCGCCAAGGCCCGCAAAAGTCAGCCGTGGCGGCATGAAATGCCCCGCATGGGGTACGCCGCATGGAGAAGTGGACGATCATGCACAATTGCTGGTAGCTTGCTTCCTCCCCACGCGCGAACTCCCGGATTGCCATTGATGCAACCAGCTCCAGGTCAACTCTCCGACGTCGACACGGTGCCCGACATCGAGCTGCTGGTGCGCGAGGACAAGTTGCGACTCCTGTTCACGCAATCGTTCCCGGCCATGTTCATCAGCCTGGCAGCGGCCGTCTTGCTGTGCTGGATGCTGCAGGGCCACACCGACGACATGGAGCTCGTCGGCTGGCTGGCCACCGTGGTCATCGCCACCCTGGGCCGGCTCGCGGTATTCGCGACCTACTTTCGTACCCGTCCCAACGGCATCCAGCTTTTGAAGCTGGAACGGCGCTATTTCGTCACCCTGCTGATCTCGTCGACGCTCTGGGGCGTCGGCGCGCTGCTCATCATGCCGCCCGACAACCTCCTCTACCAGGCCATCACGCTGTTCACCCTGATCGGCATGGCCGGCGGCGCAGCCGCCATGTATTCGGCCCGCTATCAGATGGCCATCGGTGCGATGCTTGCCACCCTCCTGCCAAGCACGATCTGGCTATTCACCCGGGACAGCAAGGAGCAGATCGGACTGGCCATCGGCGCGAGTCTGTTCCTGCTCGTCATGCTGCGGGCGGCGAAGGTGCTGGCCACCGCACTGCAGCGCAATTTCCAGCTCACCCGCGAACTGCATTCCGCCCACGCCGCCGCCGACCAGCAGGCGAAGACTGATCCGCTCACCGGCATCAACAATCGCCGGGCCTTCCTCGACCAAGGCGAACAGATCATCCACTACTGCGAGCGGCACGAACTCGAACTCGCCGTGCTGGTGATGGACCTCGACCACTTCAAGGCCGTCAACGATACGCTCGGCCACCTCGCCGGAGACACCGTGCTGCACCACGTCGGCGAGACCATGCGCACGCTGTTCCGGCGTTCCGATATCTGCGGCAGAACCGGCGGCGAGGAATTCGCCGTGATCCTGCCGCATACGTCGGCGGACAATGCCATGGCCCTCGCCGAAAAGCTGCGCCGAACCATCGCCGAAACGCCGATCGCCTCCGGCGAACGTACGGTGACTGTCACCGCCAGCATCGGCCTCGCCGCCGGCGCATACGACCTCACCACCCTGCTGGTGCATGCCGACAAGGCCATGTATCGCGCCAAGGAACAGGGCAGGAACCAGGTCGTCCGCTACGTGGAATAGTCCTTCACCTCGCAGGAGTCATCATCGGTGCGTCTCGACAAATGGCTCTGGGCTGCGCGCTTCCACAAAACCCGCAGCATCGCCACCGCCGCCGTCGAAAGCGGCAAGGCCAAACTGAACGGCGTAGCCGTCAAACCGTCCCGCGAAATCAAGCTCGGCGACCGGCTCGAACTCCGTGTCGGCGACGAGAACATGGAGGTCGTCGTACAAGGCCTCAACGAACAGCGCCGGCCCGCACCCGAAGCGCGGCTGCTCTACCGCGAAACCGAAGAGAGCATCCGACAGCGTGCGCAGGCCGCCGAACTACGCCGCCTCGCGCCAACGCCAACTCCGGACCACAAAGGACGCCCCACCAAACGCGACCGCCGCCGGATCATCCGCTTTCGGGAAGGATAGCCGGCCTTTCGCCAGCCGGTGGCGTACCGCCACGGCTGACTTTTTGCGGGACGACAAGCGGCCGGAAGTCGCCTCCGGGGTGACTCGCCGATTGCGGTGATTGGAGCGCTTGGCAGGCGTTGCCCCGTTGCAGTTGTTATACTGACCCCGAATGACAAGACCCTGAAGGACAGGGGCTTGAGACCGCATCGATATCAAACCGCCCTGCATCAACAGAACCTGCACAAGAAGCCGCGCGGGTCAGTGAAGTTCAGTATTGAAGAAGCACTTCGCGGGCACCCAACGGCAACAACGGGGTGCATTCGACCTTTCGATGAAAAGTCAGCCGTGGCGGGACGCCGGGCAGCGACAATCATCTTCAACAGGAGAACCCTCATGAGCAATATCAATTTCAAGCGCGAGATTCGCGATACGCTGGACCACGCGATCGAACGGGCCACCAAGGCGCTGGCTGCCGAGGGTTTCGGCATCCTGACGCGAATCGACATGCACACGAAGATCAAGGAGAAGACGGGCAAGGACATGATTCCGACCGTCATCCTCGGCGCCTGCAATCCGAATCTCGCCTACGAGGCCTACAGCGCCTGCCCGGACGTTGCCAGCCTGCTGCCATGCAATGCCGTCGTCCGCGAGGTGACCCCCGGTACGATCTCGCTGGAATTCGTCGTGCCGTCCGCGATGATGCGTATCGTCGGCGATCAACAACTCGTGGACCTAGCGGCGGAGGCCGATTCGCGCCTTCAGCGCGCGCTCTCGAATGCGTAGTGTCGCGCTTCGCGAAGCACTGGCATCATGTGTATTCCCGTCTGCCCATCATTGTGAGAACGCATCATGGATGAAAGACCACGATTTGATTCCCGTTTCCTCGTCGGCATCGAACAGGTCGACCGTGAGCACCGGAAGCTGTTCGAGATTGCCGGGCGGGTTCATGACAGTCTGGGCGCCGACAGCGCGACGGCGGCCAGCACAGCCCGCGCCGCAGTTGCGGAGTTGCTCGACTACACCGAAACGCATTTCGCCAGCGAGGAACGCCAGATGGAAGCGGCCGGCTTTCCGAAACTGGAGGCGCACCGGGCACTCCACCAGGATCTGATTCTGCAGGCCCGCGAGATGGAAATCCGCGCGGAAACCGGCGACTACCATATGCCCGTCGAGTTGAACCGCTTCATCTACGCCTGGCTGGTCGAACACATCATGGACAACGACAAGAAGTTCGGCGAGTTCGTGGCGCGAACTGCGGCCGGCCAGTACACCGGCCAGGACTAGCCTTGGCCTCCGATCCCGGATTCGTCGAATACGCCTGCGACCAGCTCGGCGGCGCGGGGCACATCACTTCCCGCAAGATGTTCGGCGACTACGCCGTCTATTGCGAGGGCAAGGTCGTGGCGCTGATCTGCGACAACCAGCTATTCGTCAAACCAACCGCGGCGGGACGCGCACTGATCGACCGGCCTGTCGAAGCGCCGCCCTACCCCGGCGCCAAGCCGCACTTTCTGATCGAGGATCGGCTCGACGACCGCGACTGGCTTACCGGACTCGTCCGCGCCACCTATGCCGAACTTCCCGAACCCAAGCCAAAAAAGTCCAAGGCGGCCAAAGCGAAACGGTGAGAATGCCTGCCGACAAATAGTCGTCAAGTTCCAGTTGCGGAGCGTAGCCGATCAACATTGACATGAGTACGGATATCCCGAATATTCATCCGCGCGTTCTCGATGCGCTGGACCGCACTTCCAGCTTCACGGCCGTACTGCTTAGCTGGAAGCAAAATTGGGAGGATGAAAGCGCGCCGCGTACCGTGCATGAGACCGTCCTGCGGCCCTTGCTGGCCGCCGCCGATGAATGCTGGGCGTATGGATTAAGGCCTGAATCCAAAGCACTTGCTGCGGCGCCGATCCGCGGCATGACAAGGAGTCGGCACGAGTTGGACCTGTCCGGCGATCCCATACGAGGACACGAGTTCTTCTGGAACGCGCACGGCGGCAAGCGAGGCTCCGTCGTCATATCGATACCGGCCGACAGACTGGATGCGAAGGCTGTCTTTGCCAATTGCCTGGAGGCAATCGTGGTGGGGAACCCGGGCGCCGGCCATAGCCCGGCCGCCCTTGCCTATGCGAAGCGAAGAATCCACGAGGGCTCGCATATCGTGGCCTGTCTTCCAAGAAACAACGGCATCCAGTGGATGGATATCTTTGCGCCTAAACCGTTGCTATTTTCCTTGTACGCGACAGCGGCGGAGGCCTGCGGAAAACGAGACGAAGCCTGACGGGGCGGAGAATGAAAAGTCAGCCGTGGCGATACGCCGCCCGGGGGCCCGCCGCGGCCCGTCCAGGAACCTGTCCCGGATTCGGCTGTCCATAGGTGACCACGGATTCGCTCATGGCCGATAGAGTCGAGCGCCATTTTTTGCGTGGGGAAAACAGCACTACATCCAACGGGGGGATTCAAATGATCAAATCAATTGCCGTGTTCCTTGTCTGGACATTCGTCGCATTTGCTGCTTGGGCCGACAACCTGCCGGTGGTCGACGTCTACAAAAGCCCGTACTGCGGCTGTTGCGGCAACTGGGTCGAACATATGCAGGCGGCCGGCTTCAAGGTTCGCGTTCACGACACCAACAATGTCGATCAGTACAAGGCGAAGTTCGGTATCCCGTACGGCTACGGCTCCTGCCATACGGCCGAAGTCGGCGGCTACGTGATAGAGGGACATGTGCCGGCCGAACAGGTCAAGCGCCTGCTGGCTTCCCATTCCAGGGCCCGCGGCCTGATCGTGCCGGGAATGCCGGGCACTTCACCGGGCATGGAAGGCTCAGGCAACCCTAACGACCACTACGACGTGTTGCTGCTCGGCACGGACGGAAAGATGACCTCGTACGCGCACTACTGAGCGCTACACGCCGGGCAGGTCCGCGAGCGCCGATTCGGCTGAAACGTAAGCATGGCCCAGATCGCGGGCCACTGCTTCGCAGGTGACCTTTCCCTGGCAGACGTTCAGGCCCGCACGCAGGTGCGGGTCTTCTTCCAGCGCCCGCCGCACGCCCTTGTCGGCGATGGCGATGGCGTGCGCGAGCGTGGCATTGGTCAGCGCCACGGTCGAGGTGCGGGCGACGCCGCCGGGCATGTTGGCCACGCAGTAGTGCGTGATACCGTCCACCACGTAGGTCGGTTCCTGGTGCGTGGTCGCGCGCGAGGTCTCCGCGCAGCCGCCCTGGTCGATGGCAACGTCGACCAGCACGGAACCGGGCTTCATCAGCTTGAGCATGTCGCGGGTGACCAGCTTCGGGGCTGCGGCGCCCGGAATCAGGACGGCGCCGATGACGGAGTCGGCAAGCCTGAGTTCCGCTTCGATCGCGTCCTGCGTGGAGAACAGCGTGCGGAGGCGGCCTTCGAAGTCGTTGTCGATCTGGCGCAGGCGCGGCAGCGAACGATCGAGGATGGTCACGTCGGCACCCAGGCCGAGCGCCATGCGCGCGGCGTTGATGCCGACCACGCCGCCGCCGATCACGGTAACGTGGGCCGGCGCAACGCCCGGCACGCCGCCGAGCAGGACGCCGGAGCCGCCCTGCGATTTCTCGAGCGCCTTGGCCGCCGCCTGAATCGACATTCGTCCGGCCACCTCCGACATCGGGGCCAGCAGGGGCAGGCCGCCGGACTCGTCGGTAACCGTTTCATAGGCGATGCAAATGGCGCCGCTCTCGATCAGCCCCCTCGTCTGCTCCGGGTCCGGCGCCAGATGCAGGTAGGTATAGAGAATCTGGCCCGGACGCAGTTGGCGGTATTCCGCCGGCTGGGGTTCCTTGACCTTGATGATCATCTCCGCAGCGGCGAAGATGTCCTTCGCCGCTGCCGCGATCTTCGCGCCGGCGGCAACGTAATGTTCGTCCGGAAAACCGATCGCAGCGCCCGCACGGGTTTCGACCGTAACCCGATGACCCCGGCGGCAGAGTTCGCGCGCGCCCGCAGGCGTGAGCCCGACGCGGTATTCGTGGTTCTTGATTTCCCTGGGGACGCCGATATGCATCGAAATACTCCTTCTTGAACGGGAGTGAAAGGCGCTAGCTGGCTCGCTGCGTCGGGGCCCAGGCCGTCGCCAAAGCGCCTTTCCCGGCGCTGTACAGAGCCCAGAGCAACAAAAGCGGAATGATCAGGGTCTGGAGCAGGAAGATGACAATGAGGTTGATGATGCGCTCGGTGATCTTCTCGGCCGACTGCTTCAGCGCTTCGAAACGCGCGCCGGCATCGAAGTTCTTTTCTGACAACCAACCTTTCATGCGGTCGAACAGTCCGTCCTCGGCGGCAGGAATGGGCGGTTCGCTCTGTTCGATCTGGCCCGACGTGACCTCGATCGCCTGCTGGTTCTCGGTATATTCGGCGGCGAGGAATCTCTCGAACAGCAGGTCGCTGCCGAGCGTAATCGCGGGCATGGCAAAGCGGACCATCAGCAGGATCAGCAGCAGCCGCGACAGCCAGGGCGGCGACGCCTGCGAGTAAACATGAATCGCGGCCCAGACGAGCGCAACCACCGTGAGCAGCAGCGACACCAGCCAGAAGCCGCCCACCGTTATGAGTACTTTCTCCACGCCGAAAGCAACGCTGGCGGCGAGCATCGCGTCGGAAAACTTCTCGACCAGATCGTTGACGGGGTCCAGCACCTGGCCCGGGGTGAGCACGACGCCGAGGCCCATGGGCTGCGCCGAAACTTCGGTCCCCTGCACCGCCGAGATCACGGCGTTCAGCGCCCGCGCACTGGCAAAGCTGACCAGTGCCCGCTTGAGGCCGGCATCGACGCGCTCCGTTGCGGGAGGATCCAGCGGCGCCAGCCAGGCGGCGGCGACGACTGCCGCAACGGAGAAAAGCAGGAAAGATAGTCGTACGTATCGCATGTCGAAAGGGAATCCAGGAAGAAGGCGATAGGCTGGCTATTATCCACCTCATGCGTCTTCATGACATCCTGTCCTGGGCTGCCAAATTCATCGAACGATTAGACCGGGAATTGCGGGCAAATTCCTGTCATACCGTCGTGCTGAATACGCCATGCTTGTGGCATGGACGATGATGAACTGACATCACCACCGGCCGCCAGGATCGAATCCAGGATCCGCAGCCAGCAAGTCGCCTTGCTGTACCGGAACGCGCCCGTTCCGATCGTTGCCAATGCCCTCAACGCCTCGCTGCTGGCCTACATCAACTTCACTCTCGGGATTCCCGCCGGCCTTGCCGTCTCCTGGGCGGCCGCCCTGATCGCCATCGCCGGCATACGATTCGTCCTGGTCCGGGCTTATCGGCGCGCCGCACCCGGCCCGGAGGCAACAGAACTCTGGCTGCGACGTTTTTTTCTGAGCACCCTGCTCGCCGCCAGCGTTTGGGGAGCGGGCGCAGTGCTCTTCATGTGGCGCGCGCCCGAAGAAATCTACCTCTTCACCGGCCTGGTCATCTCCGGAACCGTCGCGGGCGGAGTCGCATCGCTCGGGCCCGTGATCAAGATATACAGGGGATTCGCGCTGCTGATGCTGGTGCCCATGGCGTCCGCCGTCCTGTTGAACGCTGCAACCCCCCTTGATTGGGCTTTCGGCGTCATGACGATCTTTTTACTGGTAATCGTCCTCAGGGGGGCCGCTTCCCTGAATGAGACGGTCAGTACCGCCATACGCCTGCGGCTGGAACAGCAGGCACTGCTGACCGCCGTGGAACGGGCGCGTGACCAGGCCCAGGACATGGTGATCGAACTTCAGCAGAAAGAGGCCGCGCTGGCGGAAAGCGAGGAGCGATACCGGTTGATCCTCCACCACTCGCCGACCGGCATCCTGCATTACAACAACGATCTGGTCATCATCTACTGCAACGAACGTCTCGCCGAGATCCTCGAAGTACCTATGGAGCGCCTGGTCGGACTCGACATGAAATCGTTGAACGACCGGCGCGTGCTGGCAGCACTGCGGGGAGCGCTCGATGGAGCCACTGAAACCTACGAAGGCGAGTATGTCACCACGCTTTCGGGGAAACGGATCTGGATCTCCATGTCCTGTTCGCCACTCATCGGCCCCCGCCGCGACCGGGATGGCGGAATCGCGATTGTCGAGGATACTACGGAACGCCAGCGCGACGAAGAGGCCCTGCGCGAAAGCGAGGCGCGGTTGCGGCTCATGCTCGAAACCAGCCCGATCGCGGTCCGGATTGCCGGGGAAGGCGGACGCAAGGTTCTGTTCGCCAACCATCGCTACGCCGAACTGATCCAGTCGAACCCGGAAGCGATGCTCGGTGTCGATCCCGGTCGCTACTACGCAAACCCGGACGAATACGCCGACGTGCTGGCAGTCCTTGCGCAAGGCGGCCAAGTGACGCATCGGCTCATCGAACTCAACATGCCCAATGGCAAGCCCAAATGGGCCCTTGCCTCGTACCTGATGCTGACCTACGAGGGCGAACCGGCGGTACTTGGCTGGTTCTACGACGTCACGGAACAAAAGCAGGCCGAACAGCAACTGGAACACTTGGCCATGACAGATTCATTGACCGGCCTGCACAACCGTCGCAGCTTCCTGGAGATTGCGGAACGCGAACTGGCACGCGCCACGCGCTACGGCAACCCGCTGGCGATATTGATGCTCGACATCGATCATTTCAAGGTAGTCAACGATACGCACGGGCATCGGGTAGGCGATTTCGTCCTCGTCGAATTCAGCAAACTCTGCCAGCAGACCCTGCGGGCATTCGACGTGATCGGTCGCGTCGGCGGCGAGGAATTCGCCATCCTTCTACCCAAGGCAAGTCAAGCGCAGGCACTGGGCGTCGCGGAGCGAATCCGGCAACTGATCCAGCGCACGCAACTTTCGCTGGAGCATGGCCTGCCGCTGCAATTCACGGTATCG
>JBNKCS010000042.1:0-15214 GCA_050287865.1 Rhodocyclaceae bacterium | reverse complement strand
TGTGCTTCTGGATGTATTCGATCGCGGTCGCGCTGATGCGGGTTCGCGCCATCATCCTCGAGCGGGAAACGCACACCGAATGGGTGCGGGAGTTGTCTGAGGTGAAGCTGTGAACTGGAATTCGCCTGCCGAGTTTTTTGCCATGGGCGGCTATGCGCTGTACGTCTGGGGCAGCTTCGTTGTCTGCGCCGTCATCATGGTCATGGAACCGATGCTGGCGAAAAAGCGTCAGAAGGACATTTTGCGCACGCTGCGTCGCGAGCGCATTGCCGAGGAACTCGATAAACAATGAAACCCCGTCATAAACGCATCGCCCTCATCGTTGGAGGGCTGGCGGCGATTGGCATCGCCTCGGCATTCGTCCTCAACGCCCTCGACAGCAACATTGCCCTCTACATAACGCCCAGCGAGGTTGTGGCCGGCAAGGCGCCGCAAGGCAAGGCTTTCCGCATCGGCGGCATGGTCCGCGAAGGCTCGCTCAGGCGCGACAACCTGACTGTCCATTTCGTCATCACCGACACGGCAAAGGACATCCCCGTCGCCTACACCGGCATCCTTCCCGACCTGTTCAAGGAAGGGAAAGGCGCGGTGATCCAGGGCCGCCTCGGTGACTCCGGCGTCTTCACCGCCACCGAGGTATTGGCGAAGCACGACGAGAACTACATGCCGCCGGAAGCGAAGGCCGCAGTCGATCAAGCGCAGAAAGCGCAGAAAACCCTCGTCCAATGATCCCCGAACTCGGCCATTTCGCGCTCATCCTCTCGCTGCTCGTCGCCATTGTCCTCGGGGTGCTGCCGCTGGCCGGCGCCGCACGCGGCAATGCGACCTGGGTGGCGCTCGCCCGCCCCGCGGCCCAGACGCATTTCCTGCTCATCGCGATCAGTTTCGGCTGTCTCGCCTGGGCCTTCTATGTCAACGACTTCTCGGTCGCGTATGTCGCCCAGAACTCGAACTCGCTGCTGCCGACGATGTATCGCCTGTCGGCGGTCTGGGGAGGCCACGAAGGCTCGCTGCTGCTCTGGGTGTTCATGCTGGCCGGGTGGACGATGGCCGTGGCCCTCTTCTCGCACCAGCTGCCGGAGGCCATGGTCGCCCGCGTACTCGGTGTACTTGGCCTGGTCAGCGTCGGCCTGCTGGCGTTCATCCTGTTCACCTCGAATCCGTTCGAGCGGCTGCTGCCCGCCGCCGGCGACGGCCGCGACCTCAATCCCCTGCTGCAGGATCCGGGGCTCGTCTTCCACCCGCCGATGCTCTACATGGGCTATGTCGGCATGGCGGTGGCCTTCGCGTTTGCGATTGCAGCCCTGATCGCCGGCCAGCTCGACGCGGCCTGGGCGCGCTGGTCGCGGCCCTGGACCATCGCCGCCTGGATCTTCCTCACGCTCGGCATCGCGCTCGGCTCCTGGTGGGCCTACTACGAGCTCGGCTGGGGCGGCTGGTGGTTCTGGGATCCGGTCGAGAACGCTTCCTTCATGCCCTGGCTGGTGGGCACCGCGCTGATCCATTCGCTGGCCGTGACTGAAAAGCGCGGCAGCTTCAAGAACTGGACGGTGCTGCTGGCCATCGCCGCCTTCTCGCTTTCGTTGCTCGGCACCTTCCTGGTCCGCTCGGGCGTGCTGACCTCGGTGCATGCCTTCGCCAGCGACCCGCGGCGCGGCATCTTCATCCTGCTGTTGCTTGCCGCCGTCGTCGGCAGCTCGCTAACGCTGTTCGCCTGGCGCGCGCCGAAGGTCAGCCTGGGCGGCGCCTTTTCGCTTGCCTCCCGCGAAACGCTGCTGCTGATGAACAACGTACTGCTGGTCGTCGCGGCCGGCGCCGTGCTGCTGGGGACGCTGTACCCGCTGATCATCGACGCCCTCAACCTCGGCAAGCTCTCGGTCGGGCCGCCCTATTTCAACACGGTGTTCGTGCCGATCATGGTGCCATTGCTGTTCCTGATCGCCGCGGGACCGATCGCCCGCTGGAAGCAGGCCGACCTCAAGCGGATCGGGCTGCGCCTTCGCGTTGCCGCGGTCATCGCGATCGCGGCCGGCATTGGCCTGCCCTTCCTCGCCGGCCACTGGTCGCCGCTGATCGCCCTGGGTCTCCTCGCCGCCGTCTGGATTGCGGCTTCCACGGTCATGCAGATCGTCGAGCGACTGAAAGTCAGCGGTGGCGCCACGCCGAGCTTCTGGGGCATGCACATCGCCCACCTCGGCGTCGCAGTGTTCGTCGTCGGTGTGACGATGGTCGGCGGCTATCAGGAAGAAAGGGACGTGCGCATGGCGCCGGGCGACACCGTCGATGTCGGCGGCTACACCTTCACGTTCGTCGGCATCCGCGAGGCCCAGGGTCCCAATTACACGGCATCAGTCGGCGACGTCGACCTGAGCGTCGACGGCCGCATCGTCAGGCGCATGAATCCGGAAAAGCGCAACTACGCGACGTCGAGCATGCCGATGACGGAAGCCGCGATCGATGCGGGCATCACGCGCGACGTCTACGTTTCGCTCGGCGAAGCACTGCCCGACGGCGCCTGGGCCGTGCGGGTTTACTACAAGCCGTTCGTCGACTGGATCTGGTTCGGCTGTCTGTTCATGGCCATCGGCGGTTTCGTCGCCGCCGCCGACAGGCGCTATCGCCTCAAGGCCCGCGCGGCGAACCCTGTGGGCGCATTGGAGGGTATCCGTCCGTGAACCGTTTTCTGCTTCCTCTTGGCCTGTTCGTCGTCCTGGTCGGCTTCCTCGCCGTTGGCCTGAACCGCGATCCGCGCGACGTGCCCTCGCCGCTGATCGGTAAACCCGCGCCGGCGTTCGAAGTACCGCAAGTCGTCGATCCCGGCCAGACGTTTTCGCCGAAGCAGATGCTGGGCAAGGTCTGGCTGCTCAACGTCTGGGCGTCGTGGTGCGTCTCGTGCCGGCAGGAGCATCCGATCCTGGTCGAGTACACACGCAACGGCGGCACCCTGCCGATCATCGGCCTCAACTACAAGGATCAGCGTAGCGACGGCCTGCGCTGGCTGCAACAGCTGGGCGATCCGTACGTTCTGTCGGCCTTCGATGCCGATGGCCGCGTCGGCATCGACTACGGCGTCTATGGCGTGCCCGAGTCGTATCTGATCGACAAAGCGGGAGTGATCCGCTTCAAGCAGACCGGCCCCATCACGACCGAGGTGATGAGCGAGAAGATCCTGCCGCTGGTGAAGGAGCTGGAGAAATGAGATTCCTGATCGCGTTGGCCGCGACGCTCATGCTGGCGGGAACCGTTCTGGCCAAGGAGGCGGCGCCGCTGGCGGCCGACGAGGCTGTCGAAAAGCGCCTTGTCAGCATCGCCGAGGAACTGCGCTGTCTGGTCTGCCAGAACGAATCGCTGGCCGCCTCGCGCGCCGATCTTGCCGAGGACTTGCGACGGGAAGTGCGCAATTTGATCAAGCAGGGCAAGAGCGACCAGGAGATCAAGGACTTTCTGGTCAGCCGCTATGGCGATTTCGTGCTCTACCGCCCTCCCGTCAAGCCGACCACCTGGCTGCTCTGGGCCGGCCCGTTTTTGCTGATGGTCGGCGGTATCGCGGCATTGATCGCCTTCCTGCGGCGCCGTAGCGCCCAGGTGGCGCCAACGGCCGAACTCAGCGATGAAGACAGGAAGCGCGCCGAAGCCCTGCTGAAAGACAACCCATGACCGGATTTCTGATTGCCACCACTCTGGTGCTCGCGGCCGCGCTGGCGCTGCTTTCGCGTCCCTGGTGGCGACGTCGCACATCGGGCGGCGCATCGCGGCGCGACCTGAACACGACGATCTATCGCGACCAGCTGGTCGAACTTGAGCGCGATCGCGCCAGCGGCCAGTTGGGCGATGCCGATTACGAGGATGCGCGCGCCGAGCTGCAGCGTCGTCTGCTCGAAGATGCCGATCAAGATGACGCCCTGCTCGCTGCGCCTGCGCATCCCAGGCGCACCCTGGTCGTACTGCTGCTGACGATACCGCTGCTAGGCGTCGGCTTGTATGCCTGGCTCGGCAATCCTGCCGCGCTGGACCAGATGCAGCGCCGCGATTTCAGCCAACAGGACATCGACAGGATGGTGGCGAGCCTCGCCGCCAAGCTCGAGAACGAACCGGACAATCTCCAGGGCTGGGCGATGCTGGCCCGTTCCTACAAGGCATTGCGGCGACCCGCGGAAGCGGAACGCGCCTATCAGAAGGCTTGGGCGCTGGTCGAAACCGATCCGCAGTTGCTGGCGGACTATGCCGATCTCCTGGCCAGCAAGGCCGGCGATCTGACTGGCCGACCCGAGGAACTGATTGCCCAGGCGCTCAAACTCGACCCCGATCACCTGCAGTCGCTCTGGCTCGCCGGCACGGCCGCCTTCAACCGCGGCGACTACGCCAAGGCCGTCGAGCACTGGCAGCGCGCCCAGCGGCAAATCCCGCCCGACTCCGAGGATGGCCAGATGCTGGCCAACATCATCGCCGAAGCGGAGCAGAAGGGTGGCTTGGCCAAGCGCAAGCCGGTGGCCACGTCCGCGACCGGTGTTCGTGGCCGGCTTGAACTGGCCGCTGCTCTGAAGGGCAAGGTCAGTTCCAGCGACACGGTGTTCATCTCGGCCAAGGAAGCCGGCGGCCCGCCGATGCCGCTCGCCGCCAAGCGCGTGCGCGTCGCCGACCTGCCGATGGATTTCAGCCTCGACGACGCCGATGCGCTGATGCCCGGCCGCACCCTGTCATCGGCCAAGGCGATTCTGGTCGAGGCGCGGGTGTCGAAAAGCGGCAACGCGATTTCCCAGCCTGGTGATCTCAAGGGCAACGTCGGCCCGGTCAAGCCCGGCGCCAAGGGGCTGCGCCTGACCATCGATCAGGTCGTCCAGTAATTTCGGAAAAGTCAGCCGCGGTGGGACGCCAATACGGTCCGGGCGGGTACGCGGAATTAATTCGAGCCTGGCACCTTTAATTCTTTTTCTTATTAATGATCTCAACAATGTGAATCAACAATAAAAGAACAAGCGTGCCAAAAATAAAAATAGCGGCAAAAAGTATTCTTTCTTCTGATAAAAAATCCCCGCCTTCGGCCAATTGAATCTTAGCTAACATTGCCAAAAATGCTAAAGCCACAACACAAAATATTGCCACAATTTTGATTAGCTTAAGCACAACACCGGAATTAATGGGGCCAGGCTCGAATATCTGTCCGCACCGAACATCCGCGTCAAAAAGTCAGCCGTGGCGGTACGCCAAACAATTCAGTTAACGTCGTAGTAATACGGCTTCTGCGGCACCCGCACGGCGGCCAGGCGTTTCGTCGTGTCCTGATCCTGCGTCGGCCTGTCCCACCAGAGCGCGCGGCCGCTCTTCTGCTCCTGCAATTCCTCGGGATGCTTCTCCATCCATTCGCGCATCCACCTGGTGTGTTCCGATTCGTATATCGCCACGCTGTTTCTCCTTTTATTCCTTGATCCGATAGACGCGCACGACCTCGGGAATACGCCGCACGCGCCGCAGCAGGTTCGCCAGGTGCACGCGGTTGTTCACCTGGAGCGCAAAGTAAATCGAAGTCGTCTGGCCGCGGTCGTCATCCATGCTGACGTTGACGATGTTGGAGTTTTCCTCGGCCATGGCCGCCGCGATCTTCGCCAGGACCCCGCGCTGATTCTGGACGACGATGCGCAGTCCGACATCGAAGGAACCGCGCACCTCGGGATCCCAGTCGACATCGACCCAGTCGTTGCGCTCGCCGCGCTGGCGGGCGAGCGTCGAGCAGTCGTGCGTATGCACCACCAAGCCGTGCCCGCGGCGGATGATGCCGATGATAGGATCGCCCGGGATCGGCCGGCAGCATTTGCCCAGCTGGACGGCGACGCCTTCCGTGCCGCGGATCAGGATCGCCGAGCTCTGGCGGCCTTCCGCATCGCCGCCGGCCGCCTCCGGTTCCTGGCGATCGTCCAACTCCGCCAGCCGCCGGGCGACGATGGCCGGCAGACGCACGCCTAGGCCGATTTCGGTCAACACCTGCCGCTTGCCCTTGGGCGCCAATTCGCGCAGGAAGCGATCCCAGGTCGCCGTGCCGACGTCGCCGCGGCTGATGCCGAAGTTGCGCAACGCCTGGCCAAGCAAACGTTTGCCGAGGGCGACCGACTCCTTCTGCTGCTGCGTCTTGAGGAAATGGCGGATCTGCGCCCGCGCCTTGCCCGTCACCACGTAGGACAGCCAGCCGGGATTGGGCTTGGCGCCGGGCGAGGTGATGATCTCCACCGTCTGACCGTTGTGCAGTTCGGTGTGCAGCGGTGCCAGGCGACGATTAACCTTGGCCGCGACGCAACTGTTACCGACATCGGTGTGCACCGCGTAGGCGAAGTCGACCGGCGTCGCGCCGCGCGGCAGCGCCAGGATCTTGCCCCGCGGCGTGAACACGTACACCTCGCCGGGAAACAGGTCGACCTTGACGTGTTCGAGAAACTCGGTGGAATCGCCCGAGGCGGACTGCAGTTCAAGCAGCGACTGCAGCCAGTTGTGCGTGGTCTGCTGCAGGTCGGACATCGCCTGTTCGTCCTTGTACAGCCAATGCGAGGCGACGCCGGACTCGGCGACGTGATTCATTTCCGCGGTGCGGATTTGCACTTCGACCGGCGTGCCGTACGGTCCGATCAGCGTCGTGTGCAGCGACTGGTAGCCGTTGGCCTTGGGGATCGCAATGTAGTCCTTGAACTTGCCCGGCACCGGTTTGAACAAGCCATGCAGCGCGCCAAGCGCCACGTAGCAGGTCGGGTTGTCCTTGACGATGATGCGGAAGCCGTAGATATCGAGCACCTGCGAGAACGTCAGGTGCTTCTCGCGCATCTTGCGATAGATGCCGTACAGGTGCTTTTCGCGGCCGATCACCTCCGCCTCGATACCGCAGGCGGGAAGCAGGGCGCGAATTGCCTCGAGGATCTTTCCGACCACCTCGCGGCGGTTGCCGCGTGCCTGCCTGACCGCCTTCACCAGCACCCGATAGCGGTTCGGGTACAGATGGCGGAAAGCCAGTTCCTGCATCTCGCGGTAGAGATCGTTGAGGCCGAGGCGGTTGGCGATCGGCGCGTAGATGTCCAGCGTCTCGCGGGCGACGCGGCGGCGCTTGTCGGGCCGCACCACGTCGAGCGTGCGCATATTGTGCAGACGGTCGGCAAGCTTGACCAGGATGACGCGCACGTCGCGCGCCATCGCCAGCAGCATCTTGCGGAAGTTCTCCGCCTGCGCTTCCTCGTACGACTGGTTCTCGATGCGATCGAGCTTCGACACGCCATCGACCAGTTCGGCGGCGGTCTTGCCGAATTTTTCGGCCAATTGCTCCTTGCTGACGGCGGTATCTTCCATCACGTCGTGAAGAAGCGCCGCGATCAGGGCCTGCGGATCGAGGCGCCACCCGGCCAGCGTGCCGGCGACGGCGAGCGGATGGGATACGTAGGGCTCGCCGCTGGTGCGGTACTGCCCGCGATGTGCCTCGACGGAAAAGTGGTAGGCGGCCTCGACCTGCGCCACATCCTCCGGCTTCAGGTAGGCGGCGATACTGGCGCGGAAGCGGTCGAGATCCTCGGCGAGATCGACGGGCGGATGCAGGTCGTCCGCCAGGACGGCTGCTTCGTCGGCGGGTGCCGACGAGCGGATCGGACGTGGCGAGAACGGGAGTATGGCCGCCATAGTTCCCATCTCGCCTACATCATCAGGACTGGTTGCGGGTCAGGATTTCCGGGCCGTACTTGCCTGCGGCCAGTTCGCGCAGGGCGATGACGGTCGGCTTGTCGCGGTCGACCTCGACCATCGGTGTGCTGCCCATGGAGATCTGGCGAGCGCGGTAGGTCGCGGCCAGGGTCAGTTCGAAACGGTTGGTAAATTCCTTCATGCAATCTTCGACGGTCACGCGGGCCATGGGGCAAATCCTTCAGGGTCAGTACTGCTCTAGAAAACGAAACATCTCGGGTTGGCGGGCTCGCTGGCTGGGCACGCGCAATCGCGCTGCTCGCACGGCTGCGGCGAGGTCATCGATCGCCACCTGCAAGTCTTTGTTGATTATAGCAAAATCAAACTCGCCGACGTGACGCATTTCGCCCAAGGCGGCGGCCACGCGGCGCTGGATGACATCCTCGGCATCCTGACCACGGCTGCGCAGGCGCCGTTCCAGTTCGGCAATCGACGGCGGCAGGATGAAGATGCTCACGGCTTCCGGAAACAGGCGCCGCAACTGCTGCGCGCCCTGCCAGTCGATCTCCAGCAGCATGTCGTGGCCCGACTCCACCTGCTCGGCCAGCCAGACGCGCGACGTGCCGTAGAAGTTGCCATGCACCTCGGCCCACTCAAGGAAATCGCCCCGGTCGCGCATGGCGGAAAAGGTCGCAATGTCGATGAAGTTGTACTCGCGGCCGTCCTGCTCGCCGGGACGCGGCGACCGCGTCGTGTACGACACCGAATGGCGGACCTGCGCATCGCGCTCCATCAGCATCTTGACCAGCGTGCTCTTGCCCGCACCGGAAGGCGCGGAAACGACGATAAGGGTTCCGGGGCTGGCCATCGTCCTCACTCCAGGTTTTGGACCTGCTCACGCATCTGCTCGATCAGGAGCTTGAGTTCGAGCGCGATGGCGGTCACCTCGCCCGACACGGATTTCGAGGCCAGCGTATTGGCTTCGCGGTTGAGTTCCTGCATGAGGAAGTCCAGCCGCTTGCCGACGGCACCACCTTTTTCGACCACACGCTGGACTTCGTCGAGATGGGTGTTCAGGCGGGCCAGCTCTTCGGCAACGTCGATGCGCGCGGCGAAAACGCCAACTTCCTGGCGGATCCGCTCCTCGTCCAGCGCGGCCACGGCTTCACGCAGCTTGGTCGCCAGACGCTGCTGGTAATCGGCCAGCGCCTGCGGCAGCATCGGGCCGACCTTGACGACCAGGTCGCGCATCCGCGCCACACGCTCAATTATGGTCGCGGCCAGCTTGGCGCCTTCGCGCTGCCGGCTGGCGACGAATTCGTCGATGGCGTCTTTGGCCAGCAGCATGCATTCCGTTTGCAACTGCGCCGGATCGATGCTTTCGTCGCCGAGCATGCCAGGCCAGCGCAGCACTTCGGCGACGGACAGCGGCGCGGCATCCGGCAGGGTCTGACGCACGGACTTCTCGAGTCGCGCCAGCTGGTCGAGCAGGCCGGCGTCAAAAGTCAGCTCTCGCGGTACGCCGGCCTGATGCGGCACCAGATTCAGGCGGCATTCCAGCTTGCCGCGCTGAATGCGCGCCGACAGTGCCTCGCGCAAGGGCATTTCGAGAAAACGCAGTTCCTCCCCGGCGCGAAACACGATGTCCAGAAAACGCGCGTTGACGCTCTTGAGTTCCAGGTGAACTACCGCGTTGCCGACGGCCCGATGGTCGGCGGCATAGCCGGTCATGCTATGGATCATGATGGTGATTTTCGCCCCTGCTCCCGCTTTTCGCCGGGCCAGTCCGACGGAAAAGCCGAGAATTAACACCGGCAATGCGCAAAATCCGCCATGCCGGAACTACAATCCAAGGCAGTATAGCAACCATGCCGACGCAGCAGACCAACCATCCCCTCCCGCCCGGGTTCCAGCTGGATCGCTACCGCATCGAGCGGCAGCTATCGCTGGGAGGGTTCTCCATTGTCTACCTCGCCTACGACGAAGACGGCACGCCCGTGGCGATCAAGGAGTATCTGCCCAACTCGCTGGCGCTACGCGCGGAAGGCCAGGTGGCGCCGGCCATCTCCGACGACCATCTGGGCGCCTTCCGGCACGGCATGAAGTGCTTCTTCGAAGAGGGTCGCGCGCTCGCCCATCTCAGCCACCCCAATGTCGTGCGCGTGCTGAATTTCTTTCGCGCCAACGAAACCGTCTACATGGTCATGCAGTACGAGCGCGGCCGCACGCTGCAGGAACACATCCACAAGCATCGCGGCGAAATCCGCGAAACCTTCGTCCGCAACGTCTTCGCCCGTTTGCTCAACGGCCTGCGCGAAGTCCATGCGCAGAAGCTGCTGCATCTCGACATCAAGCCCTCCAACATCTATCTGCGCACCGACGGCAATCCGGTGCTGCTCGATTTCGGCGCCGCGCGGCAGGCCCTGCGCACCGACGGCCCGATGCTGAAGCCGATGTACACGCCGGGCTTCGCCGCGCCCGAGCAGTACAAGGAGCCGGAAAAAATGGGGCCGTGGACGGACATCTACGCCGTCGGGGCGAGCATGTACGCTTGCCTGGCGGGTGGCGCGCCGCCCGCCGCCGACAAGCGACTGGAGCGCGACCAGCTGCAATCGGCGCAAAAGCGCTGGGGCGACAAGTACTCCCGGCAATTGCTACAGGTAATCGACTGGTGCATGGTGCTCGATTCGTCCGAGCGGCCGGCCAGTGTCTTCGTGCTGCAGAAGGCGCTTGCCGAACGCCACCATGTGGTTCATCAACCCTCCTGGCTGGATAGTTTCAACCAGAGCCTGAAGATTCTCTTCCGCAAATGAAATTCACCATTTACCAGGAAAGCCGCATCGGTCAACGGCGAAACAACCAGGACCGCATCGCCCACTGCTACTCGCGCGACGCACTGCTGATGGTGCTCGCCGACGGCATGGGCGGCCACCTGCACGGCGAGGTCGCCGCGCAAATCGCGGTGCAATACCTGACCGAACATTTTCAGCGCGAAGCGCGCCCGCGCCTTGACGATCCGCTCCAGTTTCTGGGCCTCGGCATGGCCAATGCGCACAACGCCATTCTCGACTACGCCCTCGAACGCGACCTCCCGGACGCACCGCGCACCACCTGCGTCGCCTGCGTCATCCAGGACAATATCGGCTACTGGGCGCATGTCGGCGACTCGCGGCTCTACCTGCTGCGGGACCGGAAAGTGCACACCCGGACCCGCGACCATTCGCGCGTGCAGATGATGATCGACGACGGCCTGATCACCGAGGAGCAGGCGCTGCAGCATCCGGCCCGCAACCGGGTCTATGCCTGCCTGGGCGGCGATCTGTCGCCGCAAATCGAGTTCTCGCGCAAGACGCCGCTGCTGACCGGCGACACCATCGTCATCTGCTCGGACGGCTTCTGGTCGCCGCTCGGCAACGAAACGCTGGCGCAGGGCTACGCCCGGGGCAGCGTCATGGCGATGACGCCGCAATTGATGGACATGGCCGAAAAGCTGGGCGGCGAAGGACAGGACAACCTGTCGGTGATCGCCGTCACCTGGGAGGACGATTTCAGCGGCGATCCAACCACCGTTACCGTCGAAACGGCGACCATGCCGCTGGATGCGCATACCACGCTGATGGAAGGCTTCGACAAGGCACGCCTGCGCGACACCGAACTGTCCGACGACGACATCGAACGGGCGATCGACGAGATCCGCAATGCCATCAACAAGTTTTCGAAATAGAAGGGAAACGGGAACATGAGACCCAGCGGTCGCCGGCCTGACGAATTGCGCAAACTCATCATCACGCGCGGCTACACGATGCATGCCGAGGGCAGCGTGCTGGTGACATTCGGCAACACCAAGGTGCTGTGCACCGCCAGTGTCGAGGACAGCGTGCCCGGCTTCCTCAGGGGCAAGGGACAGGGCTGGGTGACGGCCGAGTACGGCATGCTGCCGCGCTCGACGCACACCCGTAGTTCGCGCGAAGCGGCCAAGGGCAAGCAAAGCGGGCGCACCCAGGAAATCCAGCGTCTGATCGGCCGCTCCCTGCGCGCCATCATCGACCTCACGGCGCTGGGCGAACGGCAGATCACGCTCGACTGCGACGTTCTGCAGGCCGACGGCGGCACGCGCTGCGCCTCGATTACCGGCGCCTGCGTGGCGCTGCACGACGCCTGCAACAAGCTGGTCGCCGCCGGCAAGCTGGCCGCCAGTCCGTTGCGCGATTTCGTCGCCGCCGTGTCCGTCGGCATCTTCGCGGGCGTGCCGGTGCTCGACCTCGACTACGACGAAGACTCCGCCTGCGACACCGACATGAACGTAGTCATGACCGGCAGCGGCGGCCTGGTGGAGGTTCAGGGCACCGCCGAGGGTACGCCGTTCAGCCGGGCGGAACTGGAAGCGCTGCTCGACCTCGCCACGAACGGACTTTCCGCCATCGTTGCCGCCCAGAAGCAGGCATTGGCCGCGTAGCCCGGAGACGCTTTCATGAGTCGATCGAGCCCCCCGGATACCTCGAAGAAGTCACTGGACGAGGACATTCGCGCCTTGATCGAGGACATCGACGCCTCCATGGCCGATTTCGAGCGGCGCCTGGAGACGGCGCACCTGCGGCAGCAACGGCCGGCCCGCGCGGAGCGCATACCCACCCCTGTTCCGAAAATCGGCTCGCCCAAACCGGCGCAACCCGCACCGCCTGAGTCCTCGTCGGCGACCGTTTCCACACCACCCGAGCCGACCCCGGCGACCGCGCCACCCGAGCCGGCCCCAGCATCCTCACCCGCAACGGCACCAACCGCGCCACCAGCGATAACCGGCAGCCTGCTCGCGGAACTGGAGGCCGAGATACAAGGGAAGAGCAGCGATCAGGCGCAGCAGGCAGCCACCAACCGCCGCATCCACGAAGCGCTCGATCGCGTGTTCCGCTTCTTCGACGTATTCTGCCGTCATGCCAACGCGCTGGCGCCCGCCGTCAAGCGCAGCTACCGCCTCGACGCCCAGGTGTCATACGACGACCTCCGCTGGCAGGAGGCGATCGTCAAAACGCGTCGGGAAGGACTTTCCGAAAAGGCGCTGATCGATTTCGTCGCCTTCAGGGTCCGTCTGGCCGCTCCGGCGCCGCTGACTGTCACGGTTGGCTGGAACAGGCTGGCCGCCTTCAAGAAGGACATGGACATTCTCGACCTGCGTACCGCCGAGGGCATGGACCACGACGGCGTCGTCGAGCAGGGCGAGCTTGTCATGCGTCTGGCGCCCGACTTTCCGGTACAGCTCACCTTTGGCGCCAACTACGAAAGCGGGCGCGTCGAGGTGCTGAGCCGCAACCTCGAAGGCTTCGGCATTGCCGCATTCACCTGCGCGCCGGACGACATCACCCAGGACTTTCTGGATGGCCTTGGCCGGTTCCTGCTCGCCCGGGACAATCACTTGCCGGCGGCATTGCGCCGCGTCCACCACCGCGCCGAACTCTGACATGAAGAAACTCGTCCTCGCCTCCAACAATCCGGGCAAGCTGCGCGAATTCGCGGCCTTGCTTGCCACCATCGATTTCGAAGTCCTGCCGCAGGCGCAATTCAATGTTCCGGAGGCGGAAGAACCGCATTTCACCTTCGTCGAGAACGCCATCGCCAAGGCGCGCCATGCCGCCCGGCTGACCGGCCTGCCGGCGCTGGCCGACGATTCCGGCATCTGCGTCGACGCGCTCGGCGGAGCCCCCGGCGTCTTCTCGGCCCGCTACGCCGGCGAGCCGAAGTCCGATGCGCGCAACAACGAGAAGCTGATCGCCGACCTCGCCGGCCAGCCGAACCGCCGCGCCCATTACTACTGCATCCTGGTCTTCGTTCGCCATGCCGACGACCCGCAGCCCGTTATCGCCGAGGGTGAATGGCACGGCGAGATCATCGACACGCCGCGCGGCGAAAACGGTTTCGGCTACGACCCCTATTTCTGGCTGCCGGAATTCGGCTGCACCGGCGCCGAACTGGCTTCCGACAAGAAGAACGAGATTTCGCACCGAGGCAAGGCGCTGGCCGTGCTGATCGCCAAGCTCAAGGCGCGTGCCGGGCGTTGACGACGGCTTGCGTCCCGGCCGCGCGGGGGTAACATTCATCCAATTGTCACAACGGAGGCGACCATGAAAACACCCCTGTTCCTGCTGGCTCTACTGGTTCCCGCTGCCGCCATGGCTGAAGGCGATGTCGCATTGACCGGCAAGGTCGGTACGCTCGGCTTCGGACTCGACCTGAATCTTCAGTTGACCAATACCGCAGTTCTTCGCTTCGGCGGAAGCGGCTATGACTGGACAGGCGATACCACCGACGACGGCATCAGGTACGACGCCACGTTCCGGACCAGCACCGCATCGGTGATCGGCGATTTCTTCCCGATCCAGGACAGCAGCTTCCGTCTGTCACTGGGCGTGTTCTACAACGGCAACAAGCTGGACATGACCGCCAAGCCCGACGGCGCGAGCGGCACCTACGAGATCGGTAACAACACCTATAACGCAACCGATGTTGGCGAACTGAAAGGCACGCTGACCTTCAACAAGACTGCGCCCTACATCGGCGTCGGCTGGGGCAATGCGTTCGCCAAGCCCACCGGTTGGGGCTTCATGCTCGATGTCGGCGCGCTGTACCAGGGTAAGCCGAAGCTGAAACTGGAAAGCAGCCTCTGCAATTCGGTTCCCGGTTGCCCCGCTGACCTGGCCATTGAGCAGGACAACGCCGAAAAGGATCTGCGCAAATATCGTTGGTATCCGGTGGTTACCGCAGGCGCGGTCTACCGCTTCTGATCGTCGGCACACCACAAGCCAGGGGCCGCGTCGCGGCCCCTTTTCGTTCATGCCACCGCTTTCGCTCTACATCCATTTCCCCTGGTGCCTGAAGAAGTGCCCCTACTGCGACTTCAACTCGCACGAGGCGCGCGACGGCATTCCCGAAGCGGCCTACCTCGAAGCGCTTCAGCGCGATCTCGAAGCGGCACTGCCGCTGGCTGCCGAACGCAGCCTGGAGTCGGTATTCATCGGCGGCGGCACGCCCAGCCTGCTCTCGCCGGCGGTAATTCGCGACCTGCTTGGCGTACCGCCACGGCTGACTTTTCGCGAGAATGCCGAAATCACCCTCGAAGCAAATCCGGGCGCCATCGAGGCAGCGAAATTCGCGGCCTTTCGCGACGCCGGCGTCACCCGGCTGTCACTCGGCATCCAGAGCTTCGACGACGCCAAGCTGAAGTCGCTCGGGCGCATCCATTCTTCCGACGAAGCCAGACGCGCCGCGGAGCTGGCGCTGCGCCACTTCGAACGCGTCAATCTCGACCTGATGTACGGATTGCCCGGGCAGTCGCTCGACGACGCACGCCGCGACATCGAAACCGCCATCGCCTTCGGCCCCGGACACCTCTCGGCCTATCACCTCACCATCGAGCCGAACACCGCCTTCCACCACGCCCCCCCGGCCGATTTGCCCGACGCCGACCTCGCCGCGGATATGCAGGAGATGGTCGAAGCGACGCTCGGCGAAGCCGGCTACGCGCACTATGAGACTTCCGCCTTTGCCCAACCGGGCCAGCAGTGCCGGCACAACC
>JBNKCS010000041.1:0-15302 GCA_050287865.1 Rhodocyclaceae bacterium | reverse complement strand
CCTTCGCCAGCAGGTCGAACTCCTGTTCGGCGACGGCGCCCTTGCCGTCTTCCAGGGCCAGGTCGGCGCGCGCCCTGGTCAGGTCGGCCCGGCGCTGACGCACCGCAAGTTCGTAGTCGGCGGGATCGATCTGCAACAGCAGGGCACCGCGGCGCACTTGGGCGCCCGGCTCGAAGGCGCTGCCCACCTGCTTCACCTCGCCCGCGGTCTGGGACTGCAGCGTCACTTGCCGTGCCGCCTGTACTGTGCCCCAGGCTTCGATGACCAGTTGCTGGTCGCCGGCCGTCACCGTCGTCACTTCCACCAGCCGCGCTTCGCGTGCGGGTTCGGTGCGGGTCGCTTCGCTGGCGCTGTTCATCAGGATGATTACCAGTACGACCGCCACCAGCGCCACGATCAGCGGCGGCACAAGCTTCCGGCCGTGCCGGCGAAAGAGGTTGGCGAGGTTCGAGTCGGTCATGTCAGTTCGTCCTGGAAAAGCAATTTGCCACAGGGGATAGAGAGAAAAACCAAGGTTCTGTCATGGCAGGTCTATTCGTTCGCCGGGCGAGGAGGCGCGTCTGCAACCTTTGTCGGCCCGGTGTCTCCTGTGGCGCGAATCGAGGTTTCGGTATTCGCAGCCGGCGGCGGGGGCAGCCAACCACCCGCCAGCGCACGCACGAGGGCGATGCGCTTGATGACGAGTTGGCGTTGCGCGGCCACCTGCTGGCGCTCCAGGCTTTGGCGGCTGCGCAAAGCATCCAGCACCGAGAGGTAGTCGCTGTCGCCCTGGAAGTAGCGCCGGCGCTCGAGCCGCACCACGGCTTCGGATTGCGCCAACTGGCTGTCGAGGCTGGCGAGATAGGCGTGCTGGCCGGTTTCGTCGCTGAGCGCGTCCTCCACTTCGCCGATGGCTTCCAGCAGCGTCTGGCTGTAGCTGTTGAAAGCCTCGTCCACCACGGCGCGCGTGCGGCTCACTTCGGCCCGACGCTGACCACCGTCGAACAGCGTTACCGCCAGTTCGGCGGCCAGCTTGCCGATCCAGCCCTCGAACAGGCCGCCGGTGACGCCAGGGGTGGTGACGGCCGCGGCAAGGTCGAGGGTCGGATAGCGATCCGCCACGGCGGCCGCGACACGGGCGTCGGCCGCCCGCAGACGCAGGAAGGCGGCCTGGAGGTCCGGACGGCGGCGGACCAGATCGGCCGGTACGCCGGTGGCCGGCAGCGGTCCCAGCGCCGGCAGCACCGCCGCTTCCGGAAGTTTGGCGGTGCCGGGCGTTTCGCCGATCAGGATCGCCAGCTGATGCGCCAGCGTGTTCCGCTGCATTTCGGCCTGGGCACGCTCGCCTTCGGTCTGGGCCAGCAACTGGCGCTGGCGATAGACATCGCTGGCGGTGGCCTGGCCGATGCGGAAACGCGCCTCGACCAGTTGCAGCAATTGCCGGTTGGTGGCGATCTGGCTGTCGATCAACGTCAGCTGGGTGCGCTGTTCGACCAACTGGTACCAGGTGGTGGCGACGGCGGCGCTGAGCGTGATGACGGCGGTTTGCAGGTCGGCGTTCGAAGCGTCGGCGTCGAAGCCCGCCGCTTCGCTGCCGGCACGCACGCGGCCCCAGAGGTCGACTTCGTAGGCGGCGAACAATCCCGCCTGGCGAGTGACCGTGCTGTCGTCGCGCGTCTTGCCCTGGCGCGTGTGGCTGGCCTGCGCCGTCAACGTCGGCCACAGCGGCGCGCTTTGCCGCCTCGCCACCGCCTCGGCCTGGCGCAGCCGCGCCCAGGCGGCGCGCAGGGAGAAGTTGTCGGCGAGCGCCTTGTCGATCAGCGAATCGAGTTGCGGGTCGGCGAAGCCGCGCCACCAGCGGTCATCGACAGCCTGCTCGCCGCCGACGGCACTGAATGTCTTCGGTACCGGCATCGGCAGCGCGTCGCGTTCGGGCGTAACCGAGCAGCCGGCCAGCAGGCTGGCAAGCGCAACCGCGAACACCGCCCCATACCGGGCCGGTGTGCCGGATCGGCCGGGCAAATGACCGAAGGGCTCCCGCAAATCCAGCTCCTTGGATCCAAGAAACCATAATTATCCGCTATCGGACCTGAACGAGAAATTAATCGGCAGCGACGATTTGCCGCGTATGCCGCGGCGATTCCGGTCAGCGGCGTTTCTTGTACGTGCCCATGAGCTCGGCATGCGCGACGATGTGTCCCTGCATCGCCGCTTCCAGAGCGGCCTTGGTTGGCGTGTGCAGGTCGGGCAGCACGGTGTCGAGCGCGTAGAGCTTGTGGAAGTAGCGATGCCGGCCGATGGGCGGGCAGGGTCCGCCGTAGCCTGTGCGTCGCCAGTCGTTGAGTCCTTCCATCGCTCCGGGCGGAAGTTCGCTCATCGCTTCCGGCAGCGAGGTCGTGCCGGGCGGGATGTTGTACAGCACCCAGTGCACATACGTCATCTTCGGCGCCGCCGGATCGGGTGCATCCGGGTCGTCGACAATCAGCGCCAGGCTCTTCGCTTCGGCCGGTACGTCGTGCCAGGCGAGCGGCGGCGAAATGTCCTCGCCTTCGCAGGTGTACTTCGACGGGATATCGCTGCCTTGAACGAAGGCGGTCGATGCGAGTCGGAGGGTCATGGCGTGTCTCCTCTGTCGATGTACTGAAAGCGGGTCCGGGTGTGCCTGAACGGCGAACCTGCCGACATCCTCTGCCGGTCGGCGAAAAGTTGCAATAGTCAGCCGTGGCGATACGCCGTCAGGGCGGCCCGCTATTTCCGGCGCGGCGGCGGCGCGGCGCGGCCGGGCACGTGCCGGTAGGTGATGCGTCCCTTGCTCAGGTCGTAGGGCGACATTTCCAGCGTCACGGCGTCGCCGGCGATGATGCGGATATGGAATTTGCGCAGCCGTCCCGCGGTATGGGCCAGCAGCTCGTGTCCGTTGTCCAGCGTGACGCGATAGCGGGCGTCGGGCAGGACTTCGGTGACGACGCCGTTCATTTCGATGAGTTCTTCTTTTGCCATGCTGCACTTCCCTTCCTGGTAAGACTTTTCCTCTTGCCTGGGCACGAGGTTTCCCCGACTGCGCCGGGCGCGACTCGCAGGCACCGGTCGTCTGGCCGGCGGTGATCCATGCCGGGCCTCGCGTTTGCGGAACGATCGGATCGACGATACGCAGTCGGCGATGGGCGCGGGGCAGTGCCCTGGGTGCCGGGAACCGGTGACATCGGAACCGCGACGCGCGGAATTATGTCAAGGGATTGATCCCGGTGCAAGCGATAGTCCCAAAAAATACCATATGAATCATAAAGATATACGAGCGGATGAAAGCGGGCCTGCTTTCGGCATGGCGTCGCCATCGACGGCCTGGAGCGGGATTCCGGCATGCCAGCCGATTGCTCGGCGCTTGCTTCGCTCATCAAATCGCTTTCGTCCGGCAAAAGTCAGCCGTGGCGGTACGCCGCTTCAGTCATTGTTCCGGGACGACGATGGCCATTGTCGGATGACCGGTATTTGCAATACCGGCGGAATACGGATATAAATGACCGGAAGGTCATTTACTTGGACGTTCGTATGCCGACAACCGTTCCCGCACCGCGCTGGCAGCGTCGCGCCGAAGCCCGTCCCCAGGAATTGCTGGAGGCGGCGCTGGCGGTGTTCGTCGAACGCGGCTACGCCGCGACGCGGCTGGAAGAGGTGGCGCGGCGCGCCGGCGTGGCGAAGGCGACGCTGTACTTGTACTACGAAAACAAGCTGGAACTGTTCAAGGCAGTGGTGCGCAATTCGCTGATCGCCGGTTTCGACGATCTGGCGAAGACGCAGGGCGAGAACCCGCTCGGTGCGCGCGAACAACTGGCCGGGCTGCTTACCGCGTTTGTGTGGCGAATCGCGAGCTCGCCGTTGTCCGGCATTCCCAAGCTGGTCATCGCCGAGGCGGGAAACTTTCCCGATCTGGCGCGGTTCTATCACGACGAGGTGATCCGTCGCGGCCACGACATGGTGGTCGCCATCCTGCGCCGCGGCGCCGCGAGTGGCGAATTCCGCGGCGTCGATGCGGAGTACGCCTGGCGCATCGTCATCGCGCCGCTCATGATGGCCATTGTCTGGAAGCACAGCTTCGCGGCGTTCGAGCCGGAACCCCTGGACTTCGAACGGCATCTCGAGGCGCAACTGGACCTGCTGTTCAACGGCTTGTCCACCGATAGACGAAAAAGGACTCGAAAATGAACAAGAAGCTGTTGGCGGTGCCCGCGATCGTGCTCGTGGCGGCGGCCGGCATCTGGTGGTTCACGCACGACCATGCCGGAGTGGAAGGCGAGCTGGTATTGCACGGCAACGTCGATATCCGGCAGGTGGAACTGGCATTCAATGCCTCCGGCCGTATCGACCGGATTCTGGTCCAGGAAGGCGAGCGCGTGAATAAGGACCAGCCACTGGCGCGTCTCGACACCACCCGCCTGCAACTGGCGCTGACACAGGCCGAGGCGCTGGCCGCCGCGCAACGAGCGCAGGTGGCCAAGCTCAAGGCCGGTTCGCGGCCCGAGGAAGTCAGGCAGGCCGCCGCGCAACGCGACGCCGCGCGCGTCGCGGCCGAAGAGGCGGCCGATGTTTACCGGCGCCAGCAGGACCTCGTGGCCAGGCACTTCGTGTCGCAGCAGCAGGCGGACAGCGCCAAACACGGTCTCGACGCGGCGCAGGAAAGGCTGAAGGGAGCCGAGGAGGTTTACCGGCTGGCCAGGCTCGGTCCGCGCAAGGAAGACATCGCCGCTGCCGAGGCCGGCCTGGCAGCGCAGGAAGCTGCCGTGGCTTCGCTCAGGCACGATATCGAAGAAGGCGAACTGAAGGCGCCCGATACGGCCGTGGTCCAGAACCGCATCCTCGAACCGGGCGACATGGCTTCACCGCAGAAATCGGTGCTCACGCTGGCGTTGACCGATCCGGTCTGGGCGCGCGTCTACCTGCCGGAAGATGCGCTCGGCCGCGTGCCGGTCGGCGCGCGGGCGACGATCACGACCGACAGTCATCCCGACAAGCGATATGCCGGCTGGATCGGCTACGTGTCGCCCACTGCGGAATTCACGCCGAAGACGGTGGAAACGGCCGAGTTGCGTACCAGCCTGCTCTACCAGACGCGCGTGTTCGCCTGCGACGGCAAGGAGGAATTGCGCCAGGGCATGCCGGTCACCGTCACCATCGCTTACGACCAGTCAACTTCCGAAGGTTCACCCTGCGCCGACGGACAATGAATGAAGACGCGGCCATCCTCGAAGCCGAGGGACTGAGCAAGTCCTTTGGCGCCGGCGACAAGCGCGTTATCGCGCTCGACGGCGTCAGCCTGCGCATCCGGCCGGGCGTGGTGACGGGCCTCATTGGTCCGGACGGCGCCGGCAAGACCACCTTCATGCGTCTCGCCGCCGGCTTGCTGGTGCCGGATGGCGGCCGCATCACGGTGCTCGGGCTCGACGCCACGCGCGAGTCCTTGCAAGTCCAGGCCGCGCTCGGCTACATGCCGCAGCGCTTCGGCCTCTACGAAGACCTGAGCGTGCAGGAAAACCTCGACCTCTACGCCGACCTGCAGGGCGTGCCACCGGAAGCGCGCTCCGCGCGCTACTTCGAACTGATGCACATGACCGGATTGGCGCCATTCACCAAACGGCTGGCCGGCCGCTTGTCGGGTGGCATGAAGCAGAAGCTCGGACTTGCCTGCACGCTGGTGCGCGCGCCGCGCCTGCTGTTGCTGGACGAGCCGACCGTCGGGGTGGACCCGGTATCGCGGCGCGAGCTGTGGGCCATCGTCGACCGGCTGGTGAAGGACGAAGGCATGAGCGTGCTGCTGTCGACGGCCTATCTGGACGAAGCGGAGCGCTGCGCCGAAGTCGTGCTGTTGCATGAGGGCAGGGTTCTCGATCAGGGTGCGCCTGGCGCCATGAGTGCGCGCATGGCCGGTCGTGTCTGGGCGGTATCGCGGCCGAACACCCGCCAGCGCGACCTGCAGGCCGAACTGGACGGCCAGGCGGGTGTGATCGACGCGCTGGTGCAGGGGGAACATGTGCGGCTGGTGACGGAGCAAGCACAGGTGCCGGAATCGGTTTCCGGCCAGCCCGGCATCGAGGTGCGTCCGGTTCCGCCGCGTTTCGAGGACGGCTTCATCGACCTGCTGCGCAGCCGCCGGAAGGGTCCCGCCCACGTTGCCGCGATGAACGGCGCGGCGCAAATGCCGGACGCGACGGACGCCGTGATCATCAAGGTGCAAGGTGTACGGCGCCGCTTCGGCGACTTCTGGGCCGTGAATGGCCTGGACTTCGAGATCCGCCGCGGCGAAATCTTCGGCCTGCTGGGCGCCAACGGCGCCGGCAAAACCACGACCTTTCGCATGCTGTGCGGTTTGCTGCCGGCGAGTGCCGGCCATCTCGAAGTGGCCGGCCTCGATCTGCGCCATGCCGCGTCGGCGGCGCGCCAGCGAATCGGCTACATGTCGCAGAAGTTTTCGCTCTACGGCAACCTGAGCGTGGCGCAGAACCTCGAGTTTTTCGCCAGCGCCTATGGCCTTGCCGGCGCGGCGCGACAGGCGCGCATCGACTGGGCGCTGACGGAGTTCGAACTGTCCGCGTTGGCCGGCCAGTTGAGCGCCGATCTGCCGCTTGGCTACAAGCAGCGACTCGCCATGGCCTGTGCGCTGATGCACCGTCCGGAAATCATCTTTCTCGACGAACCGACTTCGGGCGTCGATCCACTGGCGCGGCGGGAATTCTGGCAGCGCATCAACGCCCTCGCCCGCCAGGGCGTTACCGTGCTGGTGACCACGCACTTCATGGAGGAAGCCGAGTACTGCGACCGGCTGGCGATCATGGCCGCCGGCCGCATACTGGCGATGGACGAACCGGCAGCGATCAAGGCACTGGCGAAGAGCGCCGAACATCCCGAGCCGAGCATGGAAGACGCCTTCATTCGGCTGGTCGAAACGTCCGACGTGGCGGAGGCGGCGTGAGCACGACCCGCGGTGGTTCGCCAATGCGTCTGCGCGGGCTGCTGCGCAAGGAGTTCCTGCAGATCGTGCGCGATCCGAGCAGCATCGCCATCGCCTTCCTGATGCCGATCTTCCTGCTGATTCTTTTCGGCTACGGCGTTTCGCTCGACGCCGACCACGTGCCGGTGGCGCTGGTGGCCGAGGCGCCTTCGCAGGACAGCGCCGATTTCATGGCCGTGCTGCACGCCTCGCACTACTTCGCGCCGCGCGTCGTCGCGACGATGCCCGAGGCGGTGTTGGCGCTGCGCGAGGGCGAGGTAAAAGGCATCATCCGCTTGCGCGCGGATTTCTCGCGCCGTCTGCGCCAGTCCGACGGCGCGCCGATCCAGGTCCTGGTCGACGGTGTCGACGCCAACACCGCGCGCCTGGTCGAAGGTTACGTGGAGGGCGCGTGGGGCACTTGGCTCACGGCTCAGGCGGCGAGCCGCGGGCAGGAAATGAAGATGCCGGTCGACCTGCAGCCGCGCATCTGGTTCAACAGCGAACTGCGCAGCCGCAACTACCTCGTTCCCGGTTTGGTGGCGATCATCATGACGCTGATCGGCGCGCTGCTGACGGCGCTGGTGATGGCGCGCGAGTGGGAGCGTGGCACCATGGAGGCGTTGATGGTGACGCCTGCGTCGATGACCGAAGTGCTGCTCGGCAAGCTTGGCGCCTACTTCATCCTCGGCACCGGCGGCATGCTGCTCACCGTCGGGCTGGCGGTGTGGCTGTTCGAGGTGCCGCTGCGCGGCTCCTTCTGGCTGCTGTGGGGCTGCTCCAGCCTCTTCCTGCTGGCGGCGCTGGGCATGGGCCTGACCATTTCGACGCTGGCGCGCAGCCAGTTCGTCGCCGGCCAGGTGGCCATCATCACCACTTTCCTGCCGGCCTTCCTGCTCTCCGGCTTCATCTTCGACATCGGCAGCATGCCGCCGGTCGTGCAGGTAATCACCCACGTCGTCGTCGCCCGCTATTTCGTCGCCATCGTGCAGACGCTGTTCCTGGCCGGCAACGTCTGGTCGGTGATCCTGCCGAACGCGGCGGCGCTGGCGCTGATGGCGACGATCTTTCTCACCATCACCTGGCGCAAGTCGAGAAAGCGGCTCGAGTGATGTTCCAGCGCATCCTCGCCCTCGTCCGCAAGGAATTCCTCGCCCTGCTCAAGGACCCGAAGAGCCGCATGGTGCTGATCGTGCCGCCGCTGATCCAGCTGCTGGTGTTCGGTTACGCCGCCACTTTCGATCTGAAGGAGGTGCCGTACGCCGTTTACAACGAGGATCGCGGTGCGGCCTCGCGGGAACTGCTGGCGGGTTTTCGCGGCGCCGGGAGTTTCCGGCAGGTGGCCGAACTGCACGCGGAGAGGGATATCGCGCCGCTGGTGGACGCGCGCCGCGCCCTGGTCGTGATCCACATCGGTCCGCGCTTCACCGCCGACCTGCTGGCGGGACGATCGGCGCCGCTGCAGGTGATCGTCGACGGCCGCAACTCGAACACCGCCATGATCGCGCAGAACTATGTGCGCAGCGTGGTCAACCGCTACAACGACGACTGGCTCGCCGACCACAGCCAGCAGGGCCCGCCGGCGCGGCTGGTGATGCGCGCCTGGTTCAACCCGAACCTGGAGAGCCGCTGGTTCTTCATTCCGGGGATCATCGGCATGCTGACGCTGGTGGTGACCATGCTGGTGACCGCGCTGACCGTCGCGCGCGAGCGCGAGCAGGGGACCTTCGACCAGTTGCTGGTTACTCCCTTGCGGCCGGCCGAGATCCTGCTCGGCAAGACGGTGCCGGGCTTCGTCATCGGCATCGTCCAGGCGACGGTGATCCTGCTGGTGGCGACGCTATGGTTCCGCGTGCCGTTCCTCGGCAGCCTGTTGGCGTTCTATTTCGGATTGGCGCTATTCCTGCTGTCGAGCGTCGGCGCCGGTCTGCTGATTTCCTCGCTGGCGGCGACTCAGCAGCAGGGTTTGCTCGGCGCCTTCCTGTTCATGGTGCCGGCGGTGATCCTGTCCGGCTTCGCTACGCCGATCGAGAACATGCCGGAGCTCGTCCAGACACTGACGCTGATCGATCCCCTGCGCTACTTCCTGATCATCCTGCGCAAGGTGTTCCTGGAAGGCGCCGGCTTCGGGCTGCTGCTCGACCAGTTCTGGCCCATGGCCGTGATCGGCCCTTGCGCACTGGCGCTCGCCGGGTGGCTGTTCCGGCACCGGATGTACTGAACGACGAGGCCCGCCCGAAAAAAGTCAGCCGTGGCGATACGCCAATCGGGCGGCGCTAGCGGCGGTTGAAGCTCTCGATGCAGGCCGCCATCTCTTCGGCGCTGCCGACTGAGCAGCTGCCGGACTTCTGTGGTGCGGGGCTGGCGCGCGAAGTGGGAGGCGCGGCGCGTCGGGGCTGTTGCGCAGCCTGTGCGGCGCGCTTCATTTCTTCGATTTGTCCCTCCAGTTCCTCGGCGTGGCGTTCGGCCTTCTCGGCCGCGCGCTGCGCTTCTCGCGCATCCAGCCGGTATTCGGCGTTCTCGCGCTGGAACTTGTCGAGCAGCCTGACGTTGCGCGCATCCTCCTTGCGTGCGGCGTCGATCTCCTCCTGCATGCGCTCGACGACGCTCCCGTGTTTGGCCAGCTCGAGCGACAACATGCGGTAGGAAAGATAACCGCCGACGGCGAGGCCGACGAGCAGCAGGAGCAGGGCGATCGCCAGCCGGCGCAGCAGGGAGGGACGCGATGCCACCGCGTTTTCGTCGGCCGCTTCGCGCATCGAGCCGGAGCCGCGCCGGCCGTCGCTCGACTCGTCGTCGGGACCGCCAAGACGGGTGCGCAGGCGCTGCAATGCCTGGATGCCGGCGTCGAGAACGCGAACGACGCGTTTGGCGATGGCGCCGGGTCCGGAAGCTTCTTCCTCGCGCTCTTCGTCCGGCTTGCTCATTCCGGAAGCGTTCCCGTTACGGCTTGGCGGCCGGAGCCGGCTCCGCAGGCGCCGGCGTCGCAGGTTCGGCAGGCATCGGCGCAGCCGGTTCCGCCGCGGGTGCGGCCGGCTCGTTCGGCGTCAGCGGCGGTGCGACGATGACCGGCGCGGGCGACACGGGTTGCTCCTCTAGGGCGCGGGCGTCGATGACGAAATATTCGGTTTCGCCAAAACAGTTGGTCGGCACGAACTTGTGCTGCTCGTAGCTGAGTACGATGCGTTTGCCGGCCAGGGCGTTTATCTGACGGGCGACCGCGTCGTCGCGCACCGAGAATTCGAACTTGTCGGGAATGGCTCCGGGCATGGTGACCATGGCGATCTCTCCTTCCCAGGTCTTGCACAGCCAGCCCTTGTGGGAAAACTTCTGCACATAGCCGGCTCGTTCGCCTTCGGAGTAGCTCCAGTTCAGGGTCAGCCAGACCCAGCCTGCAAGCGCCAGCAGCACCAACCCAAGGAACACGAAAAAAGCGCGCATCTGGTGCTCTCCGAAATTTACGTTGTCGCGACTTTACCGCATGCCGATGAGGCTACCAAGCTTAGCCGCCGAAACGACGCAGGCCGGCGAGGTCGCGGACGGTGATGCCGCCGTATTCGACGCTCAGGTAGCCGGCGAACTGGAGCACCTTCAGCGAGCGGTTGACGCGCTGGCGCGAGACGCCGGTTAGATAACCGATCTCCTCCTGCGAAATCGCCAGCTGCGGGCCGAGTCCGGGATAGAGCACGGGATTGAACAGCGTCGCCAGGCAGCGGGCGACACGGGCGTCGGTATCGAGCAGGCGTTCCGATTCGAGCAGGGCGATGAACTGGCCAAGCCGCTCGTTGAGCTGGATGAGCAGATAACGGTTGAAGCTGATGCTGTGGTCGAGCAGCCACTGGAAGGTCTCGCGGCGCATGCAGACGACGCGGCTGTCCCGTAGCGCAACAACGTCGTAGCGGCGCGGTTCGGTCTTGAGCATCGAGCCTTCGCCGAACCAGCCGCCGGGCGGTACCCCCGTCAGGGTCGCGGTCTTGCCGCTCTCCAGGTCGCTGGAGATCTTGAGCAGGCCGTCGATGACGCCGTACCAGTTGTCGACCGGTTCCCCCTTGCGGCAGACGTAGCCGCCGACTTCGATCTTGCGTTCGAAGACGCCGGACTCGACGCGGGCGAATTCGGCGTCCGAAAGGTCGCAGCCCCAGGGGGATCGCCGTAAGACTTCCGCAAGGGACGAAGAGGAGTATTTGGGTGAATTGTCCGCCACGCGACAATTCTAGGCGCGTCGGTGACTACAATGAACTTCACACAGACCGGAGCGGCCCGACCGCCAACGGCGACACGAGGAGACAAGGATGGTGGCAATGCCGGCGGCGTTGGAGGACGGCGCCACGCTGGACACTTTTCCCCGCTTGCTGCGGCACCACGCCCGGGTGCGCGGCGACCGGCCGGCCATGCGCGAGAAGGATCTTGGCATCTGGCAGAGCTGGACCTGGTCGCAGGTCGCGGACGAGGTCGCCGCCATGGCCTGCGGTCTGGCCGAACTCGGCTTCAAGCGCGGCGATCGACTTGCCATCGTCGGCGACAACCGGCCGCGTCTCTACTGGGCCATGCTGGCGGCGCAAAGCCTGGGCGGCATTCCGGTGCCGCTGTATCAGGATGCCGTCGCTCAGGAAATGGTCTTCGTCCTCCAGGACGCCGATATCCACATCGCCATCGTCGAGGACCAGGAGCAGGTCGACAAGATGCTCGAAGTGCGCGGGCAATGTCCGGTACTCCAGCACGTCCTTTACGACGATCCGCGCGGCCTGCGTCACTACACCCAGACCTATCTGCACGGACTCGACGAGGTGCTGGCGGCCGGCCGCATCCACAACCGGAACCAGCCCGACTTCCTGCGCCAGGAAATTGCCGAAGGCCGCAGCGACGACGTGTCGGTGATCCTTTACACCTCCGGCACCACCGGCAAGCCGAAGGGGGTGTGCCAGACGCACCGCGCCTTCATCGCCGCGGCGCACGGCGGCATGGAAGTCGACCATCTCTCGGCCGACGGCAACATCCTTTCCTATCTGCCCATGGCCTGGGTCGGCGATCACCTGTTTTCCTTTGCGCAGGCGATGGTCGCGGGTTTCACCGTCAATTGCCCGGAGTCGGGCGAGACGGTGATGATCGACATGCGCGAGATCGGCCCCAGCTATTACTTCGCGCCGCCGCGGGTGTTCGAGAACATGCTGACCCAGGTGATGATCCGCATGGAGGACGCCGGCCGCATCAAGCGCGGCATGTTCCACACCTTCATGGCCGTGGCGAAGCGTTGCGGTACCGACGTGCTCGACGGCAAGCCCGTCGGCTTCAAGGACCGGCTGCTCTACGGCCTCGGCAACCTGCTGGTGTACGGCCCCTTGCGCAACGTGCTGGGCATGAGCCGCATCCGCGTCGCCTACACGGCGGGGGCGGCCATCGGCCCGGACCTGTTCAAGTTCTACCGCTCGATCGGCGTGAACATGAAGCAGTTCTACGGCCAGACCGAGACCTGCGCCGCCGTCTGCCTGCAGCCGGACGGTCAGATCAAGTTCGATTCGGTCGGCCCGCCGATGCCCAACGTCGAGGTAAAGATCGCCGACAACGGCGAGATCCTTGTGCGCGGGCCGATGCTGCTGAATGAGTACTACAAGCGGCCGGATGCGACCGCCGAATCGATCGACGCCGACGGCTACTTCCATACCGGCGACGCCGGCTTCCTCGACAGCGACGGGCACCTGAAGATCATCGACCGCGCCAAGGATGTCGGCAAGCTCGCCGCCAGTGCCGGGGGCGCGATGTTTGCTCCCAACTACCTGGAGAACAAGCTCAAGTTCTTCCCGCACATCAAGGAGGCGGTCTGCTTCGGCCACGACCGCGAAATGGTTTGCGCCTTCATCAATATCGACATGGGCGCGGTCGGCAACTGGGCTGAACGGCGCGGCATTCCCTATGCCGGCTATACCGATCTCGCCGCCAAAGCAGAGGTCTATGGGCTGATCCAGGAATGCATCGAAGCGGTCAACGCCGACCTCGCCGCGGATGCGATGGTCGCCGCGACGCAGATCCATCGCTTCCTGATCCTGCACAAGGAACTCGATCCGGACGACGACGAGCTGACCCGGACGCGCAAGGTGCGGCGTGGCTTCGTCGCCGAGAAGTACGCGGTGCTGGTCGACGCGCTCTACGGCGGCAAGGCTTCCCAGTTCATCGAAACGCTGGTGCGCTTCGAGGACGGCCGCACCGGCAATGTCTCGGCCGACTTGCAGATCCGCGACCTGAAGGTGTTTCCTGCCGTGAGGAACGCTGCATGAGAAACATCGGCGACGTCATCCTCGACCTGAAGAACATCTCGCTGCGCTTCGGCGGCGTGAAGGCGCTGACCGACATTTCCTTCGACGTGCGCGAGCACGAGATCCGCGCCATCATCGGCCCCAACGGCGCGGGCAAGAGTTCCATGCTCAACGTCATCAACGGTGTGTACCGCCCGCAGGAAGGCGAGATCATCTTCCGCGGCGAGCATCGCCACGACATGGATACCCACGCGGCTGCCGCGGCGGGCATCGCCCGCACCTTCCAGAACATCGCACTGTTCAAGGGCATGACGGTGATCGATAACCTGATGGCCGGCCGCAACCTGAAGATGAAGTGCAACTTCATCCAGCACGCGCTTTGGTGGGGACCGGCGAAACGCGAGGAGCTGGAACACCGCGCCAAGGTCGAAGAGGTGATCGACTTCCTGGAGATCGAACACATCCGCAAGACGCCGGTCGGGCGCCTGCCCTACGGGCTGCAAAAGCGTGTCGAACTGGCGCGGGCGCTGGCCGCGGAACCGGAAATCCTGCTGCTCGACGAACCGATGGCGGGCATGAACGTCGAAGAGAAGCAGGACATGTGCCGTTTCATCCTAGACGTCAATGACCAACTTGGCACCACCATCGTGCTGATCGAGCACGACATGGGCGTGGTCATGGATATCTCGGATCGCGTCGTCGTTCTCGACTACGGCAAGAAGATCGGCGACGGCGTGCCGGATGAAGTGAAAAACAACCCCGAAGTGATTGCCGCCTACCTCGGCACCCAACATTAAGGATGGCCGCATGAGTTTCTTCTTCGAAGTCCTGATCGGTGGCCTGCTCAGCGGCATCATGTATTCGCTGGTGGCGCTGGGCTTCGTGCTGATCTTCAAGGCGTCCGGCGTGCTTAACTTCGCGCAGGGGGCGATGGTCTTCTTCGCCGCGCTGTCGCTGGTCGGCTGCATGGAACATGGCGCACCCCTCTGGCTGGCCTTCATCCTCGCCTTCGCGATCATGACGCTGCTGGGCATCGCCACCGAGCGCTTCGTGCTGCGCAAGATGGTGAACCAGACGCCGATCTCGCTGTTCATGGCCACCATCGGCATCGCCTATTTCCTGGATGGCTTTGGTCAATCTTTGTGGGGTTCGGAAGTCAAACTCCTGGATATCGGTTTTTCCCAAAACCCCGACTTCTACTTTGGTGGACAGATCCTGATCAATGACTTTGACCTGATTGCGGCCGTGATCGCCGGCGTGCTGGTGATTGCCCTGGCCCTGTTCTTCCAATACACCCGCATCGGGCGAGCCCTGCGCGCGGTGGCCGACGACCACCAGGCGGCGTTGTCCATCGGCATTTCGCTGCAACGGATCTGGGCGCTGGTCTGGGCGGTGGCCGGCTTCGTGGCGCTGGTCGCCGGCATGCTCTGGGGTTCGCGCAACGGCGTGCAGTTCGCATTGACTTTCACTGCACTGAAGGCCTTGCCGGTGCTGATCCTCGGCGGCTTTACCTCCATCCCGGGTGCCATCGTCGGCGGCCTGATCATCGGCTCCACCGAGAAGCTTGCGGAAATCTACATCCCGCCGGTCATGCAGGACCTGTTCGGCGGCAACTTCGGCGGTATCGAGAACTGGTTCCCCTACGTGCTGGCCTTGTTGTTCCTGCTCGTTCGCCCCGAAGGCTTGTTCGGGGAGAAACACATTGATCGCGTGTAGCCATGCTCTATAGAGAAACCGGCCAATTCAAGACCAGCTACGCTGCCGACCAGCAGATCTTCCCGATCCGCCAGGACCGCATCGGCATGCTCATCCTGCTGGTGGCGGCATTCGTGGTGGTGCCGCTGACCGCCGGCAACTACTGGTTCAACGCCATCCTGATTCCCTTCCTGATCTTCGCGCTGGCGGCGCTGGGGCTTAACATCCTCACCGGCTACGCGGGCCAGTTGTCGCTGGGTTCGGCGGCGTTCATGGCGGTGGGTGCCTACGCGGCCTACAACTTCCAGGTGCGCGTCGACGGTATTCCGGTGCTGCTGTCGTTCATCCTGGCCGGCCTGACGGCGGCCGGCGTCGGCATTCTGTTCGGCCTACCC
>JBNKCS010000040.1:0-15743 GCA_050287865.1 Rhodocyclaceae bacterium | reverse complement strand
GATGCCCTCTTCCATGTTGTCCCAGCCTGTGACGTGGCTGCCGACGAACGACGGCGTGTGGGCGAAGGGAATCGGGAAGTCCTCCGGCACATGGCCTTCCTTGCGCGCGTTGCCGATGAACGCGTTCAAGTCGTCGCCGATGACCTCGGCGATGCAGGTGGTGGACATCGCGATCATCTCGGCGCCGTAGAGGGCTTTGGCGTTGGCCAGGCCTTCATGGATGTTCTTCTGGCCGCCGAACACCGCCGCGTCTTCGGTCATGGAGTCGGCGATGATGGCGATCGGTTCCTTGAAGTGGCGGTTGAAGTAGGTGCGGAAGTAGGCGATGCAACCTTGCGAACCGTGGATGTACACCAGGGTCTTGTGGAAGCCCAGCGAGCACAGCGCGGAACCGAGCGGCTGGCAGGCCTTGGCCGGGTTGATGGTCAGCGCCTCGCGCTTGAAATTGAGGTCCTGGTATTCCTTGGTCGTCGTCCAGGCGAAGGTCTCGGCCACCTTGTCGGCGGCCGGCGCCTCTTCGAACTTCTCGCGCTTGCGCGAGATCATGCCCTTGTAGTCGTCGTCCCGGAAGAGGGGGAAACACGGCTTGATTTTTTCAGCGGCTTGCATCTTCTATCTCCTTTGCCCGGCCACCAATCCGTGGACGCGGGCGAGGGTTATCGAAATGGGGTTGGGAGTGCTGTCCGGCTTGCCTACGCGGCCTTCTTCTCCGCATCGGCTTCCTGCTTGTCCCACGGTGCCTTCAACATCTTCCAGCAAGGGTTGTTCAGGGTCAGGTCCATGTCCTTGGCGAAGACGGCGAAACCGTCGTAGCCGTGGTAGGGGCCGGAGTAATCCCAGGAGTGCATCTGGCGGAAGGGGAAGCCCATCTTGTGGAAGACGTACTTCTCCTTGATGCCGGAGCCGATCAGGTCGGGCTTCATCACCTTGACGAACTCGTCGAGCTCATGGCCGGTGGCGTCGTCGTAGATCAGCGTCGCATCCTTCATGTCCTTGATGGTGCGGTCGTAGTCGTCGTTGTGGGCGAATTCGTAACCCGTGCCGACCACTTCCATGCCCAGGTCTTCGTAGGCGCCGACCACGTGGCGCGGACGCAGGCCGCCGACGTAGAGCATCACCTTCTTGCCTTGCAGGCGCGGCTTGTACTTGGCGATGATTTCGTTCATCGCCGGGGTGTACTTCTCGATCACCCGCTCGGCGCCTTCCTTGATGCGGTCGTCGAAGTGGGCGGCGATGGCGCGCAGCGACTCGGCGATCTTGGTCGGGCCGAAGAAGTTGTACTCGAGCCATGGGATACCGTACTTCTCTTCCATGTGGCGGCTGATGTAGTTCATCGAACGGTAGCAGTGCAGCAGGTTCAGCTTGACGTTCGGGGTGTTCTCCATTTCCGCCAGGGTGCCGTCGCCGGACCACTGGGCAACCACGCGCAGGCCCATCTCTTCGAGCAGGATGCGCGAGGCCCAGGCGTCGCCGCCGATGTTGTAGTCGCCGAGGATGGCCACGTCGTACGGGGTCTTCTCGAACGGCTGGTTGTCGCGGTTGGAAAGGATCCAGTCGCGCACGGAGTCGTTGGCGATGTGGTGGCCGAGCGACTGGGAAACGCCGCGGAAGCCTTCGCAACGGACCGGCACGACCGGCTTGCCGATTTCAGCGGCGGTCTTCTTGGCGACGGCTTCGATATCGTCGCCGATCAGGCCGATCGGGCACTCCGACTGGATCGAGATGCCCTTGTTCAACGGGAACAGTCCCTCGATTTCAACCATCAGCTTGGCCAGCTTCTTGTCGCCGCCGAAGACGATGTCCTTCTCCTGAAAGTCGGAGGTGAAGTTCATCTCGCTGAACGTGTCGATGCCGGTGGCACCGACGTAGTAGTTGCGACGACCGCCGCGGGCGTACTGGCCGCAGCCGATCGGGCCGTGCGAGATCGAGATCATGTCCTTGATCGGACCCCAGACCACGCCCTTGGAACCGGCGTAGGCACAGCCGCGCATGGTCATCACACCGGGCAGCGACTTGCGGTTGGAAGTGATGCACTTCTTCGAGGACTCAAGCGCCTTGTCGTTCACCATCAGGTGCTTGGCCCGGTCCTTCTTGGCCTTTTCGGGATAAACCTCGAGGACCTCTTCGATGAGGGCCTGCGATTCTTCGCGTGTCAATGAGGACATGGTGTTCTCCTTAGGCGGCGGCAGCGGCTTCGGCAGCCAGTTCGGCGGCGGTCTTGCCGACGATGGATTCGTCTTCGACTTCCATGATGCCGAATTCCATCAGCAGTTCTTCGAGCTGTTCCATTTCGAGAGGATTCGGGATCACGAACTTCTTGTTCTCCACGATCTTCTTGGCCAGGGAGCGGTACTCGTCAGCCTGCGCGTGGGTGGGGTCGTACTCGACCACGGTCATGCGGCGGATCTCGGCGTGCTGGACGACGTTGTGGCGCGGCACGAAGTGGATCATCTGGGTGCCGAGCTTGGCGGCCAGCGCTTCGATCAGTTCGTCTTCGCGGTCGGTCTTGCGGCTGTTGCAGATCAGGCCGGCCAGACGCACACCGCCCGAGTTGGCGTACTTGACGATGCCTTTGGCGATGTTGTTCGCCGCGTACATGGCCATCATTTCGCCGGAGACGACGATGTAGATTTCCTGGGCCTTGTTCTCGCGGATCGGCATGGCGAAACCGCCGCAGACCACGTCGCCGAGCACGTCATAGAACACGAAGTCGAGTTCGTCGTCGTAGGCGCCTTCCTCTTCGAGGAAGTTGATGGCGGTGATAACGCCACGGCCGGCGCAACCGACGCCGGGCTCAGGGCCGCCGGACTCGACGCACTTGACGCCGCCGTAGCCGATGTTCATTACATCTTCGAGTTCGAGGTCTTCCACCGAACCGGCCTCGGCCGCAAGTTGCATGACGCTGGTTTGCGCCTTGCTGTGCAGGATGAGACGGGTCGAGTCGGCTTTGGGGTCGCAGCCGACGATCATTACTTTCTTGCCGGCTTCAGCCAGGGCCGAAACCAGGTTTTGTGTGGTGGTAGACTTGCCGATGCCACCCTTGCCGTAGATGGCGCATTGACGCAGCTTAGCCATGATGCAATCTCCTTAGTCTGAAGTCTGTCGGGTGCTGGGCAAATCCCGTGTTCCCGAGAGACATATGGCAAGGAGCATGCCACCACCGCGAATTGTCGCTAACGCATTGAAATGAATAACGAACTAGCAGCGCCGGCAGCACCCGCGAATAGCGACACGACACCCGATCTTTGTAGCACTCGCGACAATTCCTCCCCCAGCCTGCCCTCGTGGGCACGCGTCTCCATCAATCGCTGCAACCTGCCGGCGGTCATTCTCGGCAGCCTCACTTTCCAGCGCCATCCCACGCCGCTGGCGCTCGACGGCGTCGCCGAACTGCACGCCGACCTGTTCGACCTGCTCGATAAGGCCAACGATATCGAGGAACGCGCACGGCTTTTTCGCGACTACATCGCCGCGCACTTCTGTCTCGACCATCTCGAAGACGCCGGCTACGACGACCATTCGAAAAAACGAGGCAAGGCCAACTGGCTGCGCGTACTGCGCGGCTGGAGCTTCGACGCCGACGGTCGCGAAGGCGCCGTGCTCAAGGGCTGGGTGGAATCGCGTTTCGGCCTGCTGCCGCGCTTCCACGGCGAACCGCTGCGCGATTTCATCTCCGCGCCGTACCACCGCTATCTTGAGATGCGCTCCGCCGGCCTTTACGGCACCAACGCCCTTGAAGCGCAACTCGACCTGCTCTACGCCTTCAACCAGTACGAATTCACCCGCAATCAGCCCGCAGGTGGCGTACCCCATGCGGGGCATTTCATCCCGCCACGGCTGACTTTGTACCGCGGCGCCAACCGCATCAGCGAACACGAAGTGCTGTCGCAAAGCGACGGCCGGCAGGTCGTGCTGTTCAATAACCTCACCTCATTCACCAGCTCGCGCGAACGCGCCGGCGAGTTCGGCGACTACATCCTCGAAACCGAAGTGCCGACCAGCAAAATCTTCTTCCACTGCGGGCTGCTGCCGGACATACTCAAGGGCGAGGACGAATACCTCGTGGTCGGCGGCGTTTACGAAGTCATTGGGCGAACGCTGTAGCCAGCAACCCGTCTGCGAGCCACGCTACATACGGAACTCAAAGTCGTATCTGCTTTCAGAATCCATGTCGGCGGCTTGCAAATGCAACACCAAGTCGTCGAGCATCTTTCTGCCGTCTCCGGCAAGGTCGAGCTTGCCATCCGCCGCCTTGAAGTACGCAAAGCCGGAAATGGATTTGTTGGGCAGCACGGTCCTGGTAAACAAAGTATTTTCAAACATGTTGTTCTGGATGATCGCCGTAGTCTCGGAATCCTTCCCCAAACCGGCTGACATGAGTACCGCTGGAAGTGCAAAGATAAGCGGACCGGCAACAATAAAGGCAAGACCCGCAACATTTGAGACATCCTGCCCCTTCTCGGATGACGAGGCGTTCGTCATGTTCTGCAGCATCGGCTTTGCGCAGGCTTGGCCCGTGCTTCTGTTTTTCAGAACGATAAACTCGTCGCGAACCAAGAAGCGCCTTGAAGGGCTGTGGTCCTCGACCACGATTAGCACCGGCAGCACCCCCGCATCCGTCAGGACAACACCGAAGTACTTCTGCTGCTCTTCGGTATCGGTGATCGGTTGAATCGCTACATGGACGTCGCCCTGGACCTGTCGATTCCCGTAGGCACCAACCCCCAGCGCCTCGTAGCGGGGAAGCTTCAGGGGAGAAGCGCAGCCGGCCAACTGCAGGCAAAAAAATGACACGACCAGATAGCCACGGCAGAGGAAAGCGACATATCGGCTGGCCGACTTGCCCAGCAATCGTCCGAATTCATTAAACACGACAAGTCTCCGAATGAAAGTCAATTCGCCGTCTGAATACTGGCACGGTTGCCGGCGGAGGAGAACGCGGACAGGTGGCTCTGCGATTGATCGGTGATGGCAACCAGTCCCTTCTGGATAATTTCATGCGTAGCGGACTTAATACCGGGAGGATAAGCTTTCGAGGCCATCCCGCTGCCCTCGCCGTGTCCCCTGACGAACTCGCAGGCAAGCACCTTGCCGTCCTGCACGCGCGTCAACCGCCATACCGATGTGAAGTCGAAAACGAATACCCCATTCGGGATGTCGAGCGCGTTCTGGACCTTATCGAGCCAGACTTCCAGGGCGTAGTCGGCCCCACCCGGCTTCACTTCGTCAAAGGCCGAAAACTGGCGGATGGACTGTTCAATCGCCCGCTTCAATTTATCGCTGTCGATCCAGTCCTTGAGCGGCATCACCACATAGGTCGGCCTCGTCGTTTCAGCAGGCACGAAGGTGCGCACTTCTATCGACCCTTGCATCGGTTGAATTCCAGCATTCTTCGGCATGGAACTCGGTGTCAGGTCGGCGACCGTGGTCGGACTGGCGCAACCGCCCATTCCAAGGAGAAATGCAAGTAACGCCAGGAATGCAGTCGGATGCCGCAGGAAATTGGATTGCAGGTTCATGAATGTGAGTTCCCTTATGACTTTCGATGTTGGATCAAAGCAAGCCATGCTCCGATAACCCGCTCCGGATTTATCGCCGACAACTGAAACGGTTCCGCCAAGCACCCCGGACAGTAAATAACCCGCTTAGGATTATGGCATTGTTCTTTCAGTTGCAACAATTCAGATGATTGGCGGCGTTTACGAGGTCACCGGCAAAACGTTGTAAGGTTCGGTCGATCTTGATGTTTTCGCACAACCAAGCCCGCTCGCCACCATGGAACAGGAACGACACGCAACAACCGAGGCGCCCGCGGGCGCCGCTTTTGAAACCGACATTCCTGCGCGCCTCGACCGGTTGCCGTGGAGCCGTTTTCACTGGCTGCTGGTCATCGCGCTCGGCGCAAGCTGGGCGATCGACGGCCTCGAAGTGACGCTGAAGGGCGCCGTCAGCGGCGTGCTGCAGGACCCGGCTTCGCTGCACCTCAGCGCTGCGGAAATCGGTGCACTGGCGTCCTTCTACCTGATTGGTGCGGTAACCGGCGCCCTCTTCTTCGGCTGGCTGACCGACCGCTACGGCCGTTCGCGGCTGTTCTTCATCACGCTGGCCGTCTACCTCACCGGTACGCTGCTGACAGCCTTTTCCTGGGATTTCGCCAGCATCGCCATCTTCCGCTGCCTGACCGGCTTCGGCATCGGCGGCGAATATGCCGCCATCAACTCGGCCATCGACGAACTGATCCCGGCCCGCCTGCGCGGCCGCATCAACCTGATCATCAATGGCAGCTTCTGGCTCGGTGCCATGGTCGGCTCGGGCGCCACCGTGCTGTTGCTCGATCCGGCGATCTTAGCTGTCGATGTCGGCTGGCGGGTCGGCTTCGGCATCGGCGCCACGCTCGGGATCGTGGTTCTGTTCGCGCGGGCCTTCATCCCGGAAAGCCCGCGCTGGCTCAGCATTCGCGGCCACCGCGCGCAAGCCGAAAAGTCCATGGCCGAGATTGAAGCGAAGGTACAGCGGCAGACGGGCCAGACCCTGGCGCCGGCGACGGACACGCTGACCATCCGTCCGCGTCATCGCTTCGGCCTGCGCGTCATCTTCTCCACGCTGTTCGGCCGCTACCGCCAGCGCGCCATCCTCTGCTTCGTGCTCATCGCCTCGCAGGCCTTTCTCTACAACGCCATCTTCTTCACCTACGCACTCGTCCTGACCCGGTTCTACGCCGTGCCGGCCCAGAACACCGGGCTCTATCTGCTCCCCTTTGCCATCGGCAACTTTCTCGGTCCGCTGCTGATGGGTCACTACTTCGACAGCCTCGGCCGGCGGGCGATGATTTCCGGCACCTATGCCCTGGCCGCGACGCTGCTGCTCGCGACCGGCGCCGCGTTCGTCGCCGGCTCGCTGAACGCCATCGGACAGACCGCCGCCTGGTCGGTTATCTTCTTCTTCGCCTCGGCGGCAGCCAGCTCGGCCTACCTGACCATCAGCGAAGTCTTCCCACTCGAACTGCGCGCGCTGGCCATCGCCGTCTTCTATTCCCTGGGTACCGCCGCCGGCGGCATCGTCGCGCCCTGGCTGTTCGGCGTCCTGATCGGCAGCGGAGAGCGGATGAACGTCTTCTGGGGCTACGCTCTGGGCGCAGGGCTCATGTACGTCGCCGCGCTGGTGGAATTGCGCTATGGCGTGCGCGCCGAGCGGGTATCGCTGGAGACAGTGGCAACGCCGTTGTCGGTAGCTGATTAAGACAAGCAGCCGGACTGTCTTCCTCGATCGCGCATGTTAATCGTTCGCACGGCTGTCTTTACTCCACGGTCAACGACGTCGGCGGCGCAGGTCTCGATATGGCTGCGGTGTTTCGCCCGATAACGTCTGTGTCCTCGATGAATGCTCCCATCGCCGATGCATAGGCTCCACCGCGACCGACGCGGGCCGGCGAATTCGACTGCAGGCGATAGTCGGTGGGGTTGCTGCCACTGGCGTTGACGAACAGGGGATCAGCGGTGATCGAATTGGCGTCGAGACCGGTGGCCGAACGCCATGCAGCAAGCGAGCCAAAGTCGGTGGTGTAGTTGAGGTTCCAGTGTCCGCCACCGTAGTAGTCGTTGTAATCGGCGTAGGACGGCAGTTGTCCCGGCGTGCTGTTGTAATACCTTATCAGCAGCGGATCACCGGCCCCGGCGTTGTAGATGATGTTGTTGAATATCTCGGAATTCCGGTGGAACTGGTAGGAGATCGAGCCAACTTCCGCGAGCATGCCCGTGCCCGAGTTGTAGATCGTATTGTTATAGAAGCGCAGGTTGTAGAGGAGCGCCGCCGGGTCCGGCGAATCCAGTGCGCGTGGACAATTGCGAATCAGATTCTGGTAGACGAACAGATCGGTGGTGCCGGCAAGTTGTGGCGTGGCCCGAAAGGCGCTGTCTCCGCAGTTCCAGAAGTGATTGTGGTGCACATAAAGCTGGCTGGTGCCGATCTTGGTGTTGACGTTGCCATAGTTATCGTAAAAGTCGTTGTTGAAGATATCGACGTGGTCAAAATCGAAGGACCAGATGGCGGTGGTATTCACCGTCTCCTCGATTGCGTTCGGGTCGCGCGACATCCCATGCAGCCGATTGCGGGAGATGGTGACGTACGAACTCTGGACGATGTGGATTAGCGCCCCGTTGGCGTAGTCGAAATGAGAGCGGCCGATCAGGTCACTGCTGGTAAGCACGCAATGATCTGACATTTCGATACGGAAGATCGCCGAGGCCTGGTAGCCGTTGTCGTGGCTGCGCTCGAACGTAAACCCGTCCCAGGTGACATAACTGTTCAGGTAACAGCCCGCTGCCGGGCCGGTGTTGTTGGCAGGAGGCACGACACCGGTGCGAACGGCATCGCGGATGACGGGAGTCTCGCCCGGATAGGCCTTCAGCGTAATCGGCTGGCCAGGCTGCCCATCGTTTGCCGGATACATGACCGGGTCGTCAAACCGGTTCGCCTCGCCCGGCTCGTACACACCGCCGCGGAAGTAAACCACATCACCGGCAGCGGCGTTCGCCATGGCGGCCCGCCAGGAACACGGCGTGGCGACGGCGGTGCATGAGGCCCAGGCGGCCGACCCCGTGGGCGACACGTAATAGTCGGCTGCGGACGCGCACATTGACAGAAAACCGCCGAACAATACCGCGCACAGTAACCTGATTCCTTCGTTACGGCGTTTCACCTTGTCCCCTTTCGCTTCGAGCCGACCTTCCGTTCACATCACTGGATGGTCTTGCTGCCTTCCACCGAAAAATCACTTTCGCCGCCTGAGTTGTAGGCAGTAACGGCGAAGTAGTACGTGCCAGGCGAGAGGTCGCTCACGACGTAGGTCGTCACATTGCCGACATCGATGGTATGGGTGTACTGCTGCGATGCGGATCCGTAGTGGACCCGGTATCCGTTGAGTTCCGTCAGAGGAGTGGAACCGTCGGCCTGCGTAGTCGACGCGGCCCACCTCAGGGTGGCGCTATTGCCGGTGCTACGGCCTCCAGCGGGTGTATTGCCGCCCCCGCCCCCTCCACAGCCCGCGAGCAATGCGAAAAGCAGCCCTAGCACACCCCAGCCAAGATAAGCAGATTTGTGTCGCTTCATCAGCACGCTCTCCTGCTACCTGCTATTCCGTTGCACCGATATTCCAGCCACCCGACGGTCGCACGGTACCGAGATAGTCGCGGCGTATGTCGAGCCCGTACAAGTTCTCGTAGTGCTGATAGACGACGGGCTCGCTCGGGATCGCGTCCGCGGCCGGACTCCCTGCCTGCAACGTGAAGTTCTGACTATCTGGCGCGGTCAGCAGGGGATTCTCGCTCGCGGAGTCGCCGACGATATTGTCTGCCCACGAAGCCCAGCCGGTGGTCGGCGTTCCGGCTGCGTTCCCGTACGCCAGGTTGTAGCTGGCGTGCATCTGTGCATCCGCGTTGTTCTCATAGACGCCCGAGCCCCCGGCCGACGCGAACACCGACAACCTCATGTTGCTGAAGAGATTTCCCACCATGTAAGAAGTGTAGGAAGACTGCTGTCGCGCACGCACGTAGCCGTGGCCGGTATCGTGAATCGTGTTGCCGACCCAGTAGGTGGTCTCCTGATTGGCCAAATTGCTGTCCTGCTCGACCAGCGCGCCGTTGTCGATGTTGTAGAACACATTGCCGATGGTGTAATTGATTTCGCCGTCCTGATCGGACGAATCGCGCACCCCGTTGGTGGCGTCATGCACCCGGCTGTTGATGATCCAGTGGTAGCCGGTCCATGGTCCCTCGTCGTTGTTGCTCAGGATGACCGCAGTACCGCCATCCGACCCGTAGGCTTCGTAGTAATCGTGGATGTTGCATTCGCTGACCACCACGTGATACGAGTTCTTGTTGTCGACCGCGTTTTCGCGGCCGGTGTGAACGTTGTTTCCGGCGAAGTACACATAGTGCGTCGATTGCGCCTGAGGCAGCGCGTTGGCACTGTTGCCGGATTGCATGCCGTCGCCGCTCACGGTATGAATGTGGCTGTCCACAAACCACACGAAGCGGCTGCCGTACAGCGGCCGCACACAGTGTCGATCGGCTGTGGAGAACGTGTTGCTGCCGAGATAGCCCGTGTAGGCGCATTCGTTGTCGTAGTACATGACGAACGACGAGTCGTTCACGTCGAACAGGCCGTTGTTGTTGACGCCATACTGGGCGCTGTGGCGAAGCGTAACGTACTGGCTGCCATTGACGTCGAACGATGCCGCCTGGGAAGCAGTTCCGTCGAACACGACGCCGTCGATGATGAAATGCTCCGAGTTGCCGATCGTCACCCCGTTGGCGGCGATGCGCGGATCGTCTATGCCGACCAGCCAGCAGGGCGACGCCGCAGTGCAGTTGAACTCCCACGTGGTCGGCCAGTTGTCGTAGTCGACCTTGCGGTTGGCGTCCCAGTCGGTTGGCCGCGGCGTGCCGTCTCCATAGACGAAGATTCTGGTTCCGGCGCCGAAGGTCACGTTTCCGCCAGCGAGCGGCATGGTTCTGCGCGGACGATCGGTCGTGCCGTACACCACGCCAGCGATAGCATTGGTGCCCTGATCGGTGTCGGTCGCACTGGCGTGAAACTTGTTGACGACATACACGCCGGCCGTCACCGTCGCCGGCGGCGCCGGAGCGGCAATGGTCGCGGGATCGTAGGAATTCGCATTGCCCGCATACCAGTCGTGGGCGGTGTAAAAGGCGCCGCTCGGCAACGTCGGCATGATCGCCATGGTCGCCGGACTGCCCGCTATGCCGGGCAGGGCTTCGGTCGGATATGGCACGCCGACGTGGTTGAACGCCCGTCCAAGGGGATCGTCGAGCACACAGGACGATCCGCTGGCAACATACCCGGAAGCGCAACTCGAACAACTGGCGCCACTGTACCCCGTGTTGCAGGAACACGTTCCGCTGACGCACATGCCGTGTCCAGAACAGGAAACACCGGAACATGAGCTGGAAATCGGGACGGAACCGCTGGTGCTGCCGCCGGTACCGTCGCTACTCCCGCCTCCGCCTCCGCATGCTGCCAGCAGTGCCACAAGCAGGATAAGCCCCCACTTCAAACCACGCTTCCCGGTCATCCCTGCCTTCCTCCTTCTTGTCCAGCCTCAAACAACGTATTGCAATTCTCCAGGAGCAATACATCTGATCAATGTGTGGTCATATGGCGACGCGGACAAATAGTCTAAAAAGACAAACCCGACAGGTCGGATTCTTGCTAGTCATCTCCTAACCCAAAGGAGATTGACATGATTCCGACAAAACTAAAACAGAATCTGCTCGCCGGCATCGCCGATGGCAGCGTGGTTCCCTATCTCGGCCCCGGCGTGCTTGCCGACGTGCGCCACGCGACGACCGGCGCGCCGATGCCGGCCACCAGCGACGAGCTTATCCTTGCCATGAATGGGGGCAAGCCGATGTCGCCCAAGCTGATGTACGAATTCCCGCGTGCGGCGATGAACATCGAACTGAAGCGCGGCCGTTCGGCGGTGACGAAGTTCCTCGACGCGACCTACACGGCGCCCTGGACGCGCGGCGCGGTGCACGACTGGCTGAAAGCGCTTCGGCCACAATACGTCATCGACATCAACCGCGACACGCAATTGATCGATTCCTACGCAGGGATTCCGCATACGCTGGTGCTCGGCTGCGCACGCATCGGCGGCACCGATTTCCGCTTCAAGCTGTTCGCCCACGATGGCGACCACTACAACGCCATCGCGCCCGAGCAGGCCGCCGAAGGTTTGCCCGTGCTTTTCAAGCCGATGGGCGCGCCCACGCCGCAATCCACCTACATCGCCTCCGATGCGGACTATGTCGACTACATCACAGAGTTGATGGGCGGCTTCGCCGTGCCGGCGTTCGTCAAGCAACTGCGCCAGAACAAGCGCTACCTCTTCCTCGGCCTGCGCTTCAACCGCGACAGCGAACGCATGGTGATGTCCGACATCATTTACGGCGCTGCGACGGAACCTGCAGGCTGGGCGCTGATCAAAAACCCGACCGACAAGGAGCGTCGCTTCCTCGGCAAGATGGGCGTCGAGATCGTCGAAGGCGACTGCGCCGAAATGCTGGAAGCCGCGGAGGTTGCGGCATGATGAACTGGAAACCGGAGATACACGCCGTCGGCGTTGCCGAAATGGACGGCACCCACGAAGCGTTCGTGCATGAACTGGCCGAACTGACCAGGGCCGGCGACGACGAATTTCCGCATCTCTTCCACGCGCTCGCGCTACACACCCGCGCCCATTTCGAGAACGAAGGCCGGCTGATGCGCGCCTGCCGCTTTCCCGCCATCGGCGAACATGAAAGCGACCACCAGCGCGTACTCGGCCAACTGGCGCAAATCGGCCGCGGCGTCGCCAAGGGCCGGCTCGGCCTGGCCCGCGCCTACGTCGCCGTCGGTCTGCCGGACTGGTTTCACAAGCACCTGATCACCATGGACAGCGCGCTTGCCGCGCGGCTCAAGGCGCAAGGGACCTAGCGGCCGTCTCGACCAAGTCGGCAGGTACACGCCGGCTGTTGCCCGGCAGTCTGCGCGGCCTTGTGGAGAATTTCCTGCGCCTGCGCCAGAGATGACAGGTACAGCCGGTGGGAAACCTGGCACCGCGCTTTCGCGCCGCGATCCAGGCGATACGGGATTTCCACCAGCAGGTCGACCTTGCCGTCCCGGTCCAGATCGCCGGCCCAATGCACGAACGGCGCAACGGTACCGCCGGCCTCCTCCGACCTGCCGCCGGTGGACGAAAAGATGAACTGCTTCGTCGCGCCATCGACGAGATAGTATCGGTACAGATACTCGTCCGCAGACTTCGGCGACGCCATGCGAACCCAGGAGATGCCCACGTACTGGCCGTTGAACTGCACGTACCAGACGCCCACCTTCCTGAAGTCCTCGAATTGCGGGGACGCGTCCGGCGCCTTCCTGGCCAGCAGTGCGGTCGCCACCTTCCCGACTGGAAGACTCACGCCGTTGAACACGGCGACCGGATCGCCACCGGCATAGATGGTTTCGGCGTATTGCTCGCGGTCGTCGCAGTTGGCCATCGTGCCGCCCATCACGGCCACGGTGGCCTCTCTCACCTCGCAGTCCGCGTCGTCGCAGTAAAGCCCCTGCCAGGTTCCATCCCGCGGCATCGTGTCCCTCGGGAAACTCGGGAAATGGGGACCGCTCCAGGAGGCGAGCTGGTGACTGTGGTTCCGGTTGATCACCACGGCCGCCGTCGGCGCATCGGCGAAGCTGCCTGCGGCGTACATGACGATGACGAGTGAAGTCAGGCTACGGAGCAACATTACGTTCCCGCGAGCAGGCAAGGGAATCCGGAACCGTGGCGACTCTCCCTGCCCGTACGAAAAGTCAGCCGTGGCGGCACGCCGCCTATGCGTCCCTGTAGTACTTGGCAGGCATGCCGAACCAGACCTCGTTGTCCGGCACATCCTTCCTGACCTGCGAGCAGGCGCCGATCTCCGAATTCGCGCCGATGGTCACGGACGGCATGATCACCACGCTGGCGCCGAATCGCGATCCCTTCTTCAGCCGGCCCGTGATCTTTTCGTCGTTCCGCGTCAGGTCTGGAGTATCGGTCACCACGAAGGCGTACTTCATCACCACGTCGTCTTCCACGATGGTGTTGGCCGAGAGCGTGCCGCGACTCCCCATGAGCACGTGGTTGCCGAGCTGGCAGTTGTCACGGATCTCGCAGAAGGAGGTAAACGAGCAGTCGCTGCCGATCACGACATTCCTGCCGATCTTGGTGTAGGTGCCGATCTTCGTGTTGCGACCGATCCGGGCCCCCTTGAGGATCATCGCGTAGTCCTCCACCACTACGCCCTGGGCCAGTTCGACATCGTCTTCGACGATGCAGAAACGGCCAATGGAAACGCCCTCGCCTATCCGGGCCTGCTCCGACACGATGGAAAATTTGCCGATCATTTCGCTTCCTCGCTATCCAGTGGTTCGGGTACGCCAACCATTTTGTCGGTGGCCGATTTCACGGGCCTGGCGGGAGTTCCCATGAGCACTTGGCCAGGCTCGTCGCAGTGCTGGACTACCGTCGCTCCGGCACCCACTACGGTACGCTCCGCCAAACGTGTCTGGGGACGAACGACGGCGCCCGAGCCCAGGAAGCATTCCCTTCCCAGCGTGACGTTCCCGGCAATGGCGACATTGTTGGCAAAGTGGCAGTAGTCGCCGATGCGCGAGCCGTGCCCGATCTTGCTGCCCGGCGCGATGACACAGCCTTCGCCGATGGACGTCGTCTCGTTCACCGAACCGCGAACCACCGAGATGTTGCTCCCCAGAAAAGTACTTCTGCCTATCTTGGTGTAGCCGATCTGCGGCTGGATGACGCGGCGGCGCGTGGCCGGATTCCAGACCCACGCCGACCCGGTGGCGCCTATCGTCGAGTGCGACTCGATGGTGACGTCCTCTTCGATGGTGGTGCCGCTCATCACCGTGACATGCGAGTGTAGCCTCGCTCCGGCCTTGACGACGCAGTCTTCCAGGACGCAGTAGGGGCCGACGTAGGCCCCCGGATCGATCTCGCACCCCTCGCCGACGATCGCCGTAGCGTGAATGCCCGCCGGCTTTTCGGGCTGAGCCACCATCGACGCCATCAGCTGGTAGAAAACCAACTGGGGATTCCCGACGCGGATGGTCACATTGCCTTCCCCGCCGAAGGACTCTTCGGGATGGAGGATGATCGAGTGCCGGATTGCCGGGGGATTCTGGATCCCGCCCACCAGGAAGTAGATGCCCTGCTCTTCCACCTGCCGCAGGCTCTTGAAGGCATAGCGGTCCCTTGTCGAAGCACCGTGCACGGAAAACTGGATATCGAGATCCGCAAGCTGCCGAAGTACCTGCTCAAGACTGAAAGTGTTGGCTTTGAACACGGGTTCCCTGCCCTCAGGACTGTCGTTGACCTTGAATCGCCCCGGCTTCAGCAGGCGCTACGAGCCTGTTGAAAGACCTCCGTCCGAACTGTACCGGAGAAAGGCAGTCGGCATAAGAGGAATGCCCGTACTTTCCCGCCATCGAGGTCGGCGATGGCAACCCGTCAATTCGAGGATCTTGTTCCTTCCCGAATGCCTTTCCGGATCGCCTCGCGAAAGTCCTTCTCCGACGTGGTCATGCGCTCGCTGTCCTTCATTTTCAGAAGATAGCGTTTCCCCTGTTCCGGGCAACGGCAGATGTGATATTCGTTGTCGTTCCATAGTGCGAAGGTGTCTTCGCCCGAGCACAGCTCCCGGCACCGGTCCCTGAACGCGAATATGCCGTCGATAGCTTCCTTCACGACATACATCCGGTCCCCCGACGCATCATCCATCCCGGCGTATTCGAATTGACTCGAGGCCGCCCCGGATTTCGCGCTGCCTTTCGGGTGCTCCTGTCTGCCGCAGGCAGTGCTTGCCAATATCGCGAACACGGCCAATAGCCATGCCCCGTACGACTTCACCGTTTTGGCGTTCATGAACAGTCCTCCTGTCCAAGCTGCTCCTTTAGCAGCACCCACCGTTAGGCTGGAAAGTCCAACTGCATAAGATTAAACGAACGCGGCTCGACGCGCTGGGGAATTTGGAAAAGTCAGCCGTGGCGGGACGCCACCTGATTCAGACGGAAAGAGTCAGCGCGACCAGCTTCCGCGCCTGCGTGGCGCAGGCTTTGCGGGCGGTTGAATCGAGCGCTTTGACCCAGCGCGCCGGCAGCGCGTCGCGGCCGTAGAGGGCGCCGAC
>JBNKCS010000039.1:0-15759 GCA_050287865.1 Rhodocyclaceae bacterium | reverse complement strand
GGCGAGCGGATCGCCGCCCTCCTCATCCACATAGACATCAAGCGCGGCGAAGCGCGGCCCCTCGGGCAGAAAGTCGCGCCGGACGAAGCGATGGGCGAGAGTGGGGTCACGTCCCTGAAGAAAGGCGACCGCAGCCTCGACGGTATCGACATAGCGGTCGAATTCATTCAGGAAAAAGTCAGTCGTGGCGGTACGCCGCTTGCGCGGCAAGGCGACAACGCACTCGCGCAACTTGCGCAAGCCCGCGGGCGAAAAGAGTTTCAACACCAGCGCCAGCGCCAGATCCTCCTGCACGGCTTCGATTCCGCGCGAACGCAGGAAGCCGGTCAGGTAGGCCGTCGACGGATACGGCGCGTTGAGCTGCGTCATCGGCGGAATGACGGAAAGGACACGCATGTTCTGGTCGGGGAAAGGAACGCTCACTCGATAAGTACGTATTCCCGCGATCCTAAACGAAAAGCCCCGCGCAGACTGGCATCCGGCGGGGCTTCTTCGTACCCGACAACTCGCGTTGCCAGGAAAATCCTGGCGACCCTACGGGGAGTCGAACCCCGGTTCACACCGTGAAAGGGTGTTGTCCTAGGCCTCTAGACGATAGGGTCTTATCGTTTTGGTGGAGGTACGCGGGATCGAACCGCGGACCTCTTGCATGCCATGCAAGCGCTCTCCCAGCTGAGCTATACCCCCACAAGAGAGCGCGCATTATATGTATCGAACCCTGGGCTGTAAAGCCGTGCCGGGAACTTTTTTAGAGCACTTTGCCGGGGTTCATCAACCCTGCCGGGTCGAGGGCTTTCTTTACCGCGCGCATCATGTCCATTTCAACTTCGCTCTTGTAGCGAAGGATCTCCTGGCGCTTGAGCTGGCCGAGGCCGTGCTCTGCCGAGATCGAGCCGCCCAGTTCGGCGACGAGGTCGTGCACAACACGATTGACCGCGTCGCTTTGCGCGATGAACGCGTCGTTGTCCTGCGCGACGGACTTGGACTGGTTGTAATGCAGGTTGCCGTCGCCGAGATGGCCGAAGCAGACGATACGCACGCCGGGAAATGCAGCGGCAAGTGCGGCGTCACATTGGTCGATGAACTCGGGCAGGCGCGACACGGGCAGCGAGATGTCGTGCTTGATCGAAACACCCTCGATCTTCTGCGCTTCGGAAATGTTCTCGCGCAGCCGCCATAAAGCCTGCGCCTGCGCTTCGCTTTGCGCCAGCGCCGCATCGTTGACGTCGCCGGCCTCGGCGGCTTCCACCAGCACATCCTGCAGGGCCGCATCGAGTTCGGACTCCATAGTGTCGGAGAGTTCGATCAGCACCTGCCAGGGAGAACGGTCGGGCAGCGGATCGCGACTTTGCGGAATGTGCTTCAGCACCATCTCCAGCGAGGAACGGCTGACCAGTTCGAAAGCGGTAATACGACCGCCGATCCGCTCGCGCAGACGCGTCAGCAGCGCGACGGCGGCCCGCGGCGTCGCGACGCTCGCCCACGCCGTCGCCACTTGTCGCGGTTGCGAGAACAACTTGAGCACGGCGGCGGTGATCAGACCCAGCGTACCCTCGGCGCCAATGAAGAGGTGCTTCATGTCGTAACCGGTGTTGTCCTTGCGCAATCCGCGCAGACCGTTCCAGACGCGTCCGTCGGGGAGCACGACTTCGAGACCGAGGCAGAGTTCGCGCGCGTTGCCATAGCGCAGCACCTGCACACCGCCGGCGTTGGTGGCGAGATTGCCGCCGATGGTGGCGGTACCTTCGGCGGCCAGCGACAGCGGAAACAGGCGTCCGGCCGCCACCGCCGCTTCCTGCACCGCCGCCAGCGTACAGCCGGCTTCGACGCAGATGGTGTTGTTGGCGACGTCAACGCCGCGGATGCGATTCAATCGCGTCAGACTAACCACCACTTCGCCATCGCGCGGCGTACCGCCGCCGCACAAGCCGGTGTTGCCGCCCTGCGGCACGATGGCGACGCCGGCCTGCGTACACAACCGCACCACTTCGGCCACCTGCGGCGTGTCACCAGGCCTGACTATTGCGAGCGCAGTTCCGGAATAGCGGCCGCGCCAGTCGGTAACGAACGGCGCGACATCGGCCGGTTCGGTGAGGACATGCTCGGCGCCGACGACAGACCGCAGCGAGTCGATCAGCACGATCATTGCTTGAGCACGTGTTCGATCGCCGGCAGGATGCGCTTGACGGCCGCCGCACCCTCCGGAATCGCTTCCGTGGCGCGGTGGTAGTCCATCAAGCCGAGGTGCGCGAGCCGCGGCGAGATCAGGATGTCCGGCGGCTCGCCGGCCATCCGGCTACGGGCGATGCGCGTCTGCATGATCGAGATACTGGTGGATAGCACGCTGGTGACCGACGGCAGCCCGTCGTTTCGCTTCAGTCCAAGGCTGCCGAGCAGTTTGTCGGTCCAGCCGGGGCCCTGCTTTTCCTCTTCGGTGAGATTGCGCCGCAGCGAACTGCCGACGATGTCGGAGCCGAGATCGACGGCGATGACGATGTGGGCGCCGAGCGCCCGGCAAAGCGACACCGGCACCGGATCGACCAGTCCGCCGTCGACCAGCAGTCTGCCGTCGCGGTTGACCGGGGGAAACAAGCCCGGCAGCGCGCTGGTGGCACGCAGCGCCGTCGACAACGGACCGTCGCGCAGCCAGACTTCCCGGCCGGTGGCGAGTTCGGTGGCGACGCAGGCGAACGGCACCGAAAGTTCGGAGAAGTCCTTGCCGATGAAATGGCTCTCGAAGAATGCGAACAGCTTGTCGCGGTTGAGCAGTCCGCCGGAAAAACTGAGATCCAGCAGCCCGACGACCTGCTTCCAGGTCATCCGCGATACCCATTCCTCGAGCTCGTCGATGTCGCCGTTGGCATAGGCAGCCCCGACCATGGCGCCGCTGGAGCATCCACAGACGACATCGGGGACGATGCCCGCCTCGGTCAATGCCCGCAATACGCCGATGTGCGCCCAGCCGCGCGCGGAACCGGCGCCAAGCGCCAGGCCAATAATCGTCTTCACATCGCCTCCGCTTGCAAGTTGGCGAAAAGGTCATGCACGTCGCAATCGGTGATCGTCACCTTCGCGAACTCACCGATTTCGAGGTCGTGTCCGTCGGTGACGTAGACTACTCCGTCGATCTCCGGCGCATCGGCGCTGGAACGGGCGATGGCACCCTCGTCGTCGACGTCGTCGACCAGCACCTGCATCGTCCGGCCGATACGCTGCTCCAGGCGTCGCGTGCTGATGTCTTCCTGATGCTGCATCAGCCGCAAGCGGCGCTCCTCGCGCAATGCTTCCGGCAGCGCGCCGGGAAGTTCATTGGCCGCCGCGCCTTCGACCGGCGAGTAGGCGAAGGCGCCGACGCGGTCTAGTTCGGCGGCATCGAGGAACTGCAGCAGCTCGTCGAACTCCTGTTCGGTCTCGCCGGGGAACCCGGTGATGAAGGTCGAACGAATAGTCAGCCGTGGCACCACGCCGCGCCAGGCGGCGATGCGATCGAGCACCTTGTCGACGTCGCCCGGCCGCTTCATCGCCTTGAGGATGCGCGGACTGGCGTGCTGAAAAGGCACGTCGAGGTAAGGCAGTATTTTGTCTTCGGCCATCAGCGGCAGCAGCTCGTCGACGTTCGGGTAGGGATACATATAGTGCAGCCGCACCCAGACACCAAGCTGGCCGAGTTCGCGCGCCAGCTCGAACAGCCGGGTCTTGACCGGCCGGCCACCGACGAAACCGGTGCGGTACTTGACGTCGACGCCATAGGCGCTGGTGTCCTGCGAAACAATCAGCAGTTCCTTGACGCCGGCCTCGACCAGCTTCTCCGCTTCCTGGACGATTTCGCCGATCGGCCGGCTGACGAGGTCGCCGCGCAAGGCGGGAATGATGCAGAAGCTGCACCGGTGGTTGCAGCCCTCCGAAATCTTGAGGTAGGCGTAATGTTCCGGCGTCAGCCTGATCCCCTGCGGCGGCACGAGGTCGACGAAGGGGTCATGCAGCGGCGGCAGGTGCTCATGCACCGCCGCCATGACTTCGGCCAGCGCATGCGGGCCGGTGACAGCGAGAACCTTCGGATACTTCTCGCGGACGATGTCACCTTTGGCGCCCAGACAACCCGTGACCACAACACGGCCATTCTCGTCCAGCGCCTCGCCGATCGCTTCCAGCGATTCCTCGACCGCAGCGTCGATGAAGCCGCAAGTATTGACGACGACCAGGTCGGCGCCGTCATAGGTGGAGGAGATTTCGTAGCCTTCGGCGCGCAGCCGGGTGAGAATCTGCTCCGCGTCGACCGTCGCCTTCGGACAGCCCAGCGAAACGAAACCTACCGTTGGCGCCTGTTTCCGGCGAACCACTAGGCTATTTCTTGTCGTCGGCCTTGTCGGCCTGGGGGTAGCCGGGAATCGGGAAACCGGTAAACAGTTTGCGCGTCTGTTCCTGCATGTTCTCCTGCATCTGCTGGAACATCTTGGCACTCTGCTCGACGTAGGCGCCCATCATGCTCTGCATCGCCGGGCCCTGAAAGGTCAGGAATTGCGACCAGAGTTCCTTGTTCATGCCGGTTTTGTCGCCGTACAGATGGCGCGCCTGCTCCTGAAACTGCTTCTGCATGTCGGCAAAGGCATTGACGTTGTTTTCGAGGTACTTGCCCATCATGCCCTGCATGGCATTGCCGTAGAAACGGATCATCTGCGCCAGCACGTCGGACGAGAACATCGGCGCGCCGGCGGCTTCCTCTTCGAGGATGATCTGCAGCAGGATGTTGCGCGTCAGGTCCTCGCCGGTCTTGGCATCGACGACCTGGAATTCCTCATGCTTGAGCACGAGTTCCTTGACGTCGACCAAGGTGATATAGGTGCTGGTCCGCGTATCGTAGAGACGACGGTTCGGATACTTCTTGATGAGTCTGACTGGCTCGGCCATCTTGCTCTCCTCCAGCCACGGATTGTGGCGGCGCAGCAAGTATAAAACGAAACCCCCACTAAAGCGGGGGTTTCGGCGTAGCGCGACGGCTGACTTTCGTCCTACTGGAAATTCAGGCCGCCATTGATGTTCAGCGTGGCGCCAGTCATATAGCCAGCCAGATCGGAGGCCAGATAGGAGCACAGCGCGCCGATTTCCTCGGGCTTGGCGAGACGCTTCATCGGGATGGTGTCGATGATGCCCTTCAGAACGTCCTCGCGGATGGCCATGACCATCTTGGTGGCGACGTAGCCCGGAGCGATGGCATTGACGGTGACGCCCTTGGTCGCCAGTTCCTGCGACAGCGCCTTGCTGAAACCGATCACGCCGGCCTTGGCCGCTGAATAGTTGGTCTGGCCGGCCTGACCTTTGACGCCGTTAACCGACGAGATGTTGATGATGCGGCCCCAGCCGCGCTCGGCCATCTTGGCGGAAACCTGCTTGGTCATATTGAACAGGCTGGAGAGGTTGGTGGCGATGACTGCGTCCCACTGCCCCTTCTCCATCTTGGCGAACATGCGGTCGCGGGTAATGCCGGCGTTGTTCACCAGGATGTCGATCGGACCGGCGGCGGCTTCGGCTTCGGTGGCCATCCTTGCGCAGTCGTCGATATTCGAGACGTCGCCGGCAACGCAGACGAAGTCCTTGAAGCCGGCATCCGCCATTTCCTTCAGCCACTCGTCCTTGTTGTCGTACTCGGGGTGGTAGGCAGCCACCACCTTGTAGCCGTCCTTGGCGAACGCCTGGCAGATGGCAGTGCCGAGGCCGCCCATGGCGCCGGTGACGAATGCGGTACGTTGGGTCATTTCACTTCTCCTGGTTGATTTCGACGACCCGCATCAGTACATGTGCTGGCCGCCGTTGATGGAAATATTGGCGCCGGTGACAAAAGCCGCCTCCTCGGAAGCGAGATAGGCGACGAGGCCGGCCACTTCTTCCGGCTTGCCCAGCCGCGATTGCGGAATCTGCGGCAGGATCTTGGATTCCAGCACCTCGTGCGGGATGGCCATGACCATCTTGGTACCGATGTAGCCGGGCGAGATCGTGTTCACCGTCACGCCCTTCTTCGCCACCTCGAGCGCCAGCGCCTTGGTGAAGCCGTGCATGCCGGCCTTGGCCGCCGAATAGTTGGTCTGGCCGAAGGCGCCCTTCTGCGCGTTGACCGAGGCGATGTTGATGACGCGACCCCACTTGCGCTCGACCATGCCGTCCATGACCTGCTTGGTCATGTTGAAGACGGAATCGAGGTTGGTGTGCATCACCGCATCCCAGTCGGCCTTGGTCATCTTCTTGAACGTCATGTCGCGGGTGATGCCGGCGTTGTTCACCAGCACGTCGACCGGGCCGACTTCCTTCGTCACAAAATCGACGCATGCCTTGCAGGAATCGAAGTCGGTGACATCGCAGGGATGACCGATGAAACCGTAGCCCATGTCGTTCATTTTGCGCAGCCAGTCCTGCGCCTTGCTGTTGCTGGGGCTGTAGGTGGTCACCACCTTGTCGCCCAACGCCGCCAGCTTCACGCAAATGGCCTCGCCGAGACCGCCCATGCCGCCTGTCACCAGTGCCACTCGTTGCATTTTTCGCTCTCCTCCTGTCGGGGTTGTATCGAGGCCGTCAGGCCTTCTCTTTTACGTAGCGACCCGGCGCCGGTTCCAGCGGCGCATAGGTCTTGCTGCCCAGCCGGCCGCGCGCCGCCACTTCGCCGCCGGCAAATTGCCTGAGCCACTCTGCCCAGCGCGGCCACCAACTTCCCGGCACCTCCGTGGCGCCGTTCAGCCACTCCTCGGGATCGGCGACGTTGGCATCGTTCACCCAGTGACTGCGCTTGTTCTTGGCCGCCGGATTGATCACACCGGCAATATGTCCCGAGGCGCCGAGCACAAAGGTGGTCTTGCCGCCAAGCAGCCCGCGGCCGAGATAGGAAGTCATCCAGGGCACGATGTGGTCCTCGCGCGTGGCGAGAATGAACGCCGGCACGTCAACCTTGCCCAGATCGGCCTTGACGCCGCACATCGAGAGCTTGCCGGGTACGCGCAGGTTGTTTTCCAGATACATATTGCGCAGGTACCAGGCGGCGAACGGTCCCGGCAGGTTGGTCGAATCGGAATTCCAGTACAGGAGATCGAAGGGCGCCGGCTTGCCGCCCTTCAGGTAATTGCCGACGACGTACTGCCAGATGAGGTCGTTGGCGCGCAGCGCCGAGAAGACGGACGACAGTTCGCTGCCCTTCAGCAGGCCGCCCTTGCCGATGGTGTTCTCGCGTGCAACGACCGACGTTTCGTCGATGAAGCAGCCGAGTTCGCCCGGCTCCGAAAAATCGAGCAGCGTGGTGAGGAGTGTCAGCGAGGCCACCGACTTGTCGCCACGCGCCGCGGCGACGGCTAGCGCCGAGGAAATGATGGTGCCGCCGACGCAGAAGCCGAGTGCATTGACCTGGTCGACCTTGCAGATTTCCTTGACCACCTTGATGGCGGTCAGCACGCCCTGTTCGATGTAATCGTCCCAACAGAGATGCCCCTGCCCGGCCTTCGGATTGCGCCAGGAGACCAGGAAGACGGTGTTGCCCTGCTCCACCGCGTAACGGACATAGGAGTTCGCCGGCTGCAGATCGAGGATGTAGTACTTGTTGATGCAGGGCGGCACCATCACGAACGGCCGCTTCGCCACGGTCTCGGTCAGCGGCGAATACTGGATCAGTTGCATGACCTCGTTCTCGTACACCACCGAACCTGGCGTAATGGCGAGGTTGCGGCCGACCTCGAAAGCAGAGTCGTCGGTCATCGAAATGCGACCTTTTTCGAGGTCGGCGATCAGATTCTTGATGCCCTGGGTGATGCTCTCGCCGTTGGTCTCAAGGGCAGTCTTGACGAACTCGGGATTGGTGGCAATGAAGTTCGACGGCGCCATCGCGTCGACCACCTGCCGCGTCATGAAACGCAGCCTGTCCTTGGCCTGACCTTCGGCGACCGGCGCCGCCTCGACCGCCGTTTTCAGATAGTCGGCGTTGATGCGATAGGCCTGGCGCAGGTAGTCGAAGATCGGACTCTCGGCCCAGGCCGGATTGTCAAAACGGCGGTCCCCCGGTTCGGCGGCAGCGACAGTCGGCGAGGGATCGTCGTTTTTGCGATTGACCATCGCCTGCCAGAGTTCCATGTGGCGCTGCCGCCACTCGTTCTGCAATGCAGCCAGCGCATCGCCCTGCGGCTGCCACGCCTGCATCCATTGCAGCATGGCAGCGGCGAAATCCGGACTTTCCGACATCCCCACCCTTTCCGGCGCCCTGCGCCTTCTTCCGTCCCGGTTGATTTTGCGTTGCAGCATCGACGCCTGTCAAGCGACGCCCCGGCCCGATACCCTACAATCGAACCATGTACATCGTTGCGATCGGCTGGATCTACGTCACGCTGCTAATGGCGGTGACCGAGCCCAATATTATTGCGGGAATCCTTACATTCACCTTATACGGCTTGCTGCCGCTGTCGCTGCTGCTGTGGATTTTCGGCGCCCCGCTCCGACGCCGCCGGCTAAGAGAGGCCGAAGCTGGCGACGAGGTGGTGCGTGAGGACGATGGCGGCGATGCCGGCGCCGATCAGTAGCACCTGTTGAACGGTCGCGCCCAGTTCCGGCCGTTTGTGCAGGCCGGGAATCAGGTCGGCGACGGCCACGTAGATCATGTTCGCCGCCGCGAGCGCCAGCAGCGTCGGCACCACGCTCTCCACGACCGACAGCGCAAACCACGCCAACACGCCGCCGACCAGCGTCGCCAGGCTGGACAGCAGGTTGAACAGCAGCGCCCGCGCCTTGCTGTAGCCGGAGTGCAGCAGGATCAGGAAATCGCCCACTTCCTGCGGAATCTCGTGGGCGATGATGGCCAGCGCGGTCACTATGCCGAGTTGCGGATCCCCGATAAAGGCGGCGGCAATCAGCACCCCGTCGACAAAATTGTGGAAGGTGTCGCCAACCAGGATCATCAAGCCGCTGCGGCCGTGATCGCCGTGATCGCCGAAATGCGGCTCGTGGCCTTCGCAGGATTCGATGTGGCAGTGGCGCCAGAGCACCAGCTTTTCCAGTATGAAGAAACCGAGAATACCGGCCAGCACGGTCGTCATCGTCGCCGTCGCATCGCCACTGGCGACGACGGCCTCGGGTAGAACGTCGAGAAATGCCGCGCCGAGCAGCGCGCCGATCGCAAAGCTGATCAGGATCGGCACCCAGCCGGCGCGGGCGTTGTAGGCGAAAAGCGCTGCGGCGAGTACCGAAAGCGCACCGCCGGCGAAGCTGGCGGCGATGATCCAGGCGAGGGTCGTCATGGCCCGATTATAGGGTCCAGATCAGACTGGCCATGCGTCCGGCATTGCGTTCTCGGCGATAGGAGTAGAAACTGTCCGTTTCGGTGAAAGTGCAGCGATCACCACCGAAGATGCGCCCGACGCCCAGGCGCGCCAGGCGGCGCCTGGCCAGTGCGTACAGGTCGCACATCCATTTGCCTTCAACATGCGCAACAAAGGCCTCCACAGCAGCGACGTCCGGGCCGACGAATGCCTCGCGAACCTCGTCGCCGACCTCGAATGCCGCCGGACCGATGGCCGGGCCCAGCCACGCCATCAGTCTTTCGGCGGGAACGCCCATTTCGCTCACGGTCGCCTCTATCACGCCCGCCGCCAGGCCTCGCCAGCCGGCGTGGGCTGCCGCAACCGTCGTCCCGGCGTCGTCGCAGAGTAAAACCGGCAGGCAGTCGGCGGTCAGTACTGCGCAAACCCTGCCGGCTGTTCGCGCGCACGAGGCATCGGCCTCGACGCCGGCCGTCGCCGTCTCCGCCGCCACGCAACGCGTGCCATGCACCTGAGTCAGCCACAACGGCTCGTCGGGCAGGTGTTTGCGAAGCGCTGCGCGGCGTGTCGCCACGGCTGACTTTTCGTCGCCGACGTGGTCGGCGAGGTTGCCAAACGTCCGTGTCGTCACCAACGCCTTCACATTGGCGGGCGCCGGCCAGTCGGGCAGAAGAAACGAAAAGTCAGTCATGGCGATATGGAATGCCCCGCACGGGGTACGCCGCGCAGCGTCGCCAACAGCGTGGAAAAGTCGTCCGGCATCGGCGCTTCCCAACTCATTTCCTCGCCGGTCGCCGGATGGACCAGTGCCAGCCGCCAGGCGTGCAACGCCTGCCGCGGGAAGACGTCGAGCCGCGTGTCCGCCGCTTTGCGCTTGCCGTAAACCGGATCGCCGACCAGCGGATGGCCGATCGAAGCCATGTGCACCCGGATCTGGTGCGTGCGTCCGGTTTCCAGCCGGCATTCGATCAGCGTCGCCGCCGGGAAGCGCTCGCGCGGCGCGTAATGCGTGCGCGCGTCGCGACCCGCCCCGCCCTGCTTGACGATGGCCATTTTGGTCCGCTGTACCGGATGGCGACCGATAGGCGCATCGACCGAACCCGGAGCACCAACCTCGCCATGCACCAGCGCCAGATAGTGGCGTTTCACGGTGCGTGCCTGCAACTGGCGCACCAGGTCTGTTTGCACCACCAGCGTCTTCGCCACCACCAGCAAGCCGCTGGTGTCCTTGTCGAGACGATGCACGATGCCGGCGCGGGGCACCTCGGCCAGTTGCGGCGCGTGATGCAGCAGCGCATTCATCATCGTGCCCGACCAGTTGCCGCTGCCCGGATGCACCACCAGCCCTGCGGGCTTGTCGATCACCAACAGATGGTCGTCCTCGTAGACGATCGGCAGGTCGATGGCTTCGGGACGATGTCCCGTATCCGCCACGCTCGTCACCGCCGCGACGCTTACCTGTTCGCCACCCAATACCTTGCGCTTGACATCCGCGACGACGCCATCGACACGGACTCGCCCTTCCTTCAACCAGGCCTGCAGGCGGCTGCGCGAGTGCTCGACGAACAGGCGCGCCAGCACCGTGTCAAGCCGCAGGCCGGCGCATTCCGCCGGGATGACCACGGTCGCTGGGCTATAATCCGCGGCGTTTGTTTCTCGGGTACTCATCATGCGTAGTGTAGCGGCTCTGCTCGTCTCGCTTCTCCTGTTCGGCATCGCCGGTTGCGGCTCGACGCCGGAAGCGGATGAGACGCTTTCCTGGTCGGCCAGCAAGCTCTACTCGGAAGCCAAGGATGCCATGTCCGAAGGCGCCTACGACCGGGCCGTCAAATACTACGAGAAGCTGGAGGCACGCTATCCCTACGGGCGCTACGCCCAGCAGGCGCAGCTGGAATCCGCCTACGCCTACTACAAGCAGAATGAGCCGGCATCGGCCCTCTCCGCCTGCGACCGCTTCATTCGCCTGCACCCGAATCATCCCAACGTCGACTACGCCTACTACCTCAAGGGACTGGTCAATTTCAACGAGGATCTCGGCATCCTGGGCGGTCTGGGTTCGAACGACATGTCTGACCGCGACCCCAAGGCGGCCAGGGATGCCTTCCTTTCATTCAGGGAACTCGTCACCCGCTTTCCCGAAAGCCGATACGCCAAGGACGCACGCCAGCGCATGAGTTACCTGGTCAACGCCATGGCCTCGCACGAGGTGCATGTCGCCCGCTACTACCTGCGCCGTGGCGCCTACGTCGCCGCCGTTGGCCGCGCCCAGGCAGCCATCACAACCTACCCGGAAGCGCCTGCCCTCGAAGAGGCGCTCAGTGTCCTGATCAGGGGATACAAGGCCCTGGGCATGGAGGATCTGCGCGCCGACGCCGAGCGGGTATTGAAGAAGAACTTTCCGAACAGCCCCTATCTCGCCAAAGGCTACGATCCGGATCGCAAACCCTGGTGGCAACCCTGGTAACAGGCTAGGGACTGAGCAGCCGCTGGCGACGGGTCTCGAAAAGACAGATACCCGAAGCCACCGAGACGTTCAGGCTTTCGACGCTACCCACCATCGGAATACGCGCCAGTTCGTCGCAGGTATCGCGCGTCAGCCGTCGCAATCCGCTGCCTTCCGCACCGAGCACCCAGGCCAGCGGCCCCTTCTGGTCGATCGCGTAGATGTCTTTCGTCGCCTCGCCGGCCGCGCCGACCACCCAAACGCCCCGCTCCTGAATATCGCGCAGGCTGCGAGCCAGGTTAGTTACCATGAGGTAAGGCACGGTGTCCGCAGCGCCCGAAGCCACTTTGATCGCCGTCGCATTCAGGCCGCAGGCGCGATCCTTCGGTGCCAGCACCGCGTGACAGCCCGCCGCGTCGGCCACACGCAGGCAGGCGCCAAGATTGTGCGGGTCGGTTACGCCGTCCAGCACCAGCAACAGCGCCGATTCGGACAGATTTTCCATGACGTCGTCCAGCGTCAGATATTTGGCCGTCGCGGCCACACGCGCCACCACTCCCTGATGCCGGGCACCGCCCGCCATTCCGTCCAGCCGCGCCGTATCGACCGGCAACACTCGCACCCCCGCGGCTTGAGCAGCCTTCAGCAGATCGCGCGCACGGGCGTCCTGGCGCCCCTCGGCGACGAATAACTCCTTCACGTCTTCCGGGGCATGCCGCAACTTCGCGGTAATGGCATGGAAGCCATGGATAAGGCGGGTTTCGCCCACGAAGCTATTCCTTTCGACGATTGGGCCGGCACTTCATAAAAAAGACGTACGCGTTGCGTCAGGCGGATCCCGCTTTGAGCTTCAGATTCAGTGTTGTCTGAATGCGGGCGACCAGCCGCATCCTCTCCATGATCCACCACACGCCCATCGACAGAGTCATCGTGATCACGAACACAAGCAGTATCGAAGGAATATCAACGATGTGCGCCATCACCGAAATAATCAGACCGTTCACGCTGAAGATGTAGAACGTTGCGGCACCGATGTCGCTGATCGGTTTTTTCAGCAACGCAGGCACCGGCACACGCGGGACAAAGGGCAGCATCAGGCTTGGCAAGAGCAGCCAAATGGTCCCAAAGCGCAAACCGCTGTCGGCGAATGCCAGGACCACGCCGGCCAGCGAAATGACGACCTTCTGCCATCGGGTTTCCGCAACGTACAGCGACCAGCCAAGCCAAAGGATGACCATGAAGCGGGTCGGAACCAGACCGTTCCAGTACTCCGTATGCCAGAACACCGGGTACAACTCGTGCACCGCAAACAGCGCGGCGAACATGGCCAGTGAAAAACCGAATGGCGTACCGGCCGCGTACCGGCGCAGAGCCTTCACCGAAAACAGCGCACCGACGATGAGCAGGCATTGCAACAGCACCTGCACGAACCAGAACGGAAACATGACGGTGATCTTGCGCGTGACCAGATTCGAATACAGCAATATGGTGTCAATTTCGAATTCGCGATGCCCGACCTGGTAGATGGCCGCCATGACGTAATAGGGAATCAGGATGACGACGGCGTAAGTAGCCATCCATTTCCAGATATGGCCAGCCGCAAAGTCGTCGGCCTTGAAACGCGCCATGTTGTAGCCAATCAGAACGAACAGCAGCATCGTGCCGCCACCGAGAACCACGCCACCGCTATGCGTGGCGACCACAGCCGTGATCGCCGCTGCACGCAGGAAGATGCTGGTATCGACCCACTGCACCCAAGTGGAACCCTTCCTTTGCTCGATCTTTTCCAGCGCTTCCAACGTCATCCGGTCCCAGTTGACCGGCGTGTATCCGAAGCGCTCCTCCAGCGTCATCACCATCTGCACATAGTTCAATGAATCGCCGCCGAGGCTGCGAAAAGTATCCTCAGGCTTCAACGTCACTCCGGGAAAAACCTGCGCGAACAGATCGTGGACCGACACGGCCTTGTCGATCGGACGCCTCGGCGCGACCTTCGCTGTCTCGGCAGGGCGATACAACTGAGACAACAGGCGGCGCCTGACTTTGCCGGTATCGGTTCGTGGAATGACTTCGACGGTCTGCACCTGGATCGACGACCCGGCGTTGATGCCCAACGCCATCAGTTCCTCGCCGACGGCTTCCCGTACGCGGGCCGGATCGACCGGCGCGCCAGCCTCCACGGCGATGAAGAAGCCGTCACCTCGCAACGCATCGTCGATACGGCTAACGGCAATCTGGTTGTCCAGATGCAGCCGAACATTAATCCGTTGCTGTAGCGGATCGGGGTTTACCTTGACACCCCCGCAGTTGATCACGTCGTCGGCACGGCCACCGTAGTACAAATACCCATCCTCGATATGACCGAAATCGCCGGAGGCATACCAGCCGTCGGCATCAATCAGGCTGTGAATTTCACCGTCGATCAGTTGCCCGCTAGTGACGTTGGGCCCCCGGATCATGATGCGGCCTTCAGGAGAGGTCTGCACTTCGACTTCGCCGTAGACCCGACCGACCGATTCAAGTCGTTCGCCATCGGTGTCGCTTATCACCAGAAAGGTCGTGCGCGACGCCTCAGTCAAGCCGTAGTGCTGAACGATAACGGCCTTCGGGAACAACGCCTTCATCTGTTCCTTCTCGTGCCGGCTCATGTATTGGCTGCCAATCTCGATCCATTTCACCTTGCGCCCCAGTTCGCCGATGATGTGCGGCTGGGCAAGCACGGTACGCCACAACGTCGGCACGGCCGAAATTGCGTTGATCTCGTCAGCAGCCAGCATGCGGGCGACTTCTACGGGATTGAAGCCGTTGTCTGGGATGAAACAGCGGCCGCCAGCCGTTGCAACAGCGCGACAGCGCCCGAAACCGAACGAATAGGTCACCGGAATCCCGACGTATTCGCGGATTGAGGCGTCCACCTGCATGACCCTATTCAACCTAACAACCACGTCTCCCAGCGCTTTCCGGGAAAGCAGAATGGCTTTGGGTGCGCCTTCGGTTCCGGACGTAAATACAATCTGCGCCGGCCTCTCGTCATCCATGACATCAAGATGGACATCAAGCCAACCACCACCCGGTTGCGGGGTAATTTCCCGTTTCAGGTCAAGTTCGGTCTCTTCGTCACGCAGTACCGCCAGAACGTCGCCGCTGTTGTATATCTGGAAAGCACTGCGAACGAAATCCACCGAGTTGACCTGATGTATCCCGATGATTCCTGCATTCAACTGCTTCATTGAGCACCACGATTTGATTGACCGAATGGTTGGGTTGGAACGCATCCGATAGCCGCTCCGTCTTGCCCGCCATATGATACCGCCCGCAAGGACGCAGGCGGAATAAACAAGACGTCCTGTCGATTATGGCGCGCCTGAAGAACGTCGCGAACAGGAAAAAACACAACGAGCCGCGCAGTGCGCGACGAGGCACCCCAAGCAGATAGAGGAGGAGCGAGCAAACACGCGATGCAGCGATTCGCCCTCGCAGCGAGCTATCAGCGATTCCCTAAGCTTGGCCGAACTGCTTCAGTAGATCACCCAGCCCGGCTTCAAGCTGTCCGCCTTCCGGCATCTGTCCGTTCGGAGTCAGGTGATCGACCAATTGCGGCAGCAAGGCCGCCAGCCCCGAGGAGGCATCGCCATGGCTGATGTCGGCCTGCTGGGCAATTTTCGCGATCGCGTCGCCACCGAAAACCTTGCCGATGTCGTCGGCGGAAATCGGCATGTTCTGGCCGGTGCCGACCCACGACGCAGCGCGGTCAGCGAGACCGGCTTGCTGGAAGCCGTTGAGCAATGCGCCCAAGCCGCCAAGTCCGCCTGTGGCGCCACCGCCTTGTCCGCCGCCAAGCACACTGCCAAGCAAGCCACCAAGCCCGCCGCCGCCCTGATTTCCGCCGAGCATGCCGCCCAGCACGTTGCCTAGATTGCTCCCGCCTCCCTGCTGACTACCCAGCATCGAAAGCACGACGGGAAGCAGCGCCGCCATCAGCTTCGCGTTGCCGGCGTTCGGCGAGGCCTGACTTTGTCCCTGACCGAGCGCACC
>JBNKCS010000038.1:0-15861 GCA_050287865.1 Rhodocyclaceae bacterium | reverse complement strand
CCCGGCCGAAAAACCCGCGCCTGCGGCAACCCACACGCCCCCGGCACCCGCCATCGCCGCACCCATGCCCGACGGCGAAGTGTGCGATCTGCGCCCGACCGAAGCCGAGCCGACCACGGCACCCGCCTCGATCAGCATGCCGACGCCAGGCGAGATGCTCGCCTCCGAAAGTGGCATCAAGGCACACGCCAGTCCGTCCGTGCGTGCATTTGCGCGCGAACTCGGCGTCGATGTAGCGAAGGTGCCCGGCACAGGACCCAAGGGCCGTATCACGCAAGCCGACGTGCAATCGTTCGTGAAGAACATCATGACCGGCGAAATGCCCGCAGGTGGCGTACTCCCACAGGGATTCCCTCCGGTCACGCCAAGGCTGACTTTTGGTGGCCTGGATTTGCCGCCCTGGCCGCAGGTGGACTTCGCCAAGTTCGGCCCGGTCGAGGTCAAGCCACTGTCGCGCATCAAGAAGATTTCCGGTCCCAATCTCGCCCGCAACTGGGTGATGATCCCGGCCGTCACCTACCACGAGGATGCCGACATCACCGACCTGGAGGCGCTGCGCGTCCAGCTCAACAAGGAGAACGAGAAAGCCGGCATCAAGGTCACCATGCTCGCCTTCATCATCAAGGCGGTGGTCGCCGCGTTGAAGAAGTATCCGGACCTCAACTCCTCTCTCGACGGTGAGAATCAGGTGTTCAAGAACTACTGGCACATCGGCTTCGCGGCTGACACCCCCAACGGTCTGATGGTGCCGGTGCTGAAGAACGCCGACCAGAAGGGGGTGGTGCAGATCGCCCAGGAAACTTCCGACCTCGCCAAGAAAGCGCGCGAAGGCAAGCTCGGTCCGGCCGACATGCAGGGCGCGACCTTCACCATCTCCAGCGTCGGCGGCATCGGCGGCACGGCGTTCTCGCCCATCGTCAATGCGCCCGAAGTGGCGATCCTCGGCGTCAGCAAATCGAGCATGAAGCCGGTGTGGGACGGCAAAGCTTTCGTGCCGCGCCTGATCGTGCCGCTGTCGCTGTCGGCCGATCACCGCGTCATCGATGGTGCACTGGCGACGCGCTTCAACGCCTACCTCGCGCAACTGCTCGGCGACTTCCGGAGGGTGATGCTATGAGCGCCCTCGACGTCAAAGTCCCCGACATCGGCGACTTCAAGGATGTGCCGGTGATCGAGATCCACGTCAAGCCGGGCGATGTCGTCGAAGCCGAAGCCTCGCTGGTCACGCTGGAATCCGACAAGGCGACGCTCGACGTTCCAGCGCCCGTTGCCGGCACAGTGAAGGAACTCAAGGTCAAGCTCGGCGACAAGGTTTCCGAAGGCAGCGTGATCCTGGTGCTCGATGCCGCCGCGCAAGCGGCCGCACCCGCGGAAAAGCCGGCGGCGGCGCCTACCGCGCCCCCACCCGCCCCCGCTGCGCCCGCAGGTGGCGTACTCCCACAACTGACTCCTGCCACTCCTGCCGCTGGCAGCTACACTGGCAAGGTCGACCTCAAAACCGACATGCTGGTGCTCGGTGCCGGACCCGGCGGCTATTCGGCCGCCTTCCGCTCCGCCGACCTCGGCATGAAGACGGTGATGGTCGAGCGCTATGCAACGCTGGGCGGCGTCTGCCTCAACGTCGGCTGCATCCCGTCGAAGGCGCTGTTGCACGTCGCCGCGGTGATCGAAGAAGCGGCGCATGCCGGCGACTTCGGCGTCAGCTTCGCCAAGCCGAAGGTCGACATCGACAAGCTGCGCGCCCACAAAGCCAAGGTGGTCGGCAAGCTGACCACGGGCCTCTCGGGCATGGCCAAGGGCCGCAAGGTCGACGTCGTGCGCGGTTACGGCCACTTCCTCGACGCGTATCATGTCGAGGTGGAGGAAACGACCGGCGACGCGCAGGAAAAGACCGGCGCGAAGAAGGTCATCAAGTTCGCCAAGTGCATCATCGCCGCGGGTTCGGCGGCCGTGCATCTGCCTTTCCTTCCCCGCGACGAACGCATCGTCGATTCGACCGGTGCGCTGGAATTGCGCTCAGTTGACAACAAGTTGCCCAAGCGCATGCTGGTCATCGGCGGCGGCATCATCGGCCTGGAAATGGCGACGGTGTACTCGACGCTGGGCGCCAAGGTCGACGTGGTCGAAATGCTCGACGGCCTGATGCAGGGGCCGGACCGCGATCTCGTGAAGGTGTGGGAAAAGCAGAACGCCCATCGCTTCGAGAAGATCATGCTGAAGACCAGGACCGCCAGCGCCGAAGCGAAGAAGGACGGCATCTGGATCAAGTTCGAGGGCGAGAACGCGCCAGCAGACGCGCAACGCTACGACCTGGTCCTGCAATCCGCCGGCCGCAGCCCGAACGGCTTGAAGATCGGCGCCGACAAGGCCGGTGTCGCGGTCACAGAACGCGGCTTCATTCCGGTCGACTCGCAGATGCGCACCAACGTGCCGAATATCTACGCCATCGGCGACGTCGTCGGTCAACCGATGCTGGCGCACAAGGCCGTGCATGAAGCGCATGTCGCTGCGGAAGCGGCAGCAGGACAGAAGTCGCATTTCGATGCGACCGTGATTCCCGGCGTCGCCTACACGCATCCGGAAGTCGCCTGGGTCGGCCTGGGCGAGGACGAAGCCAGGAAAGCCGGCCGCAAGACCGAAGTCGCCAAGTTCCCCTGGGCCGCCTCCGGCCGGGCCATCGCCAACGGCGCCGAATACGGCTTCACCAAGCTGGTGTTCGATGCCGAGACCCACCGCGTCGTCGGCGGCAGCATCGTTGGCCCCTCGGCCGGCGACATGATCGGCGAAGTGGCGCTCGCCATCGAAATGGGCGCGGACGCCGTGGATATCGGCAAGACCATCCACCCGCACCCGACCCTGGGCGAAACCATCGGCCTCACCGCCGAAGTCGCCCACGGCAGCTGCACCGACCTGCCGGCTCCCCGCAAGCGCTCTTCCTGAGTCCCGCCCGGGAGCGACAGCTCGCTCGCCGCAATCCGGGCAAACGCCCGTATCGCTGTTGCGCCTGTCCATTTCGCATGCGATAGACTATGCTATTGGTAATAGGCGCGATACTTGGCTTTGGCGTTTCGGAAGTCAAGTTCGCGGCCATAATGACGTTACTGGTGAATGACGCATCGGCGGGTACGGTTGCCCGCTGCCATCCATGACCGTATTGTCCACGACATCATGAACCGTGCCGCAGAACGCATCCTGGCCACGCTGCGGCGCGCGCCGGGGCTGACGAAGGAAGAAATCGCCGAGCGCGCCTACGTGAGCGTCAGCACACTGTCGGGCGGCGGCTACCTCAAGACCCTGCGACGCGAAGGACTGATCTTCATTTCCGGCTGGCAGCGCAACGGCAGCGGCGGCTTCACCACCCCTCTCTACAGCCTCGGGGCCGGCCCGGACTATCCCAAGCCCGGCGTGGGCGAAGCGAACCGCGAGGCGCCTGGCATGGCGAAATTGCTGGAGGTCATCGCCAAGTACGGCCCGATCGACTACCGTCAGGCGGCCCGGCTGTCCGGGTTGTCGCTCAACACGGTGAAGAACTCGGATTATCTGGATGCCCTGCTGATTCAGGGCAAGATTCACATCAGCGGCTGGCGGCGCGCGCGCAACGGCCCGATGCGCCCCATCTACAAGCTCGGTGCCAGGGAAGACGAACCGCGTCTGATGCCGCTCACGGCGGCGGAAAAATCACGTGCCTTCCGGTGGCGACGCTCGGTGGCAGCCAACGCCGCCAGCTTCGCCGCCCAGTTCAGGCGCGGAACCAACCCGTCGCGCTAAACGGCGCCGGCCACGGCCTGCCGCTACAATTGCGTCTCCAAGTATTGCAACCCGATTCAGGAGACCGCATGACCCAGGACGAACTGAAGCAGGCCGTGGCGAAGGCCGCCGCCGACCATGTCGCGTCCAGCACGCCAGCCGGCAGCATCATCGGGGTCGGCACCGGCTCGACCGCCAACTTCTTCATCGACGAACTGGCAAAGATCAAGGATCACATCGTTGCCACGGTCGCCAGTTCCGAGGCGACCCGAAAGCGGCTCGAAGGACACGGCATCAAGGTGCTCGACCTCAACGAAGTCAGCCGCATGCCGGTCTACGTTGATGGTGCCGACGAAATCACCGCCCGGCTGGAGATGGTCAAGGGAGGCGGCGGCGCACTGACCCGCGAGAAGATCGTCGCGGCTGTGGCCGACAAGTTCGTCTGCGTCTGCGACCAGAGCAAGCTGGTCGACACCCTCGGGAAGTTTCCTCTGCCGGTCGAGGTGATCCCGATGGCGAGCGCCTACGTGGCGCGCGAACTGGAGAAGCTGGGCGGACAGCCGAAGCTGCGCGACGGCTTCGTTACCGACAATGGCAACCTGATTCTCGATGTCCATGGACTCGCCATCGCCAGGCCGGCCGAATTCGAAACAACGCTGAACCAGATCGTCGGCGTCGTCACCAACGGACTGTTCGCCTGCCGTGGCGCCGACCTGCTGCTGCTTGCCACCCCTAACGGCGTGCGCACGCTGACAAACTGAACTGCAACATTTCCGTCATACTTCCGCCGTAGACTGGACAGTCATTCCGTCGGAGAAGCAGGAATCATGAACGAACACATCGCCAAACAGTTCGACGTCGACCTCGGCAACATCCGCACACGCGTGCTGCAGTTGGGCGGACTGGTAGAAAAACAGATCGTTCAGGCCATGGCGGCGCTGGAGTCCGGCGACCTCGGAATGGCCGACCATGTCATCGAGCAGGACCACCTGGTCAACCGCCACGAGGTCGAACTCGACGAGGCCTGCACCAATATCATCGCCCGCCGGCAGCCGACCGCCTCCGACCTGCGCACCATCATGATGGTCGTCAAGACCATCACCGACCTGGAACGCATCGGCGACGAGGCGAAGAAGATCGCCAAGAAAGCCCGGGCGCTGCACGCGGCAGACACCTCTTTCAGGCCGCGCGTGCCGCTTCAGCATGCCGCAGCGCTGGCGCTGGACATGCTGCGCAAGGCGCTTGACGCCTTCGCCCGCACCGATGCCACCACTGCCGGACAGATCGCCCGCCAGGACAAGGAAGTTGACGCGGAATTCAAGGCCATCATGCGCCAGTTGATCACTTTCATGATGGAAGATCCGCGCACCATCTCGCCGGCACTGGACGTACTGTTCATCGCCAAGTCGATCGAACGCATCGGCGACCACGCCAAGAACCTTTCCGAATACGTGGTCTACATGGCCAAGGGCCGCGATGTGCGCCACATCGGGCTGGAGGGGATCGAACAGGAAGTCGCCGGAGGCTAGACCGCCTCCCGGCGAATTCCAGTGGTGATTCAGTGACCGGTGAGGCTCCCGCTGTCGCCGCGCCCTTCGATAACGTCGACGATGCGCTGGCTGAACCACGGCGCGATCATGTTCGCCAGCGTTGAATTCGGGTGGGAATCACCCGCCGAGTACTTGGTCAGCAGGTAGCGTCCGCCGTCCACGCCTTCCGTTTCCAGTTGACGGAAGTCCCATACAAAGATGTTGTCGCCCGACTCGTCCCAAGTGTTCTTCACCCAGTCGGCAAAAGCCTGTGCGCGAGCTCCCTTTTCGGCCGTGGTTGCCGTTTGAAGCAACGCAGTAGCGGTCCAGACAATGAAGCGCGTGTTCGGGAACTGATGCATCTTGGTCTTCAGCACTGCGTACTGGGCCTTGTAGTTTTCCAGTGTCTGGGTGGCCGAAGTCACATCGGGGTTTCCGGTGTCTGGTCCGATGTCGCTGACGGGATAACAGTGCTTCCAGACGATCACGTCGTAATTCGCCGTTAGCGTTTCCAGTGACGGCTCTTGGGCACCGCCGCCACCATTTATCCAGATGTTCCAGTAGTCGTACGGATAGTTGTCCCACGGATAGGTGTTCCCGGACGGGTATGCCAGTTCGGATATCTGGTAGCTCTTGGAATTGCTCGAGTTGTAGTTGGTAAACCAGTTCTCCACACCGCCTCCCCATATGACGCCGCCCGTGCTGTGATGCAGGAAGATGATCTTCGCGTCCGAGCCAAGACTGCCGCCCGAACCTGAACCGGAACTCGAAGTTGTACCGCTGCTGGAGGTCGAACTCGATGAGGTGCTGCTTGTGGTTCCACTACTGCTTGTGGTTCCACTACTGCTTGTACTTAAACCGTCGTCCGTCGTCGAACTACTGCTGCCACCGCCGCAGGCAAAAAGCAAAGCGGACATCGCCGCAAGCAGCCAAGCCGTTTTTGAAGGCGTCCGGACCATCGTCATCTCCCGCCAATATCCCCGGCCGGCCGGGGCAACGTCGCGGAAAACCCGATCCGGAACGCCAGGCAGCCCGATAGGGATCAACCAATCAGAGGAAGAGATTGTGCTTTGTACTCGCCAAACAATGTTCTGTCGCTGCGCGGCGACGAACAAGCGGCAAGCGTTGGCTGAAATTTCCCGTCAGGCTTTCGGCGGAACGTAGCCTTCGACGTTCGCGGCGCCGTCGCCGAAGAAGTGCTTTTCAACCTGCTCGGCCAGATAGGCGCGGGCGCGCGGATCGGCGAGGTTCAGCCTGTTTTCGTTGATCAGCATGGTCTGGTAGCGGATCCACTGCTGCCAGGCTTCCTTCGATACGTTCTCGAACAGGCGCTTGCCAAGTTCGCCGGGCATCGGTGCGAAGTCCATGCCTTCCGCCTCGCGGCCGAGCTTGACGCAATTCACCATACGACTCATAGGTACTTCTCCCAGTTGCAATGGGTCGATTGTAGCGCGACAGGCGACGCCTGTCGGCGTGCCGCCACGGCTGACTTTTCTTCAGATTGATTTCACCAGCACCTTGGAGCGGCGTTGCAGGTTGTAGAGGCCACGTTTGCCCGTAGGCAGGCTATCCACCGTGGTTTCGGCGAAGCCGCGCTCGACGAACCAGTGCGCGGTGCGCGTAGTCAGCACGAAGAGCTTTTTCAGCTTCATCTTCGTCGCCCGCTTTTCGATGTGCTGGCGCAACTGGTCGCCATGTCCACCGCGGCGATACTCCGGCATCACGGCGAGACACGCCATTTCAGCCGCCTTCGCCTCGCCCTTGCGGGCGGGCAGCGGGTAGAGCGCCGCGCAGCCGACGATGATGCCGTCGAGATCGAGAACCGAGAATCGTTCGATTTCCATCTCCAGCAACTCGCGACCACGCCGCACCAGCGTGCCGTCCTCCTCCAGCGGCGCGATCAGCGCCAGGATGCCGCCGACGTCCTCGTGCGTCGCGTCGCGCAGGGTCGCCAACGGTGTGCTGGTCATGACAGTGCCGATGCCTTCGCGGGTGAAGAACTCCATCAGCATCGCGCCGTCGGCGCGGTAATCGAGAAAATGCACGCGGCCGACGCCAGCCCGGCAAGCGCGCACCGCGCCGGGCAGCACGCGGGTCACGTCGTCGGCCTGCGCCACCTTCTTCGTCAGCAGGCTTTGCGCCTCGTCGGCCGTCAACGCGCCGATAAGGCCGCCCTTCCGGTCCACCAGCCCCGGCGAGGCACACAGGTAAATCAGCTTGTCGGCTTTTACCGCTGTCGCCACCGCCTCCGCAACCTCTTCCCAGGCGAGGTTGAATATCTCGCCGGTCGGCGAGGCACCGATCGGCGTAATCAACACCACATTCTCCTGCGCCAGGTCGCCATGAATCTCTTCCGCCACGACCTTGCGCACCGCGCCGGTGAACTGGAAATCGACGCCATCGACCACGCCGACCGGCTTGGCGGTAACGAAATTGCCGCCCGTGACGCGCAGGAAGCCGCCGGCCAGCGGCGTATTCGGCAAGCCTTGAGAGAGCATCGCCTCGATATTGATACGGGTCACACCCATGGCGCGCTTGACGCATTCCAGGCCTTCGACGTCGGTGACGCGCAGGCCGTTGTGGAAACGCGGCGTCAAGCCGCGCGAAACCATTTCGGCGTCGATCTGCGGCCGTGCACCGTGGACCAGCACCAGCCGGATGCCCATGGCATCGAGCAGCGCCACGTCGTGGATCAGCGCCTGCGCCGCCCCGCTATCGAGTACTTCGCCGCCGAAAGCGATGACGAAGGTCTTGCCGCGAAAGGCGTGGATGTAGGGCGCAGCCTGCCGCACCCAGGCAACGAGACGGGTATCGGTCGAAGGGGTTGCGGGGATCGCAGATGCGTTTTGCGGCTCAGGCATGATCGGGGCACACAAGAAAATCGAACCCCGCAATCATAGCGGTTTTGTCGAATTCCCGGCCACGACCGGCAAAACTGCCACCCGGTTGGGCATCCGACCAACCGGGCCCGGCAATCCGGAACTGCCGGCCACCGCCGGCACCTTATCAGCCGTAGCGGGATGAAATGCCCCGCATGGGGTACGCCGAACAGCGCCGACCGCTACTTTTTTTTCTTCAGGGCATCTTCCAACCGCTGGCAGACGGTCTTGAGCACCTTGACGCGAGCGTAGTTCTTGTCGTTGGCTTCGATCAGCGTCCACGGCGCGTTGCCGGTGCTGGTGCGGTCGACCATGTCGCAAACCGCCGCGTGGTAGGCATCCCACTTCTTGCGGTTGCGCCAGTCCTCATCGGTAATCTTGAAGCGCTTGAACTCGATCTTCTCGCGTTCCTTGAAACGCCTGAGCTGTTCGTCTCGACCGATCTGCAGCCAGAACTTGACGACGATCGCGCCGGCCTTGCTTAGCTCATGCTCGAAATCGTTGATCTCGGTGTAGGCGCGCAGCCAGTCCGCCTCTGCGCAAAAACCTTCCACCCGCTCGACCAGCACGCGGCCATACCAGGAGCGGTCGAAAACCGCGACGCGGCCGGTACGCGGAATGTGCCGCCAGAAACGCCACAGGTAGGGCTGGGCACGCTCTTCTTCGGTCGGCGCGGCAATGGGAATGATCTGGTACTGGCGGGCATCCATGGCGGCCACCATGCGGCGGACGCTGCCGCCCTTGCCGGCGGCGTCGGAACCCTCGAAGACACAGATCAGCGATCGCTGCTGGAACCCCGGATGGCGCACCAGTTCGGACAGCTTGCCCTGCCAACGGGCAAGTTCAGCTTCGTAAACCTTCTTCGCCAGTTTGTGCGTGAGATCGAGTTCGGTCAGCACGTCGCGGCCGTCGATCTTCGGCGGCACCGGCGGCGCTACTGGCGTCACCTCCTTGGTCTTGTCGGCCAGCTTCTGCTTCATCGAATCGAGGATGATCTGGCCAACCGTCAGCGAGCGATAGCGATCGTCCGCACCTTCGACGATGATCCACGGCGCCCAGGGCGTGTTGGTCATGCGCAGCACATGGCCGGCGACGTCCTGCAACTTGTCGTAGGTCTTGAGGCGGTCCCAGTTCCACTTGGTCACGCGCCAAGCGGTCTTGGGGTTCTTCTCCAGTTCCTTGAGCCGCTTCTTCTGTCCGTCCTTGGTCAGGTGGAACCAGAACTTCAGCACCAGCGCGCCCTCGTTGACCAGCATCGCCTCGAAGCGGTTGATCTGGTCGATGCGCTGGTCGAGCGCGAACTTCGTGATCCTGTCCTCGATGGAATCGTGGATCGGATCGGAGTACCACGAGCCGGCGAAGATGCCCATGCGTCCCTTGGGCGGCAGTGCGCGCCAGTAGCGCCACATGGCCGGGCGCTGGCGTTCCTCGTCGGTCGGCGTCGAAAACGCGAGGGTCGAGATGAAGCGAGGATCCATCCACTCGTAGAGCACGTTGATGGTCTCGCCCTTGCCTGCGCCGTCCTGGCCGCTGATCAGCACCACGACGGGAATCTTGCCCTGTTCCTTCAACTCGTACTGCGCATCGAGCAACTTCGCGCGCAGTTCCGGTACCGCCTTGCGCCAGGTTTCCTTGTCGATCCGATGCCCCAGTTCTGCCGATTCGAACATGATCAGAAATCTCCCCAGAGTGTCATCATCGCCGCCAGTGCCGCCGGTCCCGCCGTCTCGGTACGCAACACGCGTGGCCCGAGTTCGACGGCCTGAAAACCGACCGTAGCCGCGGCCGCCAGCTCTCCATCCTCGAAACCGCCTTCGGGCCCGACCAGCAAGGTCACCGGCCCGGTCGGCTTCGGCAGCTCGGCCAGCCGTTGCCCCGCGCCCGGCGCCAGCACCAGCCGCAGGGCATTCTGCGCCGCAGGCTCTGCGAGCAATTGAGGCAGGTCAACCAGCGGCGCCACTTCGGGAACTCGATTGCGCCGGCATTGTTCACACGCGGCAACGGCAACCGCCTGCCAGTGCGCGACCCGGCGCTCCTTGCGCTCGCCGGAAAGACGAACCAGCGAGCGACGGCAAACCACCGGCCGGATCGCGGCGACACCAAGCTCGACGGCCTTCTGCACGATCCAGTCCATCTTGTCGGCGGCAGGAAGACCCTGCACCAGCGTGATTGCCAGCGGTGGCTCTCGATCGGACTCGTCGAAGGATTCGAGCGCCACCTTCACCGTCTTGGCGGCACGACGCAGACGGCCCGTCCATTCGCCACCGCTTCCGTCGAACAGCGCAATCTCATCGCCATCCTCCATCCGCAGCACTTTGAGTGCGTGGTGCGCCGCTTCCGGCGGCAGGTCGACCTGGGCGCCGGGTGCCAGGGGGAATGGGCAATAGAAGCGCGGTATCATGAAATGATTATTCCACAAGACCACGAGGAGACATCATGGCCAGTACCCCAACCCCGGTTTGCGATTTTGGCTGGAAGGCCGTCGACTTCGACCTGCCCGGCACCGACGGCAAGCGTCACAGCCTCGCCTCGGCGCGCGGACCGAAGGGCCTGCTCGTCATGTTCATCTGCAACCACTGCCCCTACGTCAAGGCCGTTCTCGACCGCATCGTCCGCGACGCCGCCGAACTGGAGTCATACGGTATCGGCTGCATCGCCGTCATGAGCAACGACCCGACCGATTACCCTGAGGACTCCTGGGACAACATGGTGCAAGTGGCGAAGCGGCTGAACTTCCCCTTCCCCTATGTGCTCGACGAGACGCAGGAAATCGCCAAAGCCTACGGCGCAGTCTGCACGCCCGATTTCTTCGGCTTCAACGCCGGCCTCGAACTGCAATACCGCGGCCGGCTCGACGAATCGCGCAAGGAAACCGCGCCCACCGGTGTGCGCCGCGATCTCTTCGAAGCGATGAAGCAGGTGGCACTCACCGGAAACGGACCACGCGATCAGATCCCGTCGATCGGCTGCTCGATCAAGTGGAAGAACGGCTAGCCTTCTCCGTCGTCACGAAAAGTCAGCCGTGGCGGTACGCCAACATAGCTGATCTCTAGCGGCAGCCGGCAGCCTAGTTCGTCTGTGGCACGCGGTAGCGCAGATGCCGCAGCAGTGGCACGCGGTGGACGAAGCGGAACAGGCTGTGCTCATTCATCCAGAGCGCGTAGGCGACGTAATCGGGGTCGCGCGAGAGGTGCCACTCTTCGGTCTTGGCGCGCAACAGGTAAATGAGGTTGAGCGCCATGAGCAGCAGGCAGTGCCGCAATGCCTCGAGGGCGGAGCCGTTGGCGATGAACGGCACCGACAGCATCCACCAAGACAGGTTCTTCGCGAAGTAGGCTGGGTGCTTGCTCCACCGATAGGGACCGTTGGTAATGATGCCGCGGTGGGTCAGGTTGGAAAACCGCGCGCCAAAGATCACTGTCGCCCAGACGTAGATGACGACCAGAATCAGGATGACGCTGCCCCAGATGCCGTACAGGACGGGTGTGTTCCAAAGCCACGCGCCCCAGGCACGGCCGGTTTCGTAGGCGAGATACCGGTGGCCGATCAACGACCAGAACGGCTCGTAGCAAACCAGCGCCGCCGCCCAACCGAGCATGGTCGGCTCGGCCGAGCGGAAGTGCGTATCGACCACGCGAAGCGAAAGCAGGTAACCCATCGAGACGAGGCCGACGTCGATGAAGTAGAACTGGTCGTGGAGGAAGTCGAACCAATTCTTGAAGTTCGTCAGGCGGGCGAAATCATAGTTCAGAAAACGATGGAGGTCGTTGCACAGGTAGGTGAACATCAACGGCAGGAAGAAGCCCTTGATAAGCCAGCCGAGCAGGTGCTGCCGGATCACGCCAGTTTCCACTTCGGCCCACTGGAAGGTGACGAGCTTGCCCATCTGCCAATAGCCGTCGCGCGGACTGGGCATACGCCGATCGACCAGGTAAAGATAAGGCAGCGCCAATATCGCCCACGGTATCGAGATGTTGCGCAGCATGAGGTAGTAATTGTTGTAGAACGAACCGTGGTACTCGGGAAACAGCCAGTACAGAAACCCGATGAACCCGACGCTGCCCAGCAGGCCGGCAAGCTTGTAGAACGTACGCTCCCATGACGGGTCGTCGTAGGCGAAGTCGATTCCGGTGGAAGGCCGTCGATGCACTTTCTGGACGACGATGTCGACGAGAAAGATCGCGCTGGCAGTCACGCCCATGACGAACAGCGAAGAGTAGACGATCCGCTCGCCGAAGAGCTGCGAAGCGCGCAGGATGGCGACGGCGCCGATGAAGGCCGTCAAGCCGGCCAGAGCAGTCGCGGCGTGCGTGGCCGAGGCCGGGCGAACCACGCTCATGGGTTCTTCAATTCTCCCCGCTGGCCGTCTCGATTGGCACGATAGGCGCCTGTTTGACGATCAGGCGCGGACCTTCGGCGCGAACGAAATCCAGGAAAGCGTTCGTCATCGGCAGCAACTGCTTGTCGGCCCGGTGCACCACGAACCACTGCCGCATGACGGGTGTGCCGGTCACCGGTAGCCGCACCAGTCGCCCCGCCGCCAGTTCGAGGCCGATGGTGTGGTCGGAAATGAAGGACAGCCCCATGCCGGCCATCACCGCCTGCTTGATGGTCTCGTTGCTGTCCATTTCGGTGGTATTGAGAAGCGAAACGCCGTGACCGGCGAAAAAGCGCTCCATGGCGCCGCGCGTACCCGAACCGGGCTCTCGGATCAGGAACGGCTCGCTGGCAAGGTCTGCCGGCGCGATGCGCTTGCGCCCGGCCAGATGATAGTCCGCCGCGGCGACGATCACGTGCGGATGGTCAGCGAAGACCGAGGAAACCGTGTCGACCTCCTTCGGTGGCGTTCCCATGATGGCGAGATCGATCTGGTTGTCGGCAAGCCGGTTGACCAGCGTCTCACGGTTGAATACGCCCAGCCGCAAATCGGCATGGGGATGCTGGTCGCGAAACGCGACCAGCAGACGCGGCGCGAAATACTTGGCGGTCGACACCACGCCCAGCATCAACCGGCCGCCCTTGGCGCCGCGAATCGCCGCCAGCGCGTCGCCGGCTTCGCGCAACTGCTGGCTGACGCGACGGGCGTGGCGCAACATTTCCTCGCCCGCGGCAGTCAAAAAGATCTTCTTCCCCATTTGCTCGAACAGCGGTACCCCGGCCTGCTCGGCCAGCGCCTGAACCTGCATCGATACCGCCGGCTGGGTGAGGTGCAACTCCTCCGCCGCACGCGAAAATGACAGATGGTTGGCAACCGCCTCGAAAACCTTGAGCTGGCGCAGGGTAACGTTCTTCATGTCCGATCCATCTTATCAAATGGATAAGAAATTGTGACTGGTACTTATGGATTGTCAAGACTAGTCTGCGCGGCATGTTGCTGAAAGCCCTGATTTTCGACGTCGACGGCACTCTCGCTGATACCGAACGCGACGGCCATCGTCCCGCCTTCAACGCCGCCTTCGAAGAAGCCGCCCTCGGCTGGCACTGGGACGTCGATCTCTACGGCAAGCTGCTCGCCGTCACGGGCGGCAAGGAACGGATCCGCTACTACGCAGAACACTACGCCCCGGATTTCCTAGGCCAACCCGACGCCGACGAGATCATCCGGTCGCTGCACGCGGCCAAAACCCGCCATTACGTCGCGATGCTGGAAACCGGCCAGATTCCGCTACGGCCTGGCGTCGCTGAACTGATTGCCGAAGCACGCGAAGCGAACCTGCGGCTGGCCATCGCGACCACCACCACGCCGGAGAACGTCACCACGTTGCTGCGCGCGAGCCTGGCGCCCGACGCCGCCGAGTGGTTCGAGGTCATCGGCGCTGGCGACATCGTGCCGAAGAAGAAGCCGGCGCCGGACATCTACCTTTGGGTACTGGAGCGCCTGGGCCTGCCGCCGGAAGCCTGTCTCGCCATCGAGGACTCGGCCAACGGACTAAAGTCAGCCTTGGCGGCACGCCTCCGCACGCTGATAACGACCAACATCTACACCGCAAACGACGATTTCACCGGTGCGCTGGCCGTGTTGCCCGATCTGGCCGCGACCAGCTTGAATGATATTCCACTTATACGTGAGATCAATAAATCTTAATGTTATTTATGATTTTACGCGACTAAGATGGCACCACTTCGCATCGCACTGACATAACAGACACCAAGCAAAAGGAGCAGACACAATGGATCAATCAGCCCGCTATGCCGACCTGAGCCTCAAAGAAGAAGACCTCATCGCCGGCGGCAAGCACATCCTGTGCGCCTACAAGATGAAGCCCAAGGCCGGCACCGGCTATCTGGAGGGCGCCGCCCACTTCGCCGCCGAATCCTCGACGGGCACCAACGTCGAAGTCTCCACCACCGACGAATTCACCAAGGGCGTCGACGCGCTGGTCTATTACATCGACGAAGCGACGGAAGACATGCGGATCGCCTATCCGCTCGAGCTGTTCGACCGCAATATCACCGACGGCCGCATGATGCTGGTCTCCTTCCTGACGCTGACCATCGGCAACAACCAGGGCATGGGCGACATCGAGTACGCCAAGATGATCGACTTTTTCGTACCGCCGGAAGCCATCCGCCAGTTCGACTGCCCCGCCTACAACATCGAGGATCTGTGGCGTATCCTCGGCCGCCCGGTCAAGGATGGTGGCTACATCGCCGGCACCATCATCAAGCCCAAGCTGGGCCTGCGTCCCGAGCCCTTCGCCAAGGCCGCTTACCAGTTCTGGCTGGGCGGCGACTTCATCAAGAACGACGAACCGCAGGGCAACCAGGTGTTCGCCCCGCTGAAGAAGACCATCCCGCTCGTCTACGACGCCATGAAGCGCGCCATGGACGAAACCGGCCAGGCCAAGCTGTTCTCGATGAACATTACCGCCGACGACCACTACGAAATGTGCGCCCGCGCCGACTTCGCGCTCGAAACCTTCGGCCCGGACGCCAACAAGCTGGCCTTCCTGGTCGACGGCTATGTCGGCGGCCCGGGCATGGTCACCACGGCCCGTCGCCAGTATGCCAATCAGTTCCTGCACTATCACCGCGCCGGCCACGGCGCCGTCACCTCGCCGTCCGCCAAGCGCGGCTACACCGCCTTCGTGCTGGCCAAGATGTCGCGTCTGCAAGGCGCTTCCGGCATCCACGTCGGCACCATGGGCTACGGCAAGATGGAAGGCGAAGGCGACGACAAAATCATCGCCTACATGATCGAGCGCGACGAGTGCCAGGGCCCGGTCTACTTCCAGAAGTGGGACGGCGTCAAGGCCACCACCCCGATCATCTCCGGCGGCATGAACGCGCTGCGCCTGCCCGGCTTCTTCGAGAACCTCGGCCACGGCAACGTCATCAACACCGCCGGCGGCGGCTCCTACGGCCACATCGACAGCCCGGCGGCCGGCGCGATTTCGCTGCGCCAGTCCTACGAGTGCTGGAAGGCCGGTGCCGACCCGATCCAGTGGGCCAAGGAGCACAAGGAATTCGCCCGCGCCTTCGAGTCCTTCCCCAAGGACGCCGACAAGCTGTTCCCCGGCTGGCGCGAGAAGCTCGGCGTACACAAGTGATTCCATCCCCCGGCCCCTTCCCATGGGAAGGGGAGCCCGCTTCCTCGCTTCGCTCGCTTGTTACGGGGTGCTACGATCAGCGGGCACGGGGGTTGCGGCTGCGCCGCGTGCCGCCTTGCCTTGAGGCGGCTCTGCGGCAAGGCTGAACATCCCCAC
>JBNKCS010000037.1:0-16230 GCA_050287865.1 Rhodocyclaceae bacterium | reverse complement strand
AACGAGGAACAGATCGTCGTCGCCGACATCGACCTCGCACTGCTCGACGAGAACCGACTGAAGGGCACGACGATTCCCTTGCTGGACAAGCGCAGCGACTTTTACGGCCTTAGCCCGGAATCCGTCGTCGTCAGTTGATCCTCGACCGCAAGCCCGTTGCCGGTCGCCGTGTGTTTGCCCATTCCAGGTTGTTGCGCGCGCGACTATCAGGCAGAATTGCCTCAAGACCCCGCCGTCATAGTGGTATTTTGACATGCGCATAGTGTGAAGCTAGTATGTGACAATACGAAGGTTATAGAACGTTCGATATAACAGCGAACCCGGCCGAAAAAGCCGGAAAGGGGGGCAGGTCATGTCATTCAAGAACAAACTTTGGCTGTTGGTTGGCGTATTTTCTGCCGGCTTCCTCGCCTCGGTTCTTTATTCGTCCGGCACGCTGAACCACGTCAAGGTCAACGGGCCTATTTATCAGGGCATCGTTCAGCAGAAGGATCTGCTTGCCGACATCCTGCCGCCGCCGGAATACCTGGTCGAGTCCTATCTCGTCACCCTGCAAATGGCCAGTGCGCGCAAGTCCGAGTTGCCCGCCCTCGTCGAAAAGGCAAACTCGCTGGCGAAGGACTTCGAGGATCGCCACCAGTACTGGCAGAAGGAACTACCTGACGGACCGGCAAAGACGCTACTGGTCGAAGGGGCCTATAGGCCAGGGAAGGAAATGCTCGATCTGCAGTCGCGTGAACTCGTTCCCGCCCTGAAGAGTGGCGACGCGCAAAAGGCGGAAGTGGTTATGGAGCAGATTTCCGCCAAGTACGCCGAACATCGTGCCGCCATCGACGAGCTGGTCAAGGTGGCGGTGGCCAATGCCGCGTCGCGCGAAACCGACGCAGCCGCGACGGTAGGAAGCGAATCCACTATCTCGATCGTGCTCGCCGCGATCTTCCTTGCGCTGGGCATCGGCGTGTCGCTGTGGATCTTGCGCGACGTGATGCGCCAGCTCGGCGGCGACCCGGCGTACGCGGCCGCAATGGTCAAGAACATCGCGCAAGGCGATCTGGCGACGGCCATAGAAACGGCGCCGGACGACACGACCAGCCTGTTGGCGGGCATGAAGCATATGCAGACCGCGCTGCACGATGTGATCGCCCAGATCAACGAGGCCGCCGTCCATCTGGGCGACGCCTCGCAGTCGCTCGCCACCACTGCGCAGCAAGTGGCCGATGGGTCCAGCCAGCAAAGCGACTCCGCGTCGTCGATCGCCGCCTCGGTGGAAGAATTGACCGTCAGCATCAACATGGTCAATGACAGCGCCAAGACTGCCCATTCGTTGGCCGACGAGGCGCGCAAGCTCTCCATCGATGGCGCAACGCACGTTCAGGAGACGGTCGGAGAAATGAACACCATCGCCGGTTCCGTCGACAGCTCGACGCAGGTGGTCCGGGTTCTTGGTGAGCAGTCGCAGAAGATCTCCGGCATTGTTGGCGTGATTCGGGAGATTGCCGACCAGACCAATCTGCTGGCATTGAATGCGGCGATCGAAGCCGCTCGCGCCGGCGAGCAGGGCCGCGGCTTCGCTGTCGTCGCCGACGAGGTGCGCAAGCTGGCTGAAAAGACCGCTAGTTCGACGCAGGAAATCTCCGACATGATCAGCGAAATCCAGAGCGGCACCCAGACCGCGGTCAGACAGATGGAGGCTGGTTCCGCGCAGGTCGAGACTGGCGTGACGGTGGCGAACGCGACCGGCAAGGCGATGAGCAGCATCGAGGACGGTGCGGGCAAGGTGCTGATCGCGGTCGACGAAATCTCCACCGCCTTGCAGGAGCAGGCCGCCGCCAGCAACCAGATCTCGCACGGTGTCGAGAGCATCGCCCAGATGACCGAAGAGAACAACGCGGCGGTCGAGGCAGTGTCGCAGGCCGCCAAGGAACTGCAGAGTCTGGCGACTGCATTGAAGACCAACGTCAGCCGTTTCCGGCTGTAAAGGCTCAGAGGTTGGCGCCGGCCATCACGATTCCATAGCGCAGCGCCTTGCCTAGCGCCATCCACAAGGCGCATTGCAGCCAGGGCAGGCGCAGCCAGCCGGCGGCGGCGCACAGTGCGTCGCCAATGATCGGCGCCCAGGCCAGGATCAGGATGGGCGCGCCGTGGCGTGCCACTAGGCGCCCGCGAGCAGCGGAGGGGGCCCCACGAAGTGGGGGCATAGCGCCCGCGAGCGGGATGCGCGACGCCGGAGACGAACTCGCGGCCGCCGCATCCGCCTTCACGGTCGCATCCCCGCAGGCGGGGCCCCTGCTCCGCGTTCCGGCGTCGCCTGACTTTTCCGGCAGTTTTCCTTCGGGTATCAGGCGCGCCATGCCGTAGGTCGTCATGCCGCCTAGCGTGTTGCCGATGGTCGCCAGCACGAACGCCGGCACGGCCTGTTCCGGATGAAGTTTGAGCAGCGCGAACAGCACCGCCTCCGAACCGCCGGGCAAGAGTGTAGCCGCGAGAAAACTGGAGAGGAACAGGCCGGCAAGACTGGCTTCCGGCGAGGCGAGGAATTCCATGGCGGGATGTTACCTGCTACGCTCCGCTACTTTGCAGAACATCTCAACCGCGATGCATCCCGACTATCTGGAAAAGATCCTCAACGCCCGCGTGTACGACGTGGCGATCGAGACGCCGCTCGAAGCAGCACCGAACCTTTCCGCGCGCATGGGCAACCGCGTGCTGCTCAAACGCGAGGACATGCAGCCGGTGTTCTCTTTCAAGCTGCGCGGCGCCTACAACAAGATGGCGCACCTGACGCCGGCGCAGCGCAAGCGCGGCGTGATCGCCGCCTCGGCCGGCAACCACGCGCAGGGCGTGGCGCTGGCGGCCCGCGAACTCGGCTGTCGGGCGGTGATCGTGATGCCGACGACAACGCCGCAGATCAAGATCGATGCCGTCAGAAAACACGGGAACTCCAACGTCGAGGTCGTGCTGGCCGGCGAATCCTACGACGAGGCCTACGCGCAGGCGCTGGAGCTCGAGAAGAAGCAGAAGCTGACCTTCGTCCATCCCTACGACGATCCGGACGTGATTGCCGGCCAGGGTACGATCGCGGTGGAAATCCTGCGCCAGCATCCGGACGAAATCGATGCGGTGTTCTGCTGCATCGGCGGTGGCGGGCTGATCTCGGGCGTGGCCGCGTACATCAAACGCCTGCGGCCGCAGACCAAGGTGATTGGCGTCGAAGCAGCCGATGCCGACGCGATGGCGCGGTCGCTGGCGGCCGGCCGGCGTGTCCGGCTCGACTCGGTGGGCCTGTTTGCCGACGGCGCGGCCGTGAAGTACGTCGGCGCGGAAACATTCCGCCTCTGCCGGCAGTACGTCGACGAGGTCGTGCTGGTCGACACCGACGCGATATGCGCCGCGATCAAGGACGTCTTCGAGGACACCCGCTCGATCCTGGAACCCGCCGGCGCGCTGGCCGTGGCCGGTGCCAAGGCCTGGGCAAACGCAACCGGGGCACGCAACAAGACGCTGGTAGCCGTGGCTTCCGGCGCCAACATGAATTTCGACCGCCTGCGCTTCGTTGCCGAGCGCGCCGAAATCGGCGAGCAGCGCGAGGCCGTGCTGGCGGTGACCATACCCGAGAAGCCCGGCTCGTTCCGCAAGTTCTGCAGCCTGATCGGCCGGCGCGCCGTCACCGAATTCAACTACCGCTATTCGGACGACAAGGAGGCGCACGTGTTTGCCGGCGTGCAAGTCGCCGACCGCGACGAGTCGCGCCGACTGGTCGAGTCGCTGAAGAAGCACGGTTTGCCAACGCTCGATCTCACCGACGACGAGATGGCCAAGGTGCACGTGCGGCACATGGTCGGAGGTCGCGCGCCAGGACTGGCCGACGAACTGCTCTATCGTTTCGAATTCCCCGAGCGACCGGGCGCGCTGCTCAACTTCCTCGACCACATGAGCAAGGGCTGGAACATCTCGCTGTTCCACTATCGCAACCACGGCGCCGACTACGGCCGGGTGCTGGTCGGCATGCAGGTGCCGAAACGCGAGATGAAGGAGTTCCGCGCCTTCCTCAAGGAGCTCGGCTACCGCCACTGGGACGAGACCGACAACCCCGTCTACAAGCTGTTTCTGGGATAAGGCGAGGACGCCTCCCGCCGGCCCGGGGGTCAGCGACCGCCGGACTTGTTGTCCTTGTCCTTGCCGTTGGCTTTCTGGCCCTTCAGGGCGCGCAGGGCCTCACGCGCCTTGGCGCGCCGTTCCGCTTCGGCCGCGGCGGCCGAACGGCCGGCGTCGGCGGGCGTGGCGTTGCGTGTGGGTGGCGTATCGCCATCGCTGACTTTTGGCGCCGCCGTCGCAACGCCGGCAGCGGCTAGCACGGAGAGGACGAGAAACAGATTTTTGATCACGACTCGACTCCCGAACGAGTTTGTTGGTGGAGGCGCAATCTTAACGCGCAATCACGCTTCACGGCTGACGCGAACCGCCCAATGGCAGGCGCGGATCAGCGCCCCGGTCCAGACGGCATGGGGGATTTGCGCGTCGTCCAGCGCGACGCCCAGCGCGGCGGCGTTCTTTTCGCTGGTTTCCACGGCATGCAGCGCCGGCCCGAGCACGCCGCGGCGTCCCAGTAGCGCGCGGTTGACCTCGACGGCCAGTTGCAGGGGAGCGAGCAGCTTGGCCATGCTTTCGTTCATCATGACATCCAGCAGCGAAAACATGCCGGCCATGAAGGCCAGTTCGCGCATCGCCTCGGTGCCGGACGAGAAAAGCTGTTCCATCAATGCGGCGCGCAACGCCGCGCGCGGCAGCAAGGGGCTGTGGCCGCCTTCTTCCGGCCGGGCGTACAGCAGCAATTGCAGCCAGCGCTGCATCGGCTTGCGACCGAGCATGGTGATTGCGTGGGTGAAGCTGGTGATGGTGCGGCCGGGCGAAAAGGCCACCGAATTGACGAGGCGCAACAATTGATAGGAGAGTTGCGGATCCTGCTTGACGACTTCTTCCAGCTCGCGCGATTCTGCTTCGCGGCCAATCAGCGTCAACAATTGCAAAACCCGCGTATGGCGGGCGGCATTGCGCGCGGACATGCCGGGGATCGGCTGTAATGCGTAGTTGCCGGCAAACCAGCTGAAGCCGCTTTTCCGGCAGCGTTCGAAGGCGGAGAAGCTGTCGACGCCGAGCGCCATGAAAGGCCCGCCACTAGGCTTCACCGGAACCTCGCCGGCCGCGGACATCGGGTCGCTTGCGGTATCGGCCGAAACATGGCGAATGTAACCGTCAGTCGTCTCGACATCGCTGCCGAGCGCCGGCACCACGCACGGCAGGCCGTCGAGCGCTTCGGCAAGACCGGCGGCTTCGAACAGGCGCTTCTGAACCCCTTCGTCCGGCAGCGGGTTGGCGCGCAGCAACATGGCCACCCAGGCGTGATGGCCGTCGACCACGGGCTGCAACACGATCAACGGCAGGTCGGCGACGGTAGGGTTGGTCATGGTTGAATCATGGTCTGGAAGCGGCGCAAAATCAAGCGTTATGACGGCAAGATGAGGCCGGCCTCGGTGACGATCGCATCCAGACGAATGTCATGAGCAGCGGGAAATACGGAGTCCACACGCGCCAACTCGAATCCGACGCCAATGGCATATGGCTTCGGCGACAGGGTCGCGAGCGTTCGATCGAAATAGCCGCCACCATAGCCGATACGATAACCCTGCGCGTCGAAGGCCACCAGCGGCAACAGCACGACGTCGGGAGCGAGCGTATCGCTGCCGGCGGGAATCGGAATGCCGTGACGATCCGTGGTCATCGTGGCGGCGGGCGTCCACGGGCGAAATACCATCGGCATTGCAGGGGCCATGACCACGGGTTGCGCGGCGCGCCAGCCGCGGCGCAGCAGGCGCTCGACCAGCGGCCGGCAATCGAATTCCCCGCGCAGCGGCCAGCAGAAGGCAATCACCTGCGCTGGCCGCGACGACAACATCGCTTCCAGACTGGCCTCGATCAACGCGGAAGCGCGCGCGTGTTCCGCTTGCGGCAGCGCAAGTCGGGCGGCGATTTTTTCCCGTCGCACAACGGAACGAAAGGCGGCGGAATCGGGTCCTTGATCACAGGATAAATCGGACATGGCCTTGTGCTAAGCTCGAAACATGTCTTTGCGACACTATACGATTATCAAGACCGTTTCGGCCGTAGTGTTGATGGCGGCCGCGGCACCGGTTGCCACCGCGACCCGTGACGTCGAGTCGCGTTTCGCCGAGGCCCGGGAAGCGTTCAAGTCCGAGGAGCGCGTGCATCTGGCGCATGTGGCCGAATCGCTGCGCGACAGCGAATTTGCGCCGTGGGTCGAGTACTGGCAATTGCGGTTGCGCGTCGAAGAGGATTCCGACGAAGGGGTTGCTGCCTTCCTCGAGCGCGAAGCAGGCTCTTATCAGGCCGAGAAGCTGCGCGCCGCATGGCTGCGGCGGCTGGGCGCACGCGAGGACTGGAAGACTTTCCAGCAGGAATATCCGACGCTGCTCGAAGCCGACCGGGAACTCGGCTGCTATGCCTTGCGGGCGCGTGTGGAGCGCCGGCAGGACACGACGGCGCTCGACGACGCGCGGCAGCTTTGGTTTACCGCCATCGATCTTCCCGACGCCTGCGATCCCCTGATGGATCGCCTGCTAGCGGAAAAGCGCCTGAGCACCGACGACGTCTGGACGCGGCTGCGCCTGCTGGTCGAGATGCGCAGATTCAGTGCTGCCCGGGCGGTTGCGGGCAAGCTGCCGCCCGGGCAGGTCATCGACGCGCGCAAGCTGGACGCGGCGACGGACAATCCCGCCCGCTATCTTGGCCGGTTGCCGTCGAATTTCGCCGCGACGCGCCGCGGGCGAGAGCTGGCGTTGTATGCGGTCGTCCGTCTGAGCCGCAAGGATCCCGCCGAGGCGGCGCATCGCTGGCGCGCCCTCGAGGCCTACTATGCGGCCGATGATCGCGCCTACACCTGGGGGCAGATTGCCTGGCAGGGGGCGCTCGACCATTTGCCGGAAGCGCTTGGCTGGTACGCGCTGGCAGACGACGCCAGTCTGTCCGAAGAACAGCATGCCTGGTATGCGCGCGCCGCGCTGCGCGCCCAGGACTGGACGACGCTCGACCGGGCCGTCGGGCGCATGCCCGCGCGGCTGGCGGCACAACCGGAATGGGTCTACTGGCTGGGGCGCGCCCATGCGGCGCAGGGACGCAAGGAAGAAGCGAGAGCGCTGTTCCTCGGACTTGCCGAGCGGCACGACTTCTATGGCCATTTGGCCAACGACGAACTCGGCTGGCCGGCCGCGTTTCCGGCGCCTGCCGAGCCGCCGACAGCGGCCGAACTGGCCGAAGTCGAGGCCAACCCGGGGCTGCGTCGCGCACTGGCGGTGCTGCGTGCCGATCCGGAGCCCGACATGCGGATCGAGGCCGTGCGCGAGTGGTCCTGGTACCTGCGCGGCATGGACGATCGGCACTTGCTGGCGGCAGCGGAGTTTGCCCGTCGCCAGGGTGCCATCGATCGCGGCATCTCGGCGGCGGAGAGGACGCAAGAGCAGCACGATTTCCGCCTGCGCTACCCGGTGCCGTTCCGCGACGAAATCGGCGCCAAGGTGAGCGAGGCGACGCTCGATAGCGCCTGGGTTTACGGGCTGATGCGCCAGGAAAGCCGCTTTGTCGCCGACGCCCGCTCGTCCGCCGGCGCCCGCGGCCTGATGCAGTTGATGCCGACCACCGCGCGCTGGGTGGCGCGCAAGATCGGGCTGGCCGACTATCATCCGTCGCGCATGCACGATCTGGACACCAACATCGCGTTGGGCACCAGCTACCTGAGAATGGTGCTTGACTCGCTCGACGACCAGCCGGTGCTCGCTTCCGCCGGTTACAACGCGGGACCGCGACGCGCCCGCCAGTGGCGAAGCGAGCAGGCGCTGGAAGGCGCCATCTATGTCGAAACCATCCCCTTCGCCGAGACGCGCGACTACGTCAAGAAAGTGATGAGCAACGCGGTCTATTATTCCATTCTGCTCAACAGCGAACCGCGGTCGCTCAAGGCACGTCTCGGTACCATCGGCCCGACGGACGACAGCGACACAGCGGCCCTCAAGTTGCCATGATCGAGAGTGTTCTGCTTGTTGGCGGCTCCGGCTTCATCGGCAGTCACGTTGCCCGCCGGCTCGCGGCGCGTGGCTTGCGCGTCACGGTGGTGACGCGCCGCCGCGAACGCGCCAAGCACCTGATCCTGCTACCGACCGTCGAAGTGGTGGAGGCCGACCTCGACGACGATGCGGCGCTGGCGCGCTTGTGCACGGGCCAGGATGCGCTCGTGAATCTGGTCGGTGTGCTCAAGGGCGGCAACGGTGAGCCCTACGGCCCCGGCTTTGCCGGCGCCCATGTCGCCCTGCCCGACCGCCTGGCCCGCGCCGCCTGGGCCGCGGGTATTCCCCAGCTTGCCCACCTGTCGGCCCTGAAAGCTGCAGCAGACGCGCCGTCCGGCTACCTGCGCTCGAAGGCGGCCGGCGAAAACGCGGTGCGGAGAGCATTCCCGAACGCGACGATCTTCCGGCCCTCCGTCGTTTTCGGTGACGGCGATTCCTTCCTGACCCTGTTTTCCCGCCTGCTCAAGTATTCGCCGATCATGCCGCTGGCGTCGCCGGACGCCCGTTTTCAGCCGGTCTGGGTCGGCAACGTCGCTGATGCAATCGTCGAGGCGCTCTTGCGGCCGGAGGCGGACGGCAAAACCTTCGAGTTGTGCGGGCCGCGCCAGTACAGCCTGCGCGAGCTGGTCAAGCTCACTGCCCGCGTGACCGGCCGCCGCCGCGCGGTGCTCGGATTGTCGCCGCTGTTTTCGTGGCTGCAGGCATACCTTCTGGAAGTGGTGGGCGGGCCGATGACCCGCGACAACCTGCGCTCGATGAGCGTACCGAATGTCTGCGCGGAGGGTCACACGCTGCCGTTCAATCTCGCGGCGGCGGCGCTGGAGGACATCGCGCCGCGCTACCTAAGGAACCGCTGAACAAGTCCCGCAGGGCCGCGGCGCTTGTTCAGCGGTTCCTAAACCGGCCGAGCCGATAGACGCCGATGCTGCCGAGGAAGTTGTGTTCCTCGGTGATCTCGCGGCCCTCGTCGAACACCTTGCGCTCGCGCACCAGAATGCCGCGCTTGGCGCAAAAGTCGTCGAAATCGGCGATGGTGAAGAAGCGGACGTTGGGCGTGTCGTACCACTGGTGCGGCAGGCTCTCGGAAACCGGCATGTGGCCGTTGAGGATTGCCTGGCGATGCTTCCAGTAGCCGAAGTTCGGGAAGCTCACTACCGCCTCGCGGCCGACACGCAGCATCTCGTTGATGATCGTCTCGGTGTGGCGCATCGCCTGCAGCGTCAGCGACAGGATGACGTGATGGAAAGCGCCGTCCTCGAAGTCGGCTAGGCCGCCTTCGAGGTCGCCCTGGATCACGTTGACGCCGTTCCGGATCGCCGCCAGCACCTTGGCGTCGTCCAGCTCCACGCCCCAGCCGAGCACGCCGCGCGTCTCGATCAAACCGCGCAGCAGCGAGCCGTCGCCGCAGCCGAGGTCCAGCACCCGCTCGCCCGGCTGTACCCAGCCGGCGATCACATCGAAGTCGGGGCGTCCCAGCGCCACGTGGGCCAGTTCGGCGTCGGTCATGTGCTTACTCCGTCGAGGTAGGCGCGCACGATCGCGTGGTAGTGCGCGTCCGGCATCAGGAAGGAATCGTGGCCATGCACGCTCTTGATCTCGGCGTAGGCGACGTCCTGGCCGTTATGCACCAGCGCATCGACGATCTCGCGCGAACGCTCCGGCGAAAAGCGCCAGTCGGTCGAGAACGACACCACCAGGAACTTCGCCTTCGCCCGCCTCAGCGCGGCCTGCAAGTCGCCGTCGGTTTCGGCGGCCGGGTCGAAATAATCGAGCGCCTTGGTCATGCGCAGGTAGGTGTCGGCGTCGAACCACTCGGCGAACTTGTCGCCCTGGTAGTTGAGATAGGACTCGATCTCGAATTCCACGCCGAAGCCGTAGCTGCCCGAGCCGGGGCGGCGCTTGCGGCCGAATTTCTCGGCCATCTGGTCGTCCGACAGATAAGTGATGTGACCCAGCATGCGCGCCAGCCGCAGCCCGATCTTCGGCCGCCGGCCTGCCTTGTAGTCGGGGTCGGTAAGGATGGCCTGCCGCGCCACTTCGTTGAAGGCGATGTTCTCCGCCGTCAGGTTGGGCGCCGCGGCGATGACCAGCGCATGGCGCACCCGCTCGGGAAACTGCATCGTCCACTGCATCGCCTGCATGCCGCCCAGGCTGCCGCCGACGGTGGCGGCCCATTGCGAAATACCGAGATGATCGGCCAGCAGCGCCTGCGAGTTCACCCAGTCGGTCACCGTCACCACCGGAAAGTCCGCGCCCCACACCTTGCCGGTGGCGGGATTGATCGTCGCCGGCCCGGTCGAGCCGTGGCAGCCGCCGAGGTTGTTCACGCCGACGACGAAGAAGCGATCGGTGTCGATCGGCCTGCCGGGGCCGATCATGTTGTCCCACCAGCCGACGTTCTTCGGATCGTCGGCGTAGTGGCCGGCGACGTGGTGGTGGCCGGAAAGTGCGTGGCAGACCAGGATCGCGTTATTCCTCGCCGCGTTGAGCTTGCCGTAGGTCTCGTAGACCAGCTCGAAGCCGGGCAGAGCGCCCCCCGAGGCAAGCGGAAGCGGCGCGTCGAAACGCGCGCGCTGTGCCTTGACGATACCGATACCGTTGTCCAGATTACTCATGTGCAATAAAAAACCCGGTCGGCGAAAAGCGGGACCGGGTTCCTGGTTCCTCGCTTTAGCCGTATTTATCAAGCGCCCGCAAGCTGAGTTCAAATTGGCGCCACGGGTGCAAACTTACCCTGCCGCCGGGATTCCGTCAACGCTGCCGGCGCCTGGGGTCGCGCATTCCCCTGCAGCCGTGAGGGTGGCGTGTCGCCACGGCTGACTTTCCCGAATTTCCGTTATCGACCCGAAGCAGTCTTTGAAACCTTCCGGAAGCAGACCTATTCCTAGAAGAGATTTGAGCCGGTCCTTCTGAGTGCAAGAATCGGCGGCTATTGTGATCTTGGTTGTTCTTTCAGATCACTCCGAACGGTGGGGTGAAGCAGGAGCACAACAAATGCACATATCCAGCAAATCGTTAGTCCTAGCGGAATAAACAAGATCCGCTCCCCACTTTGTAGACTATGCACGAGCGTGATGAGGCGTGGGTACAGCTCGAATAGGGCTACGATCATGCCTATCCACCACGCCCACATTGACCTTCTTGAAATCCCGACTGCCACGATGATGCCGCCCAAGAAAAACGCCGCAAATGTGGGCATGTTTACCAACGTTGTAAAAAACGAAATGCTCAACCTCCAGATTGCTCCCCACAGGAGGTGTACAACACTGACCGGCGCATATGCCACGGCGAGAATACATGCCAACTGGCGCGGAGTAGTTTTTGTCATATCTAATGGAATCCCAGATTCAAGAAAAAGCGTTTCGGTTGGGTCCAAAGAATTCCACTAAGGTGCTCATGATATAGATGCACGACGACCCCTCGCCGCGTGTCGTGGCCTGGCCCAAAATTGTTCCACTGATAGCGACCACTGCCATCCTTTAGGTCAATGACTTGGTCAGGTTCTCTACCAAGTAGTTTAACAATGTCAGCCTTTGTTACTCTGGCTGGGGGAGGAGAAAGGCTATCGAGCTTCGCCTTAAATGCCTTTTCCTCGGTGGTTAAGTCCGGAAGAACAGACGTAACGAAATAGCAGCCACCGCCAATACCCTTATCCAATATGCCGCGACAATCGCGCCAATATCCATCGTTTGACGGAGAGGAAAGACCACCATTAATGAGCGGCGTTAGTTTCAGAACTGCAGCTACTAAGAATATGGTGATGACAATAAATAGACTTTTTTTCATAGGTCCAATACCAAACCATGCGAGAGTCCCCTCGACTCTTCACAGTGCAGATCTAATCAAACGAGCTAGGCTCACTTCCCGTAGCGGCGTGCCCAAACGCGGATAGCATACCTGCGCGAAAGCCTAATGTCTGTTTTCGGACGACGAGGAAAACGTCCGCTTCTGGCCGAACTCGGCCATCGGGTGGCGTGCCGCCACGCCTGACTTTTCTCAGGCGTTTAGCCGTTCGACCTGCTCGCGGAGTTTCTCGGGATCGTCGAGCCGTAGCAGGCGGCCGACCTTGAGGGCGAGTTGATCGGCGTCGGCCATGACGACCTGCTGCTTCACTTCCAGGATCAGCGAGGGGTGCATGGAGAACTGCCTGAGCCCCATGCCAATCAGGAGCCGGGTGAGCGTCGGGTCGCCGGCCATTTCGCCGCAGACGGCGACGGGCACGTCCATGCGCGCGCCAACGGCGATGGTCTGCGAGATCAGGCGCAGGATGGCCGGGTGCAGCGGGTCGTAGAGATGGGCGACAGCCTCGTCGGTGCGGTCGATGGCCAGGGTGTACTGGATCAGGTCGTTGGTGCCGAGCGAGAGGAATTGCAGGTGCTTGACGAAGGGGCCGAGCGCCAGCGCGGCGGCGGGAATCTCGATCATGCCGCCGACCTTGACGTCCTCGGCGAACTTGTGGCGCGTTTCGCGCAGTTGCGCCTTGGCCTGCTCGATCATCGCCAGCGTCTGCTCGATCTCGGCCGCGTGGGCGAGCATGGGCACGAGGATGCGAATGTTGCCATAGTGCGCGGCGCGCAAAATGGCGCGCAACTGCGTGAGGAATATCTGCGGTTCGGTCAGGCAGTAGCGGATCGCGCGCAGGCCGAGCGCAGGGTTCAGCGCCTGGCGCCCGGCGCCGACGGGTGAGCCGACGGTCTTGTCGCCACCGCTGTCGAGCGTGCGGATGGTCACCGGCTTGCCGCCCATGGCTTTGACGACCGACTTGTAGGCTTCGTACTGTTCCTGCTCGTCCGGCAGGTCGGTACGGTTCATGAAAAGGAACTCGGTGCGGAACAGGCCGATGCCGTCGGCACCGACGTCCTTCACCTGGCTGATGTCCTGCGGCAACTCGATGTTGGCGTACAGCGCGATTTCCTCGCCGTCCAGCGTTGCCGAGCGCGCCGTCTTCAGCCGCCGGAGCTTGTGGCGCTCCAGTTCCAGCTCGCTCTTGCGGAGCTTGTATTCCTCCAGGACGCGCGGGTCGGGATCGACGATCAGCACGCCGCGCGTGCCGTCGACGATCACCAGATCGTCTTCGCGCACCAGCGGCCGGGCGTGGTGCAGGCCGACCACCGCCGGGATGGCCAGGCTGCGGGCGACGATGGCGGTGTGCGAAGTGGCGCCGCCGAGGTCGGTGACGAAACCGCCGATCTTCAGGTTCTTGAACTGGATCGTATCCGCCGGCGACAAGTCGTGCGCGACGACGATCAGATCGTCATCCTTGGCGCGCTTGGATACCTTGCGCGCCTTGCCCATCAGCGCCTTGAGCACGCGCTCGACCACCTGAACGACGTCCTGCTTGCGTTCGCGCAGGTAGCTGTCCTCGATTTCGTCGAACTGCTGGACGAGCTGCTCCATCTGCTGCACCAGCGCCCACTCGGCGTTGCAGCGCCGCTCGCGGATCAGGTCCATGGGCAGCTCGGAGAGCAGCGGATCGTCGAGGATCATGGCGTGGATGTCGACGAAGGCGGCCAGCTCGGAAGGCGAACCGGGCCCCGAAGCTTCGCCGCGCAGCGAACCCAGCTCGGACCGCACTGTGGCGACCGCCTTCTCGAAGCGCGCGACTTCGGCGGGGATCGATTTTTCCTTGATGCGGTAGTGCGCGACTTCCAGCGTGGCATGCGAGACGAGATGGGCGCGGCCGATGGCAATGCCGGAAGAAACCGCGAGGCCATGAAGCGTGAAGCTCATCTCGACCGCCTTCCTCTCATCCCGTTAGTGCGGACGTGTTGTGGCAGCTTTTCCGCAGGGCCGCCCCAAGGAAAAGCTGCGCGCGCGCGGAGCGCGCAGCCGCGCAGTGCACGAGGCGAAGCGCCCCGTAACAATCGAGCGTAGCGAGCAAGCAGGCTTCCCCCCGAGAGGGGTGGCGAAGGCGGGATATCGCGGAGCACTGCTCCGCGCCGCCGGAGCCGTGCGGCTGTGCAAAGCCGCACGTGGGGCCGAAGGCGAGGGGAGCGGGTCACCAGCCTCATTCGTCCTCCCCGAACTTCCCGGCGACCAGCGCTGCGATGGCGGAAAGCGCCTCGTCGGCGTCATCGCCTTCGCAATCGACCGTCACTTTGGCGCCCTTGCCCGCCGCCAGCATCATCACGCCCATGATGCTCTTGGCGTTGATGCGGCGATTGTTGCGCTCCATCCAGACTTCGCAGGGAAAACTGCCGGCCAGCTGGGTGAGCTTGGCGGAGGCGCGCGCATGCAGGCCGAGTTTATTCACGATTTCGACTTCCATTTTCGGCATGGCGCTTACTGCATTCCGACGACGCCGTCGCGCCCGCCCGCGATGGCCCTGGTGACCAGCGTTTCCATGTCCTTGTCGCGATAGGTGAGCGCGCGCAGCAGCATCGGCAGATTGACGCCGGCGACCCCTTCGACCTTGCCGCGCTTGAGCAGCTTCATGGCAACGTTGGCCGGCGTGGCGCCGAAGATGTCGGTCATGATCAGCACGCCGTGGCCGTCGTCGACCAGCGTCAGCATCTTCTCGGCCAGCGGCAGCGCGTCGAGCGGGTCGTCCTGCGCCGAAACACCGAGCTGGGCGATTTGCTGCGGCCGCGAATTGAGCACATGGCAGGCACACTGGATCAGCGATTCGCCGTAGCTGCCGTGGGTGATGAGGAAGAGGCCAATCATTTCGGAGATTCTAGCTTGACGCGCGCCCGCATGGCGTCGGTCATTTCGATGCGGCCGTCGGCATCGACCCGCAGCACCTGCGTCATGCCCAGCATGTCGGCCAGCCGCCGCCAGTCCTTGCCGGCGATGAAGATCGGCTTGCTGGCGACATCCGACCACATGCCCGCTTTCGCCCGCGGCGGGATCAGCACCGTCACCGCTTGCGTTCCTTCGCTCGGCCAGCCGGTGCGCGGATCGATCAGGTGGCAGTAGCGTTTGCCGTCGAGTTCGAAATAGCGCTGGTAGTCGCCCGAGGTGCCGATCGCCTCGCCGTCCTTCAGTTCCAGCGTCGCCAGCGGCGTCGCCGCGCGCGGACTCTGGATGCCGACGCGCCAGGGCGTATCGCCCTTGCTGCCCAGCGCCATCACGTTGCCGCCGATGTTGATCAGCGCGTTGGTGATGCCGCGCCGTTTGAGGATGACCGCCGCGCGATCGAGCGCCACGCCCTTCAGATAGCCGCCGAAATCGAGCGCGGTCGCACCGTTCGGCGTACCGCGAAGGCTGACTTTTGATCCTTCGACCCTGAGTTTCGCAATCGACGGCTTGGCGGCAATCAGCTCGGCGAGCTTCGCCTGATCCGGCAACTGCGGCTTGAAGGTATCGTCGTGGAAGCCCCAAAGTTCGACTAGGCGACCGATGCCGGGATCGAACAGATAGTCGCTTCTCGCCGCGACTTCCTGCGCTTCGCGGATGAAATTGGCGAACTCGGGAGTCACGTCGTGCGGCCGGCCGGCGGCCAGCGCGTCGTTCAGCGCCGTCATTTCCGACGGCTGCCATGCATGGTAGACGCGATGCAGGCGGTCGAATTCGCGCAGCACCTCGCCCGTCGCGGCGCGCGCCACGTCTTCCGGCGCGCCCCAGACCAGTACCTCGACGCGGGTGCCGAACACGTAGGACTCCTGGGAATAAAGAGCCGGGCCGCTGCAGGCGGTGGCGAGCAGTGACAGGATCGCGAGGATCAGGTACTTCATGGGCGAGGCAGGTCCGTTCAGTTGGGCTTCTTCGGCGGCTTGGTCAACTTGATGGTTTGCGTGGTGGGCGGCTCGTCGCTGAAGTAGGGGCGTTCCGTGGCGGTAAAGCCGGCTTCGTCGGCCAGTTCGCGTTCGCGTTCCGAGATCAGCGCGAACAGTTCCTTGACCTGCTCGACCGTGTCGTCACTCAGCGGGTTGGGGACGCCCGGCCGCGGGGCGGTGTCCTTGACGATGTTGCCGAGCGTCTTGCGCAACAGGCGCAGGATGCGCTGCTCCTTCGAAAGCTCTTCGATGCCCATGGCCGTTCCCCTTCGTGGCGGTTTGCTCCGCCCATCATACCGGTTCCCTCAGGCAGCCTTGGCGCGGGTCGCGTTCAGGGCCCCCAACACGCCGTCCCAAAAGCCGATGCGGGCCTTGAC
>JBNKCS010000036.1:0-16814 GCA_050287865.1 Rhodocyclaceae bacterium | reverse complement strand
CATAGCCGACGTCTCCCGTCCGCAGGAAGCCGTCCGAATGGAACACGGCCGCTGACTCTTCCGGCCGCTGCCAATAGCCTTTTGTGACTTGCGGGCCACGGATGCAGATTTCGCCGATCTGACCGACATCGAGTTCCTTGCCAGCGTCGTCGCGCACCGAAAGCTCGGTCGAGGATATCGGCAGGCCGATGGAGCCGTTGAATTCGCCGAGGCCGAGCGGGTTGATGGTTGCTGCCGGCGAGGTTTCGGTCAATCCATAGGCCTGGATCAGTGGCTTGCCGGTGACGGACTGCCAGCGATCGGCAACCGGTTTTTGTACGGCCATGCCACCGCCGAGGGTGATAAGCAGGTTTGAGAAGTCGACCTTGGCAAACTCCGGGTTATTCAGCAGGGCGTTGAATAGCGTATTGACCCCGGTGACCACAGTGAATGGATACTTGTTGAGTTCCTTGATGAAGCCGGAAATGTCGCGTGGATTCGCAATCAACAGGTTGACTGAACCGACGCGCAGAAAGGTCAGGCAATTCGCCGTCAACGCGAAGATGTGATACAGCGGCAGGGCGGTGACGATCAGTTCCTGGCGCTCGCGTACTGGAGGCGAAATCCATGCAGTGGCCTGCGTTACGTTGGAGACGATATTGCGGTGGCTGAGCATGGCGCCCTTGGCAACGCCCGTAGTGCCGCCGGTGTACTGCAGGAAAGCGAGGTCGTCCAGAACGATTTCGGGTGCCGTAAATCCGTGCTGCCGCCCGACGGCGAGTGCCCGGCGAAGATTGATGGCACCCGGGATACGCCACGCGGGCACCAGCTTCTTGACGTGCCTGACGACCAGATTGACGAGCAAACCCTTCAGGCCGCCGAGCATTTCGCCCATCGGCGTTACGACGACGTGGCGAAGGCTGGTATGCGGCAGCACCTGTTCGACGGTGCGTGCGAAGTTCTCGACGACGACGATCGCTTCGGCGCCGGAATCCTTCATCTGGTGTTCCAGTTCGCGTGGCGTATAGAGCGGATTGACATTTACGACCACGCAGCCGGCGCGTAGTGCGCCGAATAGACAGATCGGGTACTGCAGCAGATTCGGCATCATCAGCGCGACGCGACTGCCCTTGCCGAGGCCGAGGCTCTGGAGCCAACCGGCGAAGTCCAGGGACAACTGATCGAGTTCGGCATAGCTCAGCTCCTTGCCCATGCTGATATAGGCTGTCCTGTCGGCGTACCGTCGACAAGCGCTCGCCATCAACTCGGCCAGCGAGGATTCCTGCAACGGTCCGATTTCCGCGGGCGTGGTAGCGGGATAGTTTTGCAGCCAGATCTTGTCCATGTTCCGTTTGCTCCCCCCGTATCAGTTTCCGAGCATCGCCTGCTTCAGATCGGCATCGGCGGGCTTGTCGCCAAGCCAGACCCTGAGCAGAGCCCGGGCGAACGCCTCGCTGTCGACGCCCCCGCGCGCCTCGCCATTGAACGATACATTGACGCCCGCCGACGTGAAGTCGATGCCGATGACGTCGCCGGTCTTGGCGTTGCCGATTCCGCGCATGAGCTTCTCGAACTGGTCGATCGACGGCTTCAGTTCAGCCAGTTCCGTCTCGCCATGGTTCTTTTTCAGCCCGTCGAGCAATGCCCCAAACAGGGCATCGGCGTCCAGGTTGCGCAACATGTGCAGGACGATACGGCGTGGTTCCTGCGATTCGATGACCGCACTTGCCACGTTGGTCTTCTTGGTCAGATAAAGGGCTCCGACGTAAACCTTGAAGAAGAACCTGGTGCGAACCCCGGCACCATTGAGGACCAATTCGGCACCCGCCGATTTGGCGGTATCTTCTATCGTTACCCCGGCCACTTCGGCTGCCTGAAGCGGTGTCGCAGCGAACAGGATCGCCACGAGCATGGCGGCGGGTAGTCCAAATCGGGTCATGAGTGATCTCCTCCGTGGTGCTTATTGTTGTTCAGCGGCCGCACGATGGCAACCGCTGAAGAATACCCGGATTGTCGCCGAATTCAACCGCCAGCCATATCCCGCGAGTACTGCAACGGGCCGCCAGTGAACGGCGCAAAGCCGGTACCGAAAATCACGCCGGCGTCGGCAAGATCGGCGTCGGCGACAATGCCGTCGGCGACCAGCGCCTTGGCGCGCTCGATCAGGGGCGTTACCAGGCGGGTGGCGAGGCCGGCGGGTACCGATCCTGGCGCAGCTTTGCCGGGCTTGCCATCGGTCCAGGTGTAAAAGCCGCGGCCGGTCTTCTTGCCCAGTTCGTTGCGGCCGACACGTTCCGCCAGGCAGTGCGGCGGTTCGGCTGCGTTGGCGAGTTGCTTGCCGGCGGCGATCGCGATGTCGAGACCGACGGTGTCGGCAAGTTCGATCGGTCCCATGGGCATGCCGAAAGCCAGCATCGCCTCGTCCACCGTTTCGGGAGCGATGCCTTCATCGACACAGCGCATCGCTTCCAGCATGTAGGGGCCGAGCACGGCGTTGACCAGAAAGCCCGGCGCGCTCTTCACCGGCAGCGGCAGCTTGTCGATCTGTCGCACGAAAGCGGCGGCGCGGGCAAGCATCTCGGGGTCGGCACCCGTCGCTTCGACGACTTCAACCAGCGGCATCATCGCCACCGGATTGAAGAAATGGATGCCGACCAGGCGTGACGGGTTCTTCATCGTCGTCGCGATGTCCTCAAGCCGCAGGCTGGACGTGTTGCTGGCCAGCACGGCATCCGGTTTCATCCTGGCCTCGAGCGCCGCGAGCAGGCTGCGCTTGGCCTCTAGATCCTCGAAGATGGCCTCGATCACCACGTCGGCACGCGCGGCGCCATGGCCTTCGGGGTCGGGGATCAGTCGGTCCAGCGCCGAGCGGCGCAGCAGCTTGTCCTTGATGCGGCGGTCGAAGAGCTTGCCGGCTCGGCCGATGGCGGGGGCGACCCGTTCCAGCGACTGATCCTGCAACGTCACGGTCAAACCGCGCATGGCAGCCACGGCTGCGATGTCGCCGCCCATGACGCCGGCGCCGACCACGTGCAGGTGGCGTACCGCCACGGCTGACTTTTTGCCGAGCTCCTTCAGGCGATCCTGCAGGAAGAACACGCGCACCAGATTCTTCGCCGTGTCGGAACGGACGATGCGGTCGACGAATTCCGGTGTCGCCAGTGCGTTACCGTCGTGTTTTTCCCAGCAATCGATGATTGCGTAGGGCGCGGGGTAGTGTTCCGGGCGGGCACGTTTCGCTACCTGCTTTCTGGCTTGAGAGGCGACATAGGACTTCAGCGGCCCGCTCATTAGGCGATGCAGCAACGGGCGCGGCTTGCGCGGCTTGCCGGAGAGCACCAGTCCGCGCGCGGTTGCGGTCGCCACACGCGGCGGCACGCACTCGTCTGCAAGTCCCATGCGTTTGGCCTTGCGGGCGTCGATGTTGCGGCCGCTGAGCATCATGTCCAGCGCCTCGGGCGGCGAAACGCGCTCAGGCAGGCGCTTCATGCCGCCCCAACCCGGGAAGATGCCGAGCATGACTTCCGGCAGCGCCATCTTGGTCGAGGGTTCGTCGACGGTCACGATGTAGCGGCAGGCCAGCGACAGTTCGGTACCGCCGCCCATGCAGTGGCCGCGTACCAGCGCCAGTGTCGGATAGCGCACGGCGGCCAGCCGGTTGTAGAGATCCCAGCCTCGCGCGACCAGCGCGCGTGCCGATTCGGCGCTGTCGAGGCGCGCGAATTCCTCGATGTCGGCTCCGGCGATGAAACCGGCTTCCTTGCCCGAGCGGAAGACCAGCCCCTTGGGCGGTTCGCGATCGCATTCGTCGAGCAATTGCGCCAATTCGGCCAGCACGTCGGCGGACAGCACGTTAGTGCTGGCGCCGGCCTTGTCCAGCGTCGCCCAGGCGATGCCGTCGGTGTCGCGTTCGAGTTTCCAGTGGTTCAGGTTCATGATTTTTCCACCAACATGGCGCCGCCGAGTCCGCCACCGATACAGATGGTGGCGATGCCCTTCTGGCCGGATTGCAGACGGTGCAGCAGATGCAGAACGATGCGCGCGCCGGAAGCGCCGACCGGATGGCCAAGCGCGATGGCGCCGCCGTCGGCGTTGAGCTTGCTGCGGTCGAGCGTGCCCATGGCCTTGTCCAGACCGAGTTGTTCCTTGCAGTAGGTCTCGTCTTCCCAGGCGGCCAGACAGCCCAGCACTTGCGCCGCGAAGGCTTCGTTGAGTTCCCAGGCGTCGACATCGTTGAGGCCAAGACCGTGGCGTCGCAGGATCGGCGTCGACGCGTGCACCGGGCCGAGCCCCATCTGCGCCGGATCGAGTCCTGCCCACTCGCTGTCGATGATCTGGCCGAGCGGCTTCAGGTTCCAGCGCTTCACCGCTTCTTCGGAGGCGAGCAGAAGCAGGGCGGCGCCGTCGGTGATCTGCGAGCTGTTGCCGGCGGTGACGTTGCCGTAGGGTTTGTCGAATACCGGCCGCAGTTTGGCCAGCCGCTCGGGCGTCGAGTCGTCGCGCACGCCGTCATCCTCGGCGTAGACCGTACCCTTCGCGTCCACCAGAGGCACGATTTCCCCATAGTGACCGGCGGCGCGGCCGGCCAGTACGCGCTGATGGCTTTCCGCAGCGAGCTCGTCCATCATCCGTCGCGAGATGCCGAACTTCCATGCCAGGTTCTCGGCTGTCTGGCCCATCATCAGGCCGACCACCGGGTCGGTGAGTCCTTTCACGATGCCGAGCACCGGGGCGAGATAGCCGAGCCTGAAGCCGCGCAGTGCCGCCAGCTTCTGGCCGACGGTTTTTGTCGCGTACCAGCCGGATAGCCAGCGCACCATGGCGTCCGAGAACAGCAGCGGCGCGCGCGAGAGCGCGTCGGTACCACCGGCCAACACGAGATTCGATCTGCCGCACTGGATGTTGGCGATGGCGGAATCGAGCGCCTGCATGCCGCTGGCGCAGTTGCGCATCACGGTCCAGGCGGGCACCTTTTCGCCGCAGCCTACACGCAGCGCAAGCACGCGGCCGATATTGACCTCATCGGGCGAGGGTGCCGCGGAACCAAGGATGACTTCGTCGAGATCGGTGGGCGCGAAGGGCTGGCGGAGCAGCAGCGCACGGCCGGCCTGCACGGCAAGGTCGGAAGCGGCAAACGGGCCGGGCGCGTTCTTCGCCTTCAGGAATGGCGTGCGTGCGCCGTCGATAATGTAGACGGGCGTCTTCATCAGGCGGCCCGCCTTTCCTCGATCGCCTGGGCGGCACCGGCGACACCGAAGTCGTAGGGGAAGTCGTCGACACGGATGACGATGTCGCGCAACTCGTTGCGACGGCGCATGACCTCGTATTCCGGAGCGGTAATGACGCCGGTTTCGAACGCCACGGTGGCGATGTCGCGCACGTTCGCCCTCGGATTGTTGTCGAAGCGGCCTTCGCGCTCGGCCTGGCGGATCTTGGCTTCGATCGGCTCCGCTTCAAGGGTCGCGGCCATCGCCAGCTCGACGGCGCCGACCGGGTCATTGGCCGTTTCCGGCAAATAGCAGTCGGTCGTCAGACGATCGCGCGCCGGACACGGCGTGATCAACGTCTTTGCCACCAGGTGGCCGACCTTGTCCGACGGGACGACATAGGGATGGCCGAACGGGAAGATGACCTTGCGCAGCCAGTAGGCGAAGAAGCGGTTCGGATAGTTGGCAATGACGCCCTCGAACGCCTGCTGCGCTTTGTACATGCAGTCCCAGACCGCCCAGTGCATCAGCGGCGCGTCGTCCTGCTGGCGGCCCTCCGCTTCGTAGCGCTTCAGCGTGGCCGACATCAGGTACATCTGCGCGAGCACGTCGCCGAGGCGGGCAGACAGTTTTTCCTTGCGCTTGAGGTCGCCGCCCATGACCATCATCGAGATGTCGGCGATGTAGGCGAAGGCCGAGGAGAAGCGGGTCAGTTGCTGGTAGTAGCGGCGGGTTTCCGGCGCGACATCGGGTACGGATACCGTGTGTGACCCGGTCAGGCCGTACCAGAGCGTGCGCACGGCGTTCTTGATCGTGTAGCCGATGTGGCCGAACAGGGCGGCATCGAAGGCGACCAGTCCCTTGGCCGAATCCGGATTCTGCACCGCGTGCATTTCCGGCAGCACATAGGGGTGGCAGCGCACGGCACCCTGGCCGAAGATGATCAGGCTGCGGGTCAGGATGTTGGCGCCTTCGACGGTGATGGCGACCGGCAACTGTTGATAGGCGCGGCCGAGGAAGTTCGATGGTCCGAGGCAGATGCCCTTGCCGCCGATGATGTCCATACCGTCATTGACCACTTGGCGTGCGCGTTCGGTGACGTGGTACTTGGCGATTGCGGAAACGACCGAAGGCTTTTCGCCAAGATCGACCGCGCCGGCGGTCATGATGCGCGTCGCATCCATCAGGTAGGTGGAGGCGCCGATGCGGGTCAGCGGCTCCTCGATGCCTTCGAAGCGGCCAATGGCCAGATTGAACTGGCTGCGCACGCGGGCGTAGGCGCCGACGGCGCGTGCTGTCATCTTGGCCATGCCGGTGTTGGAAGCAGGCAGCGAGATCGAGCGGCCGGCGGCAAGGCATTCCATCAACATGCGCCAGCCCTGGCCGGCCATCGCCGGGCCGCCGATAATGAAGTCGAGCGGCATGAACACGTCCTTGCCGCGCGTCGGGCCGGTAACGAAAACGGCGTTGAGCGGCAGGTGGCGGTTGCCGGTTTCCACGCCCGGATGGTCGTAGGGCACCAGTGCGCAGGTGATGCCGACATCCTTCTTGTCGCCGAGCAGGCCGTCCGGATCGTACAGGCGGATGGCGAGGCCGAGGATGGTGCACACCGGCGCCAGCGTGATGTAGCGCTTGTCCCAGGTGACCCGCATGCCGAGCACTTCCTTGCCTTGGTACATGCCCTTGCAGACGACGCCGCTGTCGGGAATCGCGGCTGCGTCCGAGCCGGCCCACGGCGATGTGAGCGCGAAGGCGGGAACTTCGAGGCCTTTGGCGAGCCGCGGCAGGTAGTGATTCTTCTGCTCGTCGGTGCCGTAGTGCAGCAGGAGTTCCGCCGGGCCGAGCGAGTTGGGGACCATCACTGAAACGGCCAGCGCCGAGGAGCGGGTCGACAGCTTCATCACCACTTGCGAATGCGCGTAGGCAGAGAACTCCAGGCCGCCGTACTTCTTCGGGATGATCATGCCCAGGAAGCCCTTGTCCTTGATGTAGCGCCAGGTTTCGGGCGAGAGGTCATATTGCTCGTGCGAGACCTTCCAGTCGTTGACCAGGCTGCAGGCCTCGCTCACCTCGTTGTCGAGGAAGGACTGCTCTTCGGCGGTCAGTTTCGGCGTCGGCAGGTCGAGCAGCTTCTGCCAGTCCGGGTTGCCCCGGAACAGCTCGCCGTCCCACCAGACGGTGCCGGCTTCGAGCGCCTCGCGTTCGGTGTCGGACATCGACGGCAGGATGCGCTTGAACAACGCATAGATGTGGCGCGTGATCAGGGCGCGGCGCAGGGGCGGCAGGACCAACACCAAAGTCAGTGCTGACAGCACGCCAATCAGGAGCATGGAAGCAGTCATGGTTTCTTTCTCCGGTTGCGGACGTTGCCGCTGGGTTGAGGAGCGGCAGAGGCCGCGGGAAGGGGAGCGCGCAGGCCGCCGAGCAGGAAGGACATCAGGCGCGGCGCCAGGCGTTCGAGGTCGTCGTCGGTTGCGCCGGTATGCCAGTCGGTGACAAGGCGCAGGGTGTCGATGCCGGCGATGGCGTAGGAGGTGGCGCCGAGCATGAAATGGAAGCGCCAGACGATTTCCTCTTTCGGCACTTCGGGCAAGGCCCGGAACAGCGCCGCCTTGTAGCGCTCGAGAACGTCGGCGAATTCCTTCGACAGGGCCGTGCGAATGAACTCCGACGGCTCGGTCAGGGTGCGGCCTATCAGGCGCAGGAAGGTCTGCCCGCGGGGACCATGGGTGATCGCCATACGCAACAGCGTGCCGAAGAAGGCGTCGAGGACTTGCGACGGCTTCAGAGGCGCGCCGGCGGCCTTGGCTTCCAGTTCGTCGAGCACACGCAGGCGTTCCCGATTCAGGACGTGCAGGCGGCGGTTGAGAACGGCCTGGAAGAGTGCTTCCTTGCTGCCGAAGTGATAGTGGCCGGCGGCCAGATTGACGCCGGCGTCGCCGGTAATCTGGCGCATCGAGGCGCCGTCGTAGCCGCAAGCCATGAAAACGCCCTCGGCCGCATCGAGAATGCGCTGGCGGGTGTCGCGGGTATCGGCGGTCACGGTTTGGGTCATGTCAGACACGGATAAAATAAAACGATCGTTTAAATCATACGATTGACGTTTCGGGAAATCAAGTCGTTTCGGCGGGCTTCTCGGGGCGGACTCCGGCGAATTCGGTATACTTGCGCCCTTGCTTCGCCGTCCGTCAGAAAATTTCGATTTGAAACAACATCATGCGCATCCTGCTGAGTAACGACGACGGCTATTCCGCGCCCGGGCTTGACGCCTTGGCCAAGGCACTTTCTCCGATTGCCGACATAACCGTCGTTGCGCCCGAGGCGGACCGCAGCGGTGCCAGCAATTCGCTGACGCTAGATCGGCCCTTGCGTCTGCGTCGTTCGGCCAACGGTTTCTATTTCGTCAACGGTACTCCGACCGACTGCGTGCATCTGGCCGTTACGGGCATGCTCGATCATGTGCCGGACATGGTTGTTTCCGGCATCAATCTCGGGGCAAACATGGGCGACGACACCATCTATTCGGGCACGGTCGCGGCGGCCATGGAGGGCTATCTGCTCGGCGTCCCGTCGATCGCCATTTCGCTGGCCAGCAAACAGGGCGGGCATTTCGCCACTGCGGCGCGCGTCGCCCGCGAACTGGTGGAGCGGTTTCAGCGGCAGGAATTTCGCGAACCGACCTTGCTCAACGTCAATGTTCCCGACGAGCCGGAAGTGCGCGGACTGCGTGTGACACGCCTCGGCAGGCGTCACAAGGCCGAGAAGGTAGTGCCGCAGGTGACGCCGCGGGACGAGACGGTTTATTGGGTCGGGGCCGCGGGCGAAGCCGCCGATGCCGGCGAAGGGACCGACTTCCATGCGGTGGCCAGCGGCTTCGTCTCGATCACTCCGCTACAGGTTGACCTCACCTACGCCGATCAGATCGACCCTGTTCAGGACTGGCTGGACCGATGACAGTCCTGCAAGGTATCGGCATGACTTCGGAGCGCACACGCGCGCGCATGATCGAGCGATTGCGCGAACAGGGCATCAAGGACGAACGCGTGTTGACCGCCATGGCGGCAGTACCTCGGCATGTGTTTGTGAGCGCGGCCCTGGCGCATCGCGCCTATGAAGACACCGCCTTGCCCTTGATTCTCGGACAGACGATTTCGCAGCCTTATGTCGTGGCGCGCATGATCGAATTGCTCCTGGCCGGGCGCGAAATGCTGGGCAAGACGCTTGAGGTCGGTGCCGGGTGTGGCTATCAGGCCGCGGTACTTGGCACGATGTCCAAACAGGTATTTGCCGTCGAACGCCTGGCGTCGTTGCTTGCCCAGGCGCGCGACAATTTGCGTACGGCCAAGTTATCGCACGTGCGCCTGAAGCACGCGGACGGGATGGAAGGACTCCCGGAAGCGGCGCCTTTTGATAGCATTATCGTTTCAGCCGCGGCGGCTTCCGTACCGCAGGCGTTGCTGAAACAATTGGCGCCCGGCGGGCGCCTGATGCTGCCGGTCGGAACCATCGACCAGTCCTTGTGTCTCTTTGAGCGAACCGATGGCGGGTTTGCCGAGACGCGCTTTGATCCGGTGCGCTTCGTGCCGTTATTGCCGGGAGTCAGATGAGATGAGGCGAATTATTTTCCTGACAGGATTGCTTGCACTGGGCGGTTGCGGTAGCAGTCCGCCAGCACCTGTAGTCGAGGGCGGCTCGACGGTGGCCGTTGAAGGCGGGCGTCCTGCTTCCGAGTCTTCCGTTGGGGCGCGCGAGGGGTTTTATGTGGTCAAGAAGGGCGACAACCTTTACCGCATCGCGCTGGCGCACGGCGTGACGACGCAGGACATCATGTCCTGGAACGAACTGACCGACGAGACCAAGATCGCGGTCGGACAGGAACTGCGCGTCATGCCCCCTGACGACGGCGTTCAGGTCATGCCGATCACGGCGCCCGCGCCGATCATCGTCGTGGGCGAAGGCCAGACACCGGCCGCTGCCGCGCCCGATGCCACGAGCGGCTTGGTGCGGGAACCCAAGGGCGGCAAGATCCCGTATTCGGATACGGCTCTGGCCCAGGCGCAAGCGATGGATCACGCGGCGGCTGAACAGAAACCGACCGAGATCGCGGCGGTTGCGCCAACCGTTGCACCTGCTCCTACACCCGGCATGGCGCCGTCTCCGGCACCGACGACCAGCTCCTCCGTGGTCGACGGTGTCGACTGGACCTGGCCGGCCGCGGGCAACATTGTCCGTGGTTTTGTCACTGGAGGTGACGGCAAGGAGGCCAATCGCGGCATCGATCTGGCCGGTCACACGGGAGAGCCGATTTACGCGGCGGCGGCGGGTCGGGTGACTTATGTCGGTAATCTCCGCGGCTATGGCAGCTTCATGGTGGTGCGGCACAACGCGGACTACATCTCGGTGTATGCCCATGCCAGCAAGATCCTGGTGAAACGCGACCAACTGGTCACCAAGGGCCAGAAGGTGGCCGAAGTGGGTAGTACGGACGCGGATCAACCCATGCTGCATTTCGAAATCCGGCGCAAGAGCGAGCCGGTCGATCCACTGGGTTTGCTGCCTGCCCGCCAGTGAACGAAGACGATTATCCCGAAGAACTCGCGGCGGACCCCGATGTCGATAGTGTGGTGGAGGCGGTCGTTGACGAAGTCGAATTCGTCGATGACGTCACACAGCTTTACCTCAACGAAATCGGCGCCAGGTCGCTACTGACGGCCAAGGAAGAGGTGACGCTGGCGCGGGCTGTGCGCAAGGGAGATTTCGCGGCGCGGCAGCGCATGATCGAAGCGAACCTGAGACTGGTGGTGAGCATCGCCAAGCACTACCAGCATCGCGGCATTCCACTCGACGACCTGATCGAAGAGGGCAACCTCGGCCTGATTCACGCGCTGGAGAAGTTCGATCCGGAGAGGGGCTTCCGGTTCTCCACCTACGCGACCTGGTGGATCCGCCAGAACATTGAGCGTGCGATCATGAATCAGTCGCGGACCATTCGTCTGCCCGTGCATGTGATCAAGGAACTGCATCTGGTCGTGCGAGCCATGCGTACGCTCGAAATGACGCCTGAAAACGAGCGTCGCAGCGAAGCGTCACGCGTAGCGCGCCTCATCGACAAGCCGGTCGAGGAAGTTCGGAAACTGCTGGCCTACAACGAGCGGACGGCGTCGCTGGATTCACCGCTCGATGTCGACCCCGACCTGTCGGTGGCCGACGCCATCGCTGACGAAGGATCGCGGGCGCCCGATTCCTATCTTGAGCAAAAGCAGATCGAGGAACGCATCGGCGAGTGGGTAGTCCGTCTTTCGGACAAACAGCGTCTCGTGATCGAGCGCCGCTACGGCCTTAATGGCCACGAAGCCGAAACACTCGAAGTCCTGGCCCAGGATCTCGGCGTTACCCGCGAGCGGGTGCGGCAAATCCAGCTCGAGGCGCTCGGCCAACTGCGCCACCATCTGCTGAAGTCCGGAATTCACCGCGACGCGGTGCTTTAAACCGATACCGTATTCGTCCAGCGGCTTCGCTCCGGTCGAGGCAGCGAAAAGCGGCAGTTCATCCTTCGGCACGGCGTGAACCGGCCCTGGTAGTTCATCCGCCGCCGCGATGCATCGCGACATCCATCCGCGTCAACATCGCCGCGCGCTGTTCGAGCGTGCCCGCCGTCATGCGAATGCTGACTTTCAGGCGGGGCAGGTTCAGCAGCGCGATTGCCCGTGGTGCCATGACAGTCAGCGCGATCTCCATCGCCGCCTTGCCGCCATCGACGCGAAGAACGCCGTCGTGCGCGCTTACCCGACCGGGAAAGGCGAGTTCGAGGCCGTGACGGAATTCCTCCGGCGTGGCCCAGACTTCGCGTTCGATGGTTTCCAGCGGCGTTGGTGCAGGCATGGTAGAAAGCAATTTCGCCAAAGATAGGTCAATCAACGAGCCTCGATTATGGACCGGAGAACGTTTCCTGCTCAGCGCTGGGTCAATGTCATCCTGCGCGGCCTGCATCTGGTCGCCGTGATCTGGCTTGGCGCGGCGCTGCTGGGCGCGCCCGTTTCGAGTGGCTTGGGCGTACTGGGCGTTGCCGCGACGGGTTTCATCATGCTGGCGCTCGACACCTGGAGCAAGCCATCCCATCTGCGCGAAGCGTCAGGCGTCGCCCTGATGGTGAAACTGACGCTCGTTGCCTGGATGGCGGTCGACGAGTCTTCCCGTTCCGTGCTGTTCTGGTTCGTCGTTGTCGGCTCCGCCGTGTTCTCGCATGCGCCGGCGCGTTTTCGGCATGCCGTACTGCTCGGACGCAAGGATTGACCCTGTCTATTGTGTAGGTAAATACATCGATGCAATTTGTTGATGCTCGCTTCGCATTATGCTAGCTTGTGCATATCTGGTCGCCAACAGATGAACAACAATCAGACTGAGGAGTTCGGTATGCAGAAATCACTGTACATCGATGCCAACAAGTGTACGGGCTGCCTGCAGTGCGAAATGGCCTGCTCTTACGAGAACTACGGCATCTTCAATCCCGCCAAGTCCCGCATCAAGATCTTCGACTTCGAGCATGAAGGGCGCAAGGTGCCCTACACCTGCACGCAGTGCGCGGAAGCGTGGTGCCTGCACGCCTGTCCGGTCGATGCCATCCGCGTCGACGCCGCGACGGGCGCCATGGTCGTCAACGAGGCCACCTGCGTCGGCTGCAAGGTATGCACCATCGCCTGTCCGTTCGGCACCGTCAACTATGTAGCCGATACCGGCAAGGTGCAGAAGTGCGATCTCTGCGGCGGCGAACCGGCCTGCGCCGAAGCTTGCCCGACCGGGGCGATCACCTTCGTGGATTCGGACTGGACCGGCTTCGACAAGATGCGGGCCTGGGCCGGCAAGACCGACAACGCTGCGCGCGCAACCGCCTGAGGAGACTGATATGGCATGGACACGAAAAATCCTGCGCGTTGACCTGACCAAGGGCACCTGTGAGTCCGAGCCGCTCAACATGGAGTGGGCACAGCAGTATCTCGGTCAGCGCGGACTGGCAACCAAGTATTTCATCGAGGAAGTCGATCCCAAAGTCGATCCGCTTTCTCCGGCCAACAAGATGATCATGGCCACCGGGCCGCTCACCGGCACGATGGCCTCCACGGGCGGCCGCTATTCGGTGATCACCAAGGGCCCGCTGACCGGCGCCATCGCCTGCTCGAATTCCGGTGGCTACTTTGGCGCCGAACTCAAGTTTGCCGGCTGGGACATGATCGTCATTGAGGGCAAGAGTCCCAAGCCTGTCTATCTCTCCATCGAGAACGACAAGGCCGAACTGCGCGATGCCGCGCATCTTTGGGGCAAGACGACCTGGGAAACCGAAGAGATCATCAAGAAGTCGCACCAGGATCCGCAGGTCCGCATTTCGAGCATTGGCCGCGCAGGCGAGAACGGGGTTCTTTTCGGCTGCATCGTCAATGACCTGCACCGTGCCGCAGGCCGTTCCGGCGTGGGTGCGGTGATGGGCTCGAAGAATCTCAAGGCCGTCGCGGTGCGCGGTACCGAAGGCGTCAGCGCGGTCAAGGACCCGAAGGCATTCATGCAGGCGACCGTCGCGGCGAAGAAGGTGCTGGCCGACAACGCGGTCACCGGCCAGGGCCTGCCGAAGTACGGTACCCAGGTACTGATGAACGTCATCAACGAAATGGGCGCGCTACCGACGCGTAACGCCCGCGACGTGCAGTTCGAAGGCGCACGCAACATTTCCGGCGAGGCGATGCACGAGAAGCGGCCGACCGATGGCAAGGCCAACCTCGTCACCAACAACGCCTGCTTTGGTTGCACCATCGCCTGTGGACGCATCTCAAAAGTAGACCAGAACCACTGGAGTGTCGTGAACAGCCCGAAGTACTGGGGCGCTTCCGGTGGTCTGGAATACGAAGCGGCCTGGGCGCTTGGCGCCGCCGGCGGCGTGGACGACCTCGACGCCCTGACGGTTGCCAACATGATGTGCAACGAGGACGGCATGGACCCGATCACCTTCGGTGCCACCATCGGTACGGCGATGGAGTTGTACACGATGGGGGTGCTGACCGAGAAGCAGATCGGCATCCAGGCGCCATTCGGTTCGGCGCAGGCGGTGATCGAGCTCACGCGCATGACGGCGGAGGGACGGGGCTTCGGCAAGGAACTCGGCCTCGGCTCGAAGCGTCTGGCCGACAAGTACGGACATCCGGAGCTTTCCATGACCGTCAAGGGTCAGGAATTCCCGGCCTACGATCCGCGTGGCATCCAGGGCATGGGCCTCACCTATGCGACGTCGAATCGCGGCGCCTGCCACCTGCGCAGCTACACGGTCGCTTCGGAAGTGCTGGGCATCCCGGTCAAGACCGATCCGCTGGTGACCGACGGCAAGGCCGATCTGGTCAAGGCGTTTCAGGATGCGACTGCGGTGTTCGACTCGTCGGGCGTTTGCATATTCACCACCTTCGCCTGGTCCCTGGCCGATCTGCAGCCGCAACTGGACACCGCGTGCGAGGGCGGTTGGTCGATGGAGAAGCTGGCATTGGTGGGCGAACGCATCTGGAACATGGAGCGCCAGTTCAACAACGCCGCCGGCTTTACCGCCAAGGACGATGACCTGCCGCAACGGCTGAAGACCGAAGCGGCCAAGACCGGTCCGGCCAAGGGCCTGGTCAGCGGCATCGACAAAATGTTGCCCGAGTACTACAAGGTACGCGGCTGGACCAAAGCCGGCGTGCCCGAGAAGGAGACCCTGGAGCGTCTGGGGCTCTAGTTCCGCGAACGGACGCCAGGGTGGTCGACGCCGTCGGCTGCCCTGGCGTTTCAGTTTCGGTCGCTGTTTGGAGAGACGATCATGAAGCATGTCATCATCGGCGCCGGCGCAGCCGGCATCACGGCGGCAGAAACGCTGCGCAAGCTCAATCCCCAGGCCACCATCACGGTGCTCGACGGCGAGGGCGAGGGGCCTTATGCCCGCATGGCGATCCCCTACCTGCTGTCGAACCAGATCGGCGAAGAGGGCACGCGCCTGCGACGCGATCAGGACCACTACCAGAAGTTGCGCATCGGCATCGAGAACGCGCGGGCAGTCGCGCTGGATGCCGCCGGCAAATCGGTGCGCCTCGCCGACGGGCGTTCTCTTCCCTATGACCGATTGCTGATCGCGACGGGATCGGTGCCGAGCAAGGAAAAGATCGAAGGCATCGACCTGCCCGGTGTGCACGCCTGCTGGACGCTGTCCGATGCGCGCGCCATCGTCGCCTCCACCCGCCCCGGAACGCGCATCGTGCAAATGGGCGCAGGATTTGTCGGCTGCATCATCATCCAGGGACTGGTGTCGCGGGGTGCGCAGCTCACCATCCTCGTTCGCAGCGGTCGCATGGTGTCGCGCATGATGCCGCCCAAAGCCAGCGAAATGATCGCCAGCTGGTGCGAGTCCAAGGGCGTGCACGTCATGGGCAAGACCCAGGCGGCGAAGGTCGAACGCGACGGCGATGCCCTCAAGGTCACGCTGACGACCGGCGAAGTATTGCCGGCAGACATCTATCTGAGCGTGGTCGGCGTCAAGCCCAGTATCGATTTCCTGGCCGGCAGCGGCATTGCCATCGAGAACGGGATCGTTGTGGACGAACGCATGCGCTCCAACCTGCCCGGCGTCTATGCGGCCGGCGATGTGGCCGAAGCGCGCGATTGCCTCTACGGCAAACCCCTGATCAACGCGATTCAGCCGAACGCCGTCGATCAGGCGCGCATCGCGGCGATCAATATGGCCGGCGGCGAAACCGATTTTGTCGGCAGTCTCGCCATCAACGTGCTCGACACGCTTGGCCTCGTTTCCTGTTCCTTCGGCCAATGGCAGGGCGAGGAAGGCGGCGAGGGTGTCGAACTGGTCGACGAAGGCGGCTATCGCTACCTGTCGCTGCAGTTCAAGGACGACGTCCTGATCGGCGCCACCAGCATCGGCTGGACCGACCACGTTGGCGTCCTGCGCGGGCTGATCCAGACACGCGCACATCTCGGCGTCTGGAAGGACCGGCTGCTTGCCGATCCGACCAACTTCATGGCGGCGTATCTGGGCAGCGCCCAGAAGGCGGCATAGCGGTCATCGATGCGTGTCACCTTCAAACTCTTCGCCTCGCTGCAGGACTACCTGCCGGTCGAGGCGAAGCGCAACAACGCGTTGCAACTCGATATTTCGGAAGACACCACCATCCTCCAGATCATCGAGCGCTTCGCCCTGCCGCTCAAGTCCTGCAAACTCGTGCTTGTCGACGGCCACTTCGTGCCGCCCGAGGAGCGTGGCACGCGCACTTTGAAAGAGGGCGAAACGCTCGCCATCTGGCCGCCCGTTGCGGGCGGCTGAGGCCGGCGGATGAAGCGGTTTCCGCTACGCCGCCTTCGCCAACTGCGCCAGCAGTTTCCGCCCGCGCGCCTTCATCGCCGGCGTGCCGATCACCGTCAGTTCCTCGATGTGCTGCCGCAGTTCCGGTCGTCGCTGTGGGCTGCGCAGCGCGATATCCGCCAGCGCCTGCATCGCCAGCGTCCTGACGATGCTGCTGCGGTCGTTGGTGTAGCCGAGCAGCATGTTCACTACCGCGTCTTCCTCGGCATCGCTCAGCGGCAACCGCGCCAGCATCGGTGCCACGTGCC
>JBNKCS010000035.1:0-16874 GCA_050287865.1 Rhodocyclaceae bacterium | reverse complement strand
GCCAACCCGCTCCGACCCTGCTCTCGCTGCTCGACACCTGCTCGACCAGTATGGGATCGCGCTGGTTGCGGCACAACCTGCACCATCCGCTATCCGACCGGGCCGAGGCGGCATCGCGCCACGACGCGGTCGCCGACCTGCTCGGCGAGATGGGCGATGGCCCGTACACTTCCCTGCGACGCGAGTTGCGCTCCGTCGGAGATGTCGAGCGGATCACGGCGCGCATTGCGCTTCGCAACGCGCGCCCGCGCGATCTCTCCGCACTGCGCGACACCCTGGCGCAGCTGCCCGTGCTGACGAATCTGCTCGCGGGTGGCGTGTCGCCACGGCTGACTTTTGTCGCCGCCGAACTCGATCCACCGGATGACTGCCGCGAACTGCTGGCCCGTGCCGTCGCACCGGAACCGTCGCTGCAGATCCGCGACGGCGGCGTGATTGCCGCCGGATATTCGGCGGAGCTGGACGAGCTGCGTGCCCTGCAGGCGAACTGCGGCGAGTTCCTGCTCGATCTCGAACGGCGCGAGCGCGAAAGGAGCGGCATCGCCAGCCTGAAAGTCGAATTCAACAAAGTGCATGGCTTCTACATCGAAGTCACGCACGCCAACACCGAACGGATTCCCGACGACTATCGCCGCCGCCAAACGCTGAAGAACGCCGAGCGCTACATCACGCCCGAACTCAAGGCGTTCGAGGACAAGGCGCTCTCGGCCAACGAACGGGCGCTGGCGCTCGAAAGGCGGCTATACGACGAGCTGTTGACGCAATTGGCGCCGTGGATTCCGCGCCTGCAGCGCATCGCGCGTGCGCTGGCATTGCTCGACGGGTTATGCGCGTTCGCGGACGCGGCAATGCGCCTGCAATGGAACCGGCCGCAATTCGTCGCCGAACCTTCGATAGAGATCGAAGCCGGCCGCCATCCGGTCGTCGCAGAACAAGTCGACACCTTCATCGCCAACGACGCCAAGCTGTCCGCAACGCGCAAGCTGCTGCTGGTCACCGGCCCGAACATGGGCGGCAAATCGACCTACATGCGGCAGGTGGCGCTGATCGTCCTGCTCGCCCATTGCGGCGCCTACGTGCCCGCCAACGCCTGCCGCCTCGGGCCAATAGACGCCATCTTCACCCGCATCGGCGCCGCCGACGACCTCGCTTCCGGCCGCTCGACCTTCATGGTCGAGATGACCGAAGCCGCTGCCATCCTGCACGGCGCCACGGAAAAATCGCTGGTACTGATGGACGAAATCGGCCGCGGCACCTCGACTTTCGACGGCCTTGCGCTGGCCTTTGCCATCGCCCGTCACCTGATCGAGAAGAATCGCGCCTTCACGCTGTTCTCGACGCACTACTTTGAATTGACCCGCCTGGCGCACGACCACCCCGAATGCGCCAACGTGCATCTCGATGCGGTGGAACACGCGCACAAGATCGTCTTCCTGCACGCGGTCGAGGAAGGCCCAGCCTCGCAGAGCTACGGCATTCAGGTAGCAGCACTGGCCGGAATTCCCGGCAGTGTGGTGCGCGACGCCAAACGGCGCCTGACCCAGCTGGAAAACCGCGAAGCCGCCAGCGGCCCGCAACCGGACCTGTTCGCGAAACTACCGGAAGCGGCGCCGGAAGCCGAACCGCATCCCGCGCTGGAAGCGCTGGAATCCCTCGACCCGGACGAACTCTCGCCGCGCGACGCGCTCGAAAAACTCTACGAGCTCAAACGCCTGGCAGAACACCGCTAGTTGTACTTAGTGTGAAATACGTCGATGAGCGCGCTTGGTGATTTCGCGCGCAGCGAGCACATTCAAACCCCCGCCCCCGGGCGGGGGTAGGGGGTGGGGGACCATGAAAATGCCGCTGACTTTCAAGATCGGTGGCGTAGCCAACGCATCATGAAAGTTAGTGGGTGTGATGGCCCGCCGGACCATGCACGTGCCCGTGGCCGATCTCGTCGCTGGTCGCCGCGCGCACATCGGCAACGGTGCAGGAAAACACCAGCGCCATTCCCGCCAGCGGATGATTGCCGTCGACCACAACCTTGTCGTCGGCAATGTCGGTGATCGTATAAAGCTCACCATCGTCACCGTCCTCGGTGGCACGTTCGAATTGCATACCGACCTCGATGTTGTCGGGAAACAGCGAACGCGCCTCGATCATTACCAGCTCCGCGTCGTAATCGCCGAAGGCATCAGCCGGCTGCAGTTTGAGTTCCAGCTTTTCGCCGACGTCCTTGCCTTGCAGCGCTTCCTCGATCAGCGGAAAGATGGCATCGTAGCCGCCATGCAGATAAACGATCGGCTGTTCGCCCCCATCGACGAGATTGCCGTCGCAATCGGTGACCTGGTAGCTCAGGGTGACTACGGTGTTTTTTTCGACTTGCATGGCTGACGACTTCCATCGAGTTGTTTGACGAGTTGAAAGACCTCTGCAGCGTGCCCCTTGGTGGGCACCTCGTAGAAGGCATGGCGGATAATACCTTGCTTGTCGACGATGAAGGTCGAACGCAGCACAGCCAGTTTCTTGTGGCCGTCGATTTCCCGGTAGTGGTAGACACCATACTGGTGCCCCACCTTGCCGTCGACATCGGAGAGCAGGCGCACCGAAAGTCCGTTCTTGTCGCGAAATTCCGCATGCGCCAGACAGTCGTCTCGCGAGATGCCGATGATGACGCAATCGTGACGATTGAACTCCGCCTCATGATCGGAGAACTCAATGGCTTCGCGTGTGCAGTAGGGCGTGCCATCCTTTGGATAGAAGAAGATCACCACATGCTGCTTGCCGCGCAGCGACGCCAGGTCGAAGATGTCCATATCGGCATCGGGCAACGAAAACTTCGGCGCCGGTTGGCCGGACTGCAACATGAGCTAACTCCTCCGTGAAGTGACGCTTCGATTCTAACCGAGTCGTCCCTCCGTCTTGCAATCGCAAAATGTTGCAGCGCGCAGATTGCGCTAGGCCGCCTGCGCGTGGGTTTCGAAACGCCGATGGCCGCTGGCCAAATACTTCTCGGAACGCATCTCCATCAACCGCGACACCGTGCGCTGAAATTCGCCCGAATGCTGACCGGACACGTACAGCTCATCGGCCGGACACGCCGCCGTAACCACCAGTTTCACCTTATGGTCATAGAGCACATCGACCAGCCAGGTGAAACGGCGCGCTTCCGCGGCCTTTTCCGGCGCCAAGCGCGGAACGCCGGAAAGGAACACGGTGTGGAAGCGATGCGCAATGTCGAGATAATCGTTCTGCGAGCGTGGCCCGCCGCACAGCGTGGCGAAATCGAACCAGACAATGCCAGGCGCACGGTGAACGACGTGCAGTTCGCGGCCCAGCACCCATATCGGCCGCGCGTGTCCTTCACCACCGGCAACCCGGCCGAAAGTCAAGCCCATCGCCTGCTCCGCACGTTCGTCGTCGGGAACGTGGTAGATGTCGTCCATTTGCAAGGCGCGCAGACGATAGTCGATTCCGGCGTCGATCTTGACGACGTCCAGGCGCTCGTTGAGCAGCGCGATGGTCGGCAGCAGACGCTCACGCTGCAGGCCGTTCGGATATAGACCGTCGGGCGGATAGTTCGAGGTGATGCAGAACAGCACACCGGCGTCGAACAACGCCTCCATCAGGCGGCCGAGAATCATGGCGTCGGCGATGTCGGAAACGTGGAATTCGTCGAAGCACATCAGCCTCGTTTCCTTGGCGACTTGCGCCGCGACCTTGACCAGGGGATCGGGCTCCATCTTGAGGGCCTGCAGCCGCTCATGGATTTCGCGCATGAAAGCGTGGAAGTGCACGCGCCGCTTCCTCTGATAAGGCACGGCGGCAAAGAAGCAGTCCATCAGAAAGCTCTTGCCACGGCCGACACCACCCCAGAACCAGACACCACGCGGCAATTCCGGCCTCACCAGCAGCTTGCGCAGCTTCGTCCGCCGCGCCGCCTTGAAGGCCAGCAGTTCGTCGTAGAACTGTTGCAGCCGCACGGCGGCCATCAGTTGCGCCGGATCGGCGACGATGCCGCGCTCTGCCAGCGCGGCATTGAAGCCGAGAATCATCCCGTCCTTCGGGACGTTGAGCAAACGGTGTGGCAAGGGATTAAAAATGGAGGGCCCGTTTGTCGATGGCCAGCGCCGCCTCGTGCATTGCTTCCGACAAGGTCGGATGCGCATGGCAACTGCGCGCCAGGTCTTCCGCCGACGCGCTGAACTCCATCGCCACCACGGCTTCGGCGATCAGCTCCGAGGCATTGTTGCCGATCACGTGCACGCCCAGGATGCGGTCGGTCCTGGCATCCGCCAGCAGTTTGACGAAGCCGGTCGTGTCACCCTGACCGAGCGCCCGGCCGTTGGCCAGAAAGGGAATCTGCCCAACACGATACTCGACGCCTTCGTTTTTGAGCTGAGTCTCTGTCTTGCCCACCCAGGCAATCTCGGGGTGGGTATACATGACCCAGGGGATGGCGTCGTAATTGACGTGCCCTGCCTGGCCGGCAATCCGCTCGGCTACCATGACACCTTCTTCCATGCCCTTGTGTGCCAGCATGGGCCCGCGCACGACGTCTCCAACCGCCCAGATGCCAGGCTGGCTGGTCTGGCAGTGCTCGTCGACAGCAATCCGGCCGTGTTCGTCGATTTGCACACCGACATTCTCGACGCCGAGACCTTCAGTGCAGGGAATCCGGCCGACGGACACGATCAGCTTGTCGCAGTCGAGTGTCTTCGTCTCGTCGCCGATTTCGTATTCCACGCTGATGCCTTTCTTGCCCTGCGTCACCTTGGTGATCTTGACGTCCAGGTAGACGTTCAATCCCTGCTTCTGCGTGAACACCTTCCACGCCTCCTTGGCCACCGCCGGATCGGCAGCGGCCAGGAAATCCGGGAGCGCTTCGAGAATGGTGACTTCCGAACCGAGCCGCTTCCAGACCGAGCCGAGCTCAAGGCCAATGACACCGGCGCCGATCACGCCCAGGCGCTTCGGCACGCCATCGAAAGACAAGGCTCCGACGTTGTCGCAGACGGTCTTGTTATCGACCGGAACGCCATCGAGGTGGCGCGGCATGGAGCCCGTGGCGACAATTACGTTCTTCGCATTCACCAATTCGACGCCATCCTTGCCGGTCACCTCGACCTGCCAGGCGTCGTCCTCGCGGCCGACGAAACGACCGTGCCCGCCAAGCAGCGTCACCTTGTTCTTCTTGAACAATCCCTTGATGCCGCCAGTGAGCTGGGTGACGATGTTGTCCTTGCGGCGAAGCATGGTGTCGACATCGACCTTCAGATTATCCAGAGAGATTCCGTGCATCACGAAGGAATGGCCGGCCTGGTCGAACAGCTCCGACGATTGCAGCAATGCCTTCGACGGAATGCAACCGACGTTGAGGCAGGTGCCGCCAAGACGCACATCACCCTTGGGGTCCGCGTACGATTCCTTTTCGATGCAGGCGGCGGTCAAACCAAGCTGGGCCGCGCGGATCGCCGCCACATAGCCGCCGGGGCCGCCGCCAATCACCACCACGTCGAATTGTTTAGCCATTTGTGATTCCTTTCTGCACCACCAAGGACACCCAAAACACCAAGCAGTGCCCTTTGACTATCCTGGTGTCCTTGGGGGTAAATCGTTCTCAGAGATCCAGCAGCAGGCGAGCCGGGTCTTCCAGTGCTTCCTTCATCGTCACCAGGCCGAGCACCGCCTCGCGACCGTCAATAATGCGATGATCGTAGGACATGGCCAGATAGTTGATCGGCCGGATCACGATCTGGCCGTTCTCGACCACCGGACGCTCCTTGGTGGCATGAATGCCGAGAATGGCCGACTGCGGCGGATTGATGATCGGCGTCGACAGCATCGAGCCGAATACGCCGCCATTGGAGATCGAAAATGTGCCGCCGGTCAGTTCCGCCAGGGACAGTTTGCCGTCCTTGGCCTTCTGACCGAACTCGGCGATCTTCCGCTCGATTTGCGCCAGGCTCATCTGGTCCGCGTCGCGGATAATCGGCACCACCAGGCCGCGCGGGCTGCCGACGGCAATGCCGATGTCGAAATAGCCGTGATAGACGATGTCGCTGCCATCCACCGAGGCATTGAGCACCGGGAACTTCTTCAGCGCATGCACGACCGCCTTGACGAAAAAGCTCATGAAGCCAAGCTTGACGCCGTGCTCCTTCTCGAACTTGTCCTTGTATTTGTTCCGCAGATCGATCACCGGCGCCATGTTCACCTCGTTGAAGGTGGTCAGGATCGCGTTGGTGGATTGCGACTCGATCAGGCGTTCCGCAATGCGCGCGCGCAAGCGCGACATCGGCACCCGTTGCTCGGGACGCTCGTCGACGATCTCGTCTGAGGTGATCATCGCCGGCTGCGGCAGCGCCGCCTTGGGCGCCGGAGAAGTCAGCCGTGGCGGCACGCCGCCCTGGGCAGGCGCGGGTGCCGGCTTGGTGGCGCCGGTCACGTCTTCCTTGAGAATGCGACCGCCAGGGCCGGTACCCTTGACCTCGGCAGCGGTCAGCCCCTTCTCCTCCATCAACTTGCGCACCGCCGGACCGGGCATCGGCGCGGCTTCCGACTTGGCTTCGGGTTTCGCGGCCGGTGCCGGTTCGGTCTTCGCCGCCGGCGTACCGCCAGCGCTGACTTTTGCCTCGGTGTCGATCTGGGCGATCAGGTCACCCGATGCGACCGACTCTCCGTCGTGCTTGAGTATTTTTACCAGTACGCCGGCATCGGGTGCCGGTGTTTCCAGCACCACCTTGTCGGTTTCGATATCGATCAGGTTTTCATCGCGGGCAACGGCCTCGCCCGCCTTCTTGTGCCAGGACACCAGTGTGGCCTCGGACACCGATTCCGACAATTGGGGAACTTTGACGTCGATGATCATGATGTGGTCTTCCTGTTATTTGCCGCCAGCGACGCCACCCAAGGCTGCATCGACGACTTCTCTCTGTTGAATGACATGTTTGGCGGCATAGCCGACTGCCGGTGACGCAGAAGCGGGACGTGACGCCACGCTCAGGGTCTGCCCCTTGCGCAGGACCTTGTCCAGGGTGTGCGCCTTGGCATACCAGGCCCCCTGGTTCATCGGTTCTTCTTGCGCCCAAACAAGCTCTTTGAAGTTGGGGTACTTCTTCAGCTCATCCCCCAACCGCCGATCGTCCATTGGATAGAGCTGTTCAATCCTCATCAGCGCAACATGGTCCAGCTTGCGTTCGCGCCGGGCCGCCAGGATGTCGAAGTAGACCTTTCCGGCACAGACGACGACACGTGTGACTTTCTTTGGATCGAGGTCGTCGACGTCGCCGATCACCGTATGGAAAGTGTCCTTGACCAGATCGTCGAGCGTCGTCGTCGCATCCTTGTGACGCAATAGCGACTTGGGCGTCATTACGATCAGCGGCTTTCTCTGCTTGCGCAGCATCTGTCGCCGCAACAAATGGAACATCTGCCCGGCGCTCGACGGCATGCACACTTCCCAGTTGAATTCCGCCGACATTTGCAGGTAGCGCTCCACCCGGGCGGAGGAATGCTCCGGACCCTGCCCCTCATAGCCGTGCGGCAGCAGCAATACCAGGCCGCAACCGCGTCCCCACTTGGCCTCGCCTGAACTCAGGAACTGGTCGATTACCACCTGCGCACCATTGGCGAAATCGCCGAACTGCGCTTCCCAGACCACCAGTTCGTTCGGACTGGCGGTGGCGAAACCATACTCGAAGGCCAGTACTGCCTCTTCCGACAGCACCGAATCGAAGCAATGGAACCAGCCCTGCGTGTCCTGAAGATGCTGCAGCGGCCACCAGGTACCTTCGTCCCACTTCTCGCGATGCTGATCATGGAGCGCCGCATGACGGTGAAAGAAGGTGCCGCGGCTGACGTCCTCGCCGGATACGCGCACGTTGTAGCCGGCGGCGAGCAGAGTCGCGTAGGCGAGGTTCTCGCCCATACCCCAGTCGATCGGCAACTTGCCCTCGCCCATCAACCGGCGGTCGTTGATGATCTTCTGTACCCGCGGATGGAGCGTGAAATGGTCGGGAATCTCGGTAATGCGCCGGGCCAGGCGCTGCACTTCCGCCTTGGAAACCTGCGTATCGCATTTTTCGGTATACGGCACGTTGACATAGGGCGACCAGTCGATGGCGGATGTGCTGTGAAAGTCGGAAATCACAGGATCGACCAGGTGATGTCCCTCGTCCAGCGCCGTGCGATAGTCCTTGATCATCCGTTCGCCGTCGTCGGCCGTGATGACACCCTGCGCTGCCAGTTTGTCCGCATAGAGCTTGCGTGTTCCCGCATGCGCGCTCACCTTCTTGTACATCAGCGGTTGCGTCACCATCGGCTCGTCCTGCTCGTTGTGGCCGAGCTTGCGGAAACAGACGATATCGACCACGACATCCTTGCCGAACTCGTGACGAAACTCCATCGCCAGTTGCGTCACGTAGGCCACCGCCTCCGGATCGTCGCCATTGACGTGGAAGATCGGCGCCTCAAGCATCTTGAAGATGTCGGTGCAGTAGAGCGAGGAACGGTAGTCGCGCAGATCGGAGGTGGTAAAACCGATCTGGTTGTTGACGACGAGATGCACCGTGCCGCCGGTACCGTATCCGCGCGTCTGCGAGAAGTTGAGCATTTCCTGATTGACGCCCTGGCCGGCGACGGCGGCATCGCCGTGAATGAGCACCGGCACGACCTCCTTCTTGCCGGTCGGGCCGCGGCGGACCTGGCGGGCGTAGACCGAACCGCATACGACAGGATTGACGATTTCCAGGTGCGACGGATTGAACGCCAGCGTCAGATGCATGGCGCCACCGGGCACGGCCACGTCGGACGAATAGCCCATGTGATACTTGACGTCACCTGCCGAAAGAATTTCCGCCTTCTTGCCCTCGAATTCCTCGAACAGCATTTTCGGCTGCTTGCCCAGCGTATTGACCAGCACGTTGAGCCGGCCGCGATGGGCCATGCCGATCACCATCTCCTTGACTCCCAATGCTCCGCCAAAGCGAACCAACTGGTCCATGGCGACTATCAGCGATTCTCCGCCCTCCAGTGAGAAGCGCTTCTGGCCCACGTATCGGGTGTGCAGGTACCGCTCCAGCGTTTCGGCCGCCGTCAACCGCTCGAGCAAGCGCCGCTTTTCTTCTGGCGCATAGGACGGCGTCGCGCGGATCGGCTCCAGCCTGGCCTGAATCCAGCGCTTCTGGCCAACATCCGAAAGGTACATGTACTCCGAGCCGATCGACCCGCAGTAGGTCTGCCGCAAAGCCTCCAGAATCTCGCGCAGGTTCGGCTCGACCGGACAGGCTGCGAAAGAACCGCAGTGAAAATGCTGACCGAGATCGGCTTCCGTGAAACCGTAGTAGGAGGGCTCCAGTTCGACGATCTGCGGTCGTTCATAGCGCTTGAGCGGATCCAGCTGCGCCCAGCGGTTGCCGAGAAACCGATAGGCGTTGATCAGTTGCAGGACCAGAACCTGCTTTTCGTTGTGCTGGTTCAGCGCCCGCCTCCTTCAACGTGCCTTCCTTGGCCCGTTGCGCAAACGAGGCGACCACCGGTGCATGCGCTACGTCGGGGGCCGTCGCATGTCCCGGGCCAGGTAGTGCACCCAGCTTGTCGAAGTAGTCGCGCCAGGCCGGCTCGACAGCACCGGGATTTTCCAGATAGCGCTCGTACAACTCCTCGATGAACGGCGCGTTGGCGCCGAACAGGTATGAATTCGCCAGCTCTTGTCTCATCATGTCGTCACCTCTTTCCGTGGGTGAGGCGAAAATGAGGGGCGGTCGCCCACCCCACGGGACGTTATCTCTGTTCCATCGACGGCACATCGCGACGGGTAGCGCCGATGTAAAGTTGTCGCGGACGCCCGATCTTCTGGTCCGGATCACCGATCATCTCGTGCCACTGCGCGATCCAGCCGATGGTGCGTGCCATGGCGAAGATGCCCGTAAACAGCTTCGTCGGAATGCCGAGCGCGCGCTGGACGATACCGGAGTAGAAGTCCACATTCGGGTAGAGCTTCTTCTCGATGAAGTACTCGTCCTCGAGCGCGATCCGCTCCAATTCCAGGGCCAGCTTGAACAACGGATCATCGTGCAAGCCGAGCTCGTTCAGCACCTCGTGGCAGGTCTCGCGCATCAGCGTCGCCCGCGGATCGAAGTTCCTGTAGATCCGGTGGCCGAAACCCATCAGGCGGAACGGATCGTTTTTGTCCTTGGCGCGTTTGATGTAGTCGGGCACTCGCGACACGTCGCCTATTTCCTCGAGCATCTGCAGACAGGCTTCGTTGGCGCCGCCATGAGCCGGCCCCCACAGGCAGGCAATGCCGGCCGCAATACAGGCGAACGGATTGGCGCCGGAAGAGCCGGACATTCGTACCGTCGAAGTCGACGCATTCTGTTCATGGTCCGCATGCAGGATCAGAATACGGTCGAGCGCCCGCGCCAGCACCGGATTCGGCTTGAACTCCTCGCATGGCGTCGCGAACATCTGGTACATGAAGTTGGTCGCGTAGTCGTACTCGTTCTTCGGATACATGAACGGCAGGCCATTGTTGTACCGATAAGCCATGGCAACAATGGTCGGCATCTTGGCGATCAGTCTGATCGCAGCAATCAAGCGATGCTCCGGATTGTTGATATCGAGCGAATCGTGATAGAAGGCCGACAGCCCGCCGACCACACCGACCATCACGGCCATCGGGTGGGCATCGCGACGAAAACCGCTGTAGAACTTGGTCAACTGGTCATGCACCATCGTGTGCTTGCGGACCCGCGAGTACCAGTCGTCGTACTGCGCCCGATTCGGCAGTTCGCCGTTCTTGAGCAGGTAACAGACCTCCATGAAATCGCACTTCTTGGCCAGCTGCTCGATGGGATAGCCGCGGTAGAACAACTCCCCCTTGTCGCCGTCGATGTACGTAATCGACGAATTGCACGATGCAGTGGACATGTACCCCGGATCGTAGGTCAGATGCCCGGTCTGTGCATAGAGCGAACGGACGTCGATAACGTCCGGCCCGATGGTCCCCGAGTAAATGGGAAGGTCGACTTGTTTTCCCTCGACCGTCAGCTTTGCAATGCGATGCGCGTTCATATCGTTGCCTCTGTCAGGTTGTTGCCTCATGGTCCATGCCGGCGTCAGCCACAACGCAGGCGCTCAACCATGCTCATCAGTTGCGGATCGTCTATCTCCACGCGTCCGCTCACCAGGGACCACAGGTCGTGGTCCTCCATCGCCAGCAGCTTCTCGAGGGCTGCCTCGTCGATTTCGTTCAACTCCTCGTCTCGCGCCCAAAAGCGCTGAAAGACGATATCCAGCTCGAGCAGCGCGCGCCGGCAGTGCCAACGCAGCCTTTCCCGGCGTGCACGCCGCTGCTCATCCATGGGCTAGACCGCTCTCCGTACCATCATGTCCTTGATCTTGCCGATCGCCTTGGTGGGATTCAGTCCCTTCGGGCAAACATCGACGCAGTTCATGATGGTGTGGCAGCGGAACAGCCGATACGGGTCTTCCAGGTTGTCGAGCCGCTCGCTGGTCGCCTGGTCACGCGTATCGGCGATGAAGCGGTAGGCGGCCAGCAAGCCGGCCGGGCCGACGAACTTGTCCGGGTTCCACCAGAACGACGGACAGGAAGTCGAGCAACAGGCGCACAGGATGCACTCGTAGAGCCCGTTCAATTCCTCGCGATCCTCCGGCGACTGCAGGCGCTCCCGCTCCGGCGGCGGATCGTTGTTGATCAGGTAGGGCTTGATCGAATGGTATTGCTTGAAGAATTGCGTCATGTCCACGATCAGGTCCCGAATCACGGGCAGGCCGGGTAGCGGCCGCAGGACGATGGTCTTTCCTTCGGGGAAGGCGCCCAGATCGGTCAGACAGGCAAGTCCGTTACGGCCATTGATGTTTATCGCATCGGAACCGCAGACGCCTTCGCGGCAGGAACGCCGGAAGGCGATCGAGTCGTCCTTCGCCTTCAGCTTCACCAGCGCATCGAGCAGCTTGCGGTCCGTCGAATCGACGTCGACCGAGATGTCCTGCAGGTAGGGCTTGGCGTCCTTGTCCGGGTCGTACCGATAGATCCTGAATTTGAGCGTGCGCGTAGTCATGTTTCTTTCCTTAGTAGGCGCGCTTCTTGAGGGCAATGGTTTCGACGGAGAGCGGCGTCAGTTTCACCGCCTTGTAGTCGAGCCGGTTGCCTTCCTTGTACCAAAGCGTGTGCTTGAGCCAGTTCTCGTCGTCGCGACCATTCGGACGCTGTTCGGTATCCGGCGCGTCGTCGCGCACATGAGCGCCGCGGCTTTCCTTGCGCGCCTCGGCCGAAACCATCGTCGCCACCGCCACCTCGATCAGGTTCTCCAGTTCCAGCGCCTCGACGCGGGCAGTATTGAAAACCATGGACTTGTCGGCAATTTCGGTGCTCAGCGCATCCTTCCTAACTTCCTCAATCTTTTCGACGCCCTCTTTCAGCAAGTCGGCAAAACGGAACACGCCGGCGTGCTTCTGCATGGTGCGGCGCATGGCCAACTGCGTTTCATGGACGTTGGTACCGCCCTTCTGGGTATCGATACGATTGACGCGCGCCAGCGCGCGATCGATCTCGCTTTGCGGCAGCGGCTTGTGCGCCTTGGGCGACTTCTTCAGTTCCTCGACAGCCGTTTCGCCGGCCGACTTGCCGAACACCAGCAGGTCGAGCAAGGAGTTGGTACCCAGGCGGTTGGCACCATGCACCGAAGCGCAGGCACACTCGCCGGCGGCGTAAAAGCCTGGCACCACAGCGGCCTTCGAATTGCCCTGCGGCACCACGACCTGACCGTAGTAATTGGTCGGTATGCCGCCCATCTGGTAATGCGCCGTCGGCACGACCGGGATCGGTTCCTTGATGCAGTCGACACCGGCGAACTGGAGGGCGATTTCCCGAATACCCGGCAGCCGCTTCATGATGGTCGCCGGATCGAGGTGCGAGATGTCCAGCAGCACGAAGTCCTTGTGCGGACCGCAGCCGCGCCCCTCATTGATCTCGGTGGTCATCGCACGCGACACGACGTCGCGCGAAGCGAGGTCCTTGGCATTGGGCGCATAGCGCTCCATGAAACGCTCGCCCTGACTGTTGCGCAGGATGCCGCCTTCGCCGCGCACACCCTCGGTAATCAACACCCCCGCGCCGGCCACACCGGTCGGGTGGAATTGCCAGAACTCCATATCCTCGAGCGGGATGCCGGCGCGCGCTGCCATGCCGAGGCCATCGCCGGTATTGATGAAGGCGTTGGTCGAACTGTAGTAGATGCGTCCGGCGCCGCCGGTGGCGAAGATGGTCGCCTTGGCGTGGAAAGCGACGATTTCGCCGGTCTCCATGTCCATCGCCGTAACGCCGAGCACTTCGCCTTCGGCATCACGAATCAGGTCCAGCGCCATCCATTCGACGAAGAACTGCGTATTGGCTTTGACGTTGCGCTGGTACATCGCATGCAGCATCGCGTGACCGGTACGGTCGGCCGCGGCGCAGGAACGGCGCACCGGCTTCTCGCCAAAATTCGACATATGGCCACCGAACGGACGCTGATAGATCTTGCCGGCGTCGGTACGATCGAACGGCATGCCGTAGTGTTCCAGCTCGATGACGCACTCGTTGGCCTTGCGACACATGAATTCGATGGCGTCCTGGTCGCCGAGCCAGTCCGACCCCTTGACGGTGTCGTACATGTGCCAGTGCCAGTGATCCTCCTCGGAGTTGCCAAGCGAGGCGGCAACGCCGCCCTGCGCCGCAACGGTATGGGAGCGCGTGGGAAAGACCTTGGTGATAACCGCTGTCTTGAAGCCCGATTCCGAAAGCTGAATGGCGGCGCGCAGGCCGGCACCGCCGGCGCCGACGATGACCGCATCGAAAGTACGAATGGTTGCGCTCACGATCAGAGTCTCCAGATGATCTGCGCGGCCCAGCCGGCATAGCCGATCAGCGCCATGGCAGTCAGCACGTGCAGGGCGAGCCGCACCGCCGTCGGTTTGACATAGTCCATCCAGATGTCGCGGATGCCGACCCAGGCGTGGAAGCAAAGGCTGACGATGAACAGGAAAGTAACGAAGCGGACGAAGCCGTTGGCCATGAGATCTCGCCAGCCTTCGTAGCCGTCACCGGCAAGCGGAATCAGGACCGCCAGCAGCAACGTGTACGCAACCATGAAGGCGGCCGTGATTCTCTGGGCCAGCCAGTCCTTGAGCCCGTAGTGGGCACCAACGACGACGCGGTTCACCATAGTTTCGCTCCCAGCAATGCGGTCAGCGAAAGACTGACGACCAGCACCGCGATGGACGACCTGAACGCCGGCACCTTTTCGATGCCGATGTGCATGTCGAGGAGGAGGATGCGGATGCCCATGCAAAAGTGGTGCAGGTAGGCCCACAGCAAACCCAGCAGAATCACTTTGACCAGCGGGTGGCCGATGATCGTCTGGAAGCTCGCGTAGCTCTCGGGCGAACCCAACGATAATCCGAACAGCCAGATCAGCAAGGGCAGCATCAGGAACAGCCCGGCGCCGCTGACGCGATGCAAAATCGACACCCAACCAGGCAGGGGCAACTTTATCTCAAACAGATTCAGGTACTTCGGCCGTTTTTTTGCCAGTTCAGCCATACGCCGACTCCTTTACTTGTTACGCTGCAACACATTCTACTTATAAAGCCGCCTACAACCGCCAGAAACCCACGTTATCGATATGGTCGAGCATAGTCGTCAGGCATTTACCTCACCCTAGCCTAATTCATTGACGTAGCAATGCTCCGCGGTCGAGTACAAACCGCGGCGCCACTCCACGGGCTTGGCCCCGTAAGTGAAACTGACCCGCTCTACGGAAAGCAGCGGCGTACCCTCGCGCACACCGAGAAGATCGGCCGCCGTCCTATCGGCTGCCACTGCCCGCAGCCGTTCCTCGGCGTGCACCATGCGCACACCGAAATGCGCCTCGAACATTCCATAAAGCGAGCCCTGCCATTCCTTCAGCATATCGAGCGTCAGATCCTTGAATATGTCGCCACGCAAATAGATTTCATCGAGCACGACGGGCTTGCCGGAAAACTCAAGCAAGCGTCGAACGATGATGATCGGATCGGCCAGTTTCATGCCCAGCACCCGTGCCGCCTCCTGGCCAGCCTTGGCGCGCCAGCACTCCAGCGGTACGCTCCGCGAAGGCTCGACAGTACCGCTCAGCGACTGCAAGCGAAGAAAGCGGAAAAACGCTTTGGGGTCGTTATGCGAGGCGACGAACGTACCCTTGCCCTGTCGGCGCAACAGCAGGTTGTCGGCCGCCAATTCGTCGATGGCTTTGCGTACCGTGCCCTGACTGACGCCGTAGCGCACCGCGAGCTCCCCTTCGGAAGGAATCACCTCGCCCGGACGCCATTCGCCGCCATCGAGCGCCTGCACGATCAGGCTTTTGATCTGCCGGTAGAGCGGGCTGAAGGTGGGGGATTCACTCGCCATGTGCGGCATTGAAACACATTTTTTTTGACTCGTCCATAGTCCATCTTATGTCTTATATCTTTTATCTAATAGCTATTGACAGGTCGCACGCCCACAGACTATGATCTTCGCCACGGTGCCCGGTCCTGAGCACGCGCGGCAGACGACACATCCAGCCCGCCGCCCCTGACCCCCCAGAAGTTTCGCCGAGTCAGTTTAGCTTTCCTTCAACCATGCTGCCTAGGAGTCCTCATATGGCCAAAGCCCCCGTCCGAGTCGCCGTCACAGGCGCCGCCGGCCAAATCGGTTACGCACTGCTGTTCCGCATCGCCAGTGGCGAAATGCTCGGCAAGGACCAACCGGTCATCCTGCAAATGCTCGAACTACCCATGGACAAGGCCCAGCAGGCCCTGAAGGGCGTGATGATGGAACTGGAAGACTGCGCCTTCCCGCTGCTGGCTGGCATGATCGGTACATCCGACCCGAAGGTCGCCTTCAAGGATGTGCAGCAGGCCCTGCTGGTCGGCGCCAAGCCGCGCGGCCCGGGCATGGAGCGCAAGGATCTGCTGCTCGAAAACGCCAAGATCTTCACCGAGCAGGGCAAGGCGATCGACGAAGTCGCGGCCCGCGACCTGAAGCTGATCGTCGTCGGCAACCCGGCCAACACCAACGCGCTGATCACCATGAACACCGCGAAGAGCCTCCCGCAGACTGCCTTCACCTCGATGATGCGCCTCGACCACAACCGCGCCGTTTCGCAACTGGCGGCACGTACCGGCGCCGCGGTCACCGACATCGAGAAGATGGTCGTCTGGGGCAACCATTCGCCGACCATGTATCCGGACATCCGTTTCGCCACCGTCGCCGGCAAGGCCGCGCCGGCGCTGGTCAACGACGAAGCCTGGTACAAGAACGAATACATCCCCAAGGTCGGCAAGCGCGGCGCCGCCATCATCGAAGCGCGCGGCCTGTCGTCCGCCGCCTCGGCCGCCAACGCCGCCATCGGCCACATGCGCGACTGGAACATGGGCACCGACGGCAAGTGGGTCACCATGGGCGTCGTCTCCGACGGCTCCTACGGCATTCCCGAAGGCATGATCTACGGCATGCCTTGCACCTGCGCCGGCGGAAAATGGGAAGTGGTCAAAGGCCTCGAAATCGACGCCTTCTCGCGCGAAAAGATGGACTTCACGCTCAAGGAACTCACCGAAGAGCGCGACGGCGTCAAGCATCTGTTCGCCTGATGACCGACGGCGGGACGGAAGTGTATCGATGAGCCAGCCCCGTCACCCCGCCGACATTCTCTATCCCGGCGGCAAGCGCTTTCCGGCGCTCGCCGCGTGCGAGCACTATGCCGGCAGCGAGAAACTGCTCGCCAAGGCGCTCCAGTTGCAGAACGAATTGGGGCCGATCTTCGACATCACCGGCGATTGCGAGGATGGCGCACCGGTGGGCGGCG
>JBNKCS010000034.1:0-17053 GCA_050287865.1 Rhodocyclaceae bacterium | reverse complement strand
GAAGTCGCGCGCGCTGGCCGCGCGGCTCGGCTTCGCCGGCATGTCCTTCCTCAATCTCACCGTCGAGCAGTCGATCACTTCGAATGAACTGCCGGCGCAAGTCGACATCGTCACCGCGCTGCACGCCTGCGACACCGCCACCGACGACGCGATCCGCTTCGCGCTGGCGAAGCAGGCCGCCAGCATCGTGCTGGTGCCCTGCTGCCAGGCCGAAGTCGCCGCCGTGTTGCGCCGGAACAAGGGGCAGATGCTCGCCAATCCGCTGTCGGAGATCTGGCGCCACCCGCTGCACACGCGCGAATTCGGCAGCCACCTCACCAACGTGCTGCGCTGCCTGCAACTCGAAGCGCACGGCTACCAGGTCAGCGTCACCGAACTGGTCGGCTGGGAACACTCGATGAAGAACGAACTGATCGTCGCCCGCCACACCGGCCAGCGGAACCGGCGCGCGGCCGAGCGTCTTGTCGAACTGCTGCGGTTGCTGGGACTCGAAGCGCTGAATACCCGCTTCTTCGTCCAGCCGTAAGGCCATGGATCAAGCACCAGCCGGTACGGCCAATACCGCTCCGGACAGCCAAACCGCCTTCAAGGTGCTCGGCGCCATCAGCTTCTCGCACTTCCTCAACGACATGATGCAGTCGCTGATGCTGGCGATCTATCCGCTGTTCCGGATGGAATTCCAGCTCAGCTTCGCCCAGATCGGCTTGATCACGTTGACTTACCAGCTCACCGCCTCGCTGCTGCAACCGCTGGTCGGCTATTACACCGACCGCCATCCCAAGCCGTTCTCCCTGGCCTTCGGCATGGGCTGCACCTTCAGCGGCCTGTTGCTGCTATCGCAGGCGGCGAGCTATCCGGTGGTGCTGCTCGCCGCTGCCATGGTCGGCAGCGGCTCGTCGATCTTCCACCCGGAGTCGTCGCGTGTGGCGCGCATGGCGTCGGGCGGAAGGCACGGTCTGGCGCAATCGATATTCCAGGTCGGCGGCAACACCGGCAGCGCCGCCGGACCACTGCTGGCGGCCTGGCTGGTGCTGCCGCACGGCCAGCGCAGCATCGCCTGGGTGTCGCTGATCGCGTTGCTGGCCATGGTCATCCTCGTCGGGGTCGGGCGCTGGTACCAGCATCAGCACCGCTTGCCGAAGAAGTCAGCCGGCTCCGCGCGCGAGGCGCTGCCGCGCCGTCATGTCATTCGTACCTTGCTGGTGCTGGTCGCGCTGATGTTCTCGAAGTTCTTCTACCTGTCCAGCCTCAGCAGTTACCTGATCTTCTACCTGATGCACCGGTTCGGGATCAGCACCGAACTGGCGCAATATCACCTGTTCTACTTCCTGTTTGCCGTCGCGCTCGGCACGCTGCTCGGCGGTCCGATCGGCGACCGGATCGGCCGTCGCAAGGTCATATGGATTTCGATCCTGGGCATCGCACCGTTCACGCTGGCCCTGCCGTACGCCAGCCTCGAGGTTTCCGCCATCCTCACCATGATCATCGGCTTCATGCTCGCGTCGGCCTTCCCGGCCATGGTCGTCTATGGCCAGGAATTGATCCCGGGCAAGATCGGCACGATTTCCGGCATGTTTTTCGGCATCGCCTTCGGGCTGGGCGGCATCGGCGCCGCCGTCCTTGGCCAACTTGCCGACCTTTGGGGGATCGCTGCGGTGTACAAGCTGTGCTCGTTCCTGCCGCTAATCGGCCTGCTGGCGTTCTACCTGCCCGATCTGCATGACCGGAAGGCCTTGGGCGGCTGACCCTACTCGACGCCCAGGCTGGCGAGATATTCCTCGTAGTTGCCGCGATAGTCGACGATGTCGTGGTCGAGCTTGATTTCGATGATGCGCGTCGCCAGCGAGGAGACGAACTCCCGGTCGTGCGAGACGAAGATCAGCGTGCCCTTGTAGCGTTCCAGCGCGTTGTTGAGCGACTCGATGGATTCCATGTCGAGGTGGTTGGTCGGTTCGTCCATCAAGAGCACGTTGTTGCGCAAGAGGATCAGCTTGCCGAACAGCATGCGGGCCTGTTCGCCGCCCGAGATCACCTTGACCGACTTCTTCACCTCGTCGCCCGAGAACAGCAGCCGGCCGAGCGTACCGCGGATCAGCGTTTCGACGTCGCCGCCTTCGTAGCCGCCGGCGCGCACCCATTGCTGGATCCATTCGGTAAGCGGCATGTCGTCGGCGAAGTCGGCGGCATGGTCCTGCGCGAAATAGCCGGGCCGGGCCTTCTCCGCCCACTTGATCGTGCCGTGCTGCGGTGACAGACCGCCCAGCGCCTCGCCGGCCAGCAGGCGCAGCAGCGTGGTCTTGCCGACGCCGTTCTCGCCGATGATCGCGACCTTGTCGCCGGCTTCGAAGGTGGTGGTCAAGCCCTTGATGACGGGCTGCTTCGGATCGTAGCCGAACACCAGCTTCTCGATCTCGACCGCGTGGCGGTGCAGCTTTTCCTTGTCGTCGTAGTCGAAGCCGATCCACGGGTACTGCCGCGACGAGGGCTTGATGTCCTCGATCTTGATCTTCTCGATCTGCTTCGCGCGCGAGGTGGCCTGGCGCGCCTTCGAGGCGTTGGCCGAAAAGCGACGCACGAAGTTCTGCAGCTCGGCAACCTTCTCCTTGGCCTTGGCGTTGGCGGCCGACTGCCGCTCGCGCGCCTGCGTCGAGGCTTCCATGAAATCGTCGTAGTTGCCGGGATAGACGGTGATCTTGCCGTAGTCCAGGTCGGCCATGTGCGTGCACACCTGGTTCAGGAAGTGACGGTCGTGGGAGATGATGATCATCGTGCTGTCGCGGTCGTTGATCACGTTCTCCAGCCAGCGGATGGTGTTGATGTCGAGGTTGTTGGTCGGTTCGTCGAGCAGCAGGATGTCGGGGTCGGCGAACAGCGCCTGGCAGAGCAGCACGCGCAGCTTCCAGCCCGGCGCCACTTCTCGCATCGGCCCGTTGTGCTGTTCGGTGGGAATGCCGACGCCGAGCAGCAGTTCGCCTGCGCGCGCCTCGGCGGTATAGCCGCCGTACTCGCCGAAGTGGTGCTCGAGGTCGGCGGCCTTCATGTAGTCGTCTTCGGTCGCCTCCGGGTTGGCGTAGATCGCGTCCTTCTCCTGCATGCAGGCCCACATCTGCTCGTGGCCCATCATCACCACGTCGAGCACGCGCTGGTCTTCGTAGCCGAACTGGTCCTGGCGCAGGAAGGCCATGCGCTCGTGGGCATCGAGGCTGACATTGCCGGCCGAAGGGTCCAGCAGGCCGGCCAGAATCTTCATGAAGGTCGACTTGCCGGCGCCGTTGGCGCCGATCAAGCCGTAGCGGTTGCCTTCGCCGAACTTGACGGAAACGTTTTCGAACAGGGGCTTGGCCCCGAACTGCATGGTGATGTTGGATGCGACGAGCACGGCGGGAGTCCTGGAGGGGATGGAACAACGGTGAGGCGCGCAGTTTACCGGTACAGTGCGGCCGATGAAACCTTTATCCCTCGACAAGATCCTGCAATCCCAGGGTTTCGGCACCCGGCGCGAATGCCGGGAGATGATCCAGGCCGGCTTCGTCTGCGTCGGCGGCGACCCGGTGAGTTACTACGATGCCGTCTTCGAGCCGGAAGGGCTCGAATTCAGCGTGCACGGCGAGCCATGGACTTACCGCGAGAAGCTCTATATCGCGCTCAACAAGCCGCCCGGCTACGAATGCTCGCGCAAGCCCAGCCATCATTCCGGCGTGATGTCGCTGCTGCCCGATTCTTTCCTGCTCCGCGGCGTGCAGGCCGTCGGCCGGCTCGACCATGACACCACCGGTCTGCTGCTGCTTTCCGACGACGGTGCGTTCATCCACGCGCTCTCGTCACCGAAGCGCCATGTGCCCAAGGTCTATGTCGCCACTACCGCCGAGCCGGTGACCGAGGCCTTGCTCGCGCAACTCCGTAGCGGCGTCAAGCTGCACGACGAACCGGCGCCGTTGAAGGCCGGGGTGCGGCAACTCGACGACCACACGCTGGAAATGATTCTCGAACAGGGCAAGTACCATCAGGTCAAGCGCATGCTCGCCGCCGCCGGCAACCACTGCGCCGCGCTGTGCCGTACCGCAATCGGCGAACTGACGTTGGAGTCGCTTGGGCTGGCCGACGGCGAATGGTGCCACGTCGAACCCGCGCAAGTGGTGCCGAAAGCAGCCTGAGGCGGCGTCCCGCCACGGCTGACTTTTCCAAGGGGGTGGCCGGCCGGCCGCAGATATTTCTGCCTTGTATTCTGATGACCAGAGGCTTGTTTCACGCTGCAGTAAATTGCACCATCCAGGAGCGAACTACTATAAACAAGCCTGCGAGTATGGCCAGAGGAGAATGGCATGCGTATCCAAGGTTCGATCGATTTCACCCTGACGGAGAGAACCGGCGAGCGAGTCGTCGGTGAAATGCCCATAGAGGTCGGCATCAAGAACCCGTTCGGTGTCGTGCATGCCGGCGCCATCCTGTGGCTCGCCGACGTGGCGGCGACCGTGTTGGCAATGGGCCCGGGCGAGCCTGCCGAAGGCATGAAAGGTTTCCCCCTGGCCATTGCCCTGAACGCAAATTTCCTTGCCAATCAAACCAGCGGCACCTTGAAAGCCGTTTCCACATTCGTGAAGAAAGGGAAGACCATCAGCGTCGTCCGTACCCAGGTCATCGGCACGGATGAAAAGCTCATTGCCGACGTCACCACCAACCATATTCTCTCGAAGTGATCGGTCGCCAGATGACGCGTACTCTCACCCACGAAGAGGCCAAGGCCTTCTACGACGGGTTTGGCTTCAAGCAGGACCAGCAGGCGTTCTACGAAGAAGTTGCGCTCCAGGCCCTGCTGGCCAACGCTTCGCTCGACAATGCGCGATCCGTGGTCGAGTTCGGTTGCGGGACCGGGCGTCTGGCCCTCGAACTGCTGCATCGACTCCCTGACGACGCGCGATATCTCGGAACGGACATCAGTTCGACGATGATCGCCATCGCCGGCGAGCGGCTGGCGTCTTATGACAGCCGCGCGACCGTAGTCCTTGCCGGCGGTCCGCCGGTATTGCCGGTGGAAGACGCGTCTGTCGACAGGGTTGTTTCCACCTACGTGTTCGACCTCCTGTCGGAAGACGGGAGAAAGCAGTTTCTCGCGGAAGCGGCGCGGGTACTGAGGCCTGGCGGATTGCTGTGCCTTGCCGGCATCACCAACGGCAAGAGTCCGATCTCACGCGCAGTAATGTCGGGCTGGCAGTGGGTTTTTGCACTTAACCCGCGCTGGGTTGGCGGTTGCAGACCAACCCGCACCGCAGGATACCTGTCGGAGGAGTCCTGGCAGATTCGGTATCACCACGTCTTCGTGTCCTGGGGAATCGCTTCGGAAGTCGTGGTCGCGTCTTTGCGAACAGCCGACGTTAACGTGTGATCTGAACTCGCGTCGACGCGCGTGGTGGCAAATATTGCGTCGCGCGGGCAGACACTTTCCGCAGGTATGGTTATTCCGTCGCACGAATAACGCTGTAGACGGTAACGGGTTACCACCCTCGGTCCCTCCCACGCTGGAACAATGGAACAAAGCGCAACCGATAGCGCTCCAACCACAACCAACAGAGGAGACAAGACATGACAGCCAAACGCATATTGATGCTCGTCGGCGATTTCGGCGAGGACTACGAAATCATGGTGCCGTTCCAGGCACTTCAGGCAGTCGGCCATACGGTGCATGCGGTGTGCCCGGACAAGAAGTCAGGCGAAGCGATCGCCACGGCGATCCATGACTTCGAAGGCCAGCAGACCTATTCGGAGAAGCGCGGCCACAACTTCACGCTGAATGCCACGTTCGCCGAGATCAAGCCCGAGCAATACGACGCGCTGGTCATTCCGGGCGGTCGGGCACCGGAGTATCTGCGGCTCAATCCCGCCGTGCTCGAGATGGTGCGTCACTTCTTCAAAACCAACAAGCCCGTGGCTGCCATCTGCCACGGCGCGCAGGTGCTGGCCGCGGCGAAGGTGCTGGAAGGCAAGAAATGTTCGGCCTACCCTGCCTGCCGGCCGGAAGTGGAACTCGGCAAAGGCACTTATGCGGACATTGCCATTACCGCCGCCGTGACCGACGGCAACCTCGTCACCGCGCCGGCCTGGCCGGCCCATCCGGACTGGATTGCCCAGTTCCTGCAGGTGTTGGGTACGCGCATCACGCATTGAGGCCGTGTTACATTGAATTGCCGCCGTGTCGTAACGGTGGCAATTCAACGATAGGAGGGACGGCCATGTGTCAGATCTTCATCGGTGCGGACCCCGACCTGTACCGCACCCGTTCCCGCTCGCTGCGTCTGCACGGCGTGGCAACCAGCATCCGCCTCGAAATCCTGTTCTGGAACATCCTCGAAGAGATCGGCGCGCGCGACGGCATGAGCGTCGGGCAACTGATCAGCAAGCTCTACGACGAATTGGCGGAAGCGGGTGGCGACTGCGCCAACTTCACCTCGTTCCTGCGCGTCAGTTGCGGACGTTACCTAGCGTTGCAGGCATCGGGCAGCATCCCCGCCGACCACGACATTCCGATCCGGTCGCTCGATGCGGCGCGCATCCTGGCCGACGAAGCTTCGGCGGGCCGGCTGCGACGGCCGGCGCCCGCCGAACCGGCGTATCGCCACGGCTGACTTTTCCAGGGGCAAGCTCAAAGGTTCGAGGTTCAAGGGGCAAGAGGCAAGGTTCAGGTAAAGAACGTCGGTGCCGACAGTCTTTCTTTGGCGTACCGTCCGACTGACTTTTTCGGACAGGCGCGTTGCCCGACACGGCAAAGCGATGGCATCATGCGCGACTCGGATTCCTCATCCATTCAACTTCTGCGCAGCCATGAACCAGTCCGAACCGCAACGCGGCGACCGCCGCGACCTTGGCAAGCCGCTGGATGGCTGGCGACTCAAGGTCTACACCGTCATCTTCGAGGCCGACACCCGCGCCGGCATGTGGTTCGACCGCGCGCTGATCGTGCTGATCCTCTCCAGCGTTGCCATCGTCGTCGCCGACAGCATGCAGAGCCTGCACGCACAGGCCGGCGATGTGCTGGTCGCCCTCGAATGGATCATCACCCTCCTGTTCACCTGCGAGTACATCGCCCGGCTGCTTTGCGTGCGCCATCCGTTGCGTTACGTCTTCAGCTTCTATGGCCTGGTCGACCTGCTGGCCATCCTGCCTTCCTACCTCGCCGCCTTCGTGCCGGAAACCCACGCGCTGATCGACGTGCGCATCCTGCGCCTGCTGCGCATCTTCCGTATCCTGCGTCTCGTGCAATTCGTCCAGGAATACCAGCAGCTCGGCCACGCGCTGCGCGCCAGCGTGCGCAAGATACTGGTCTTCCTCTCGGTAGTGGTGATGGTCGTGCTGATCCTCGGTACCCTGCTCTATGTCGTCGAAGGTCCGGAGAACGGCTTCACCAGCATTCCGGTCTCCATCTACTGGGCGATCACTACCATTACCACGGTCGGCTTCGGCGACATCACGCCGAAAACCGACCTCGGCCGCTTCATCGCCTCGCTGATGATGCTGCTGGGCTGGGGCACGCTGGCGGTGCCGACCGGCATCGTCACCAGCGAATTCACCGCCGACCGATTGCGCCGCCGCCCCGTGACGACGCGCACCTGCCATGAATGCCTGTCGGAAGGCCACCTGCCCGGCGCGCGCTACTGCCGCGACTGCGGCGCCAAGCTGCCCGGCTACCAGAGCGAGCCGGAAGAGGCAGCGCGCTAGGACGGCGTACCCCGTGCGGGGCATTTCATACCGCCACGGCTGACTTTTTGCGCCCTACGGGCCTTCAACCGCTCCGATGTCGACTACTCCGTTTTGCGGCCTGAGCGTCAGGAAGAAATCCGACAGCACCGGCACCGATGCGAGGCCGGTATCGCGTGCCGGGTTGGGCAGCGCCTTGAGCCTGAAGTCGGCGGGCAGCGAAGGCGTTGCGCTGACGAACAAGGCCGACGACGAGTTGTTCAGCAGATTGTTCGATTCGACCAGGCCGGTACCCGTGCCGGAGATCATCACCGGGGAAGTGGCGTTGGGCGCGGAAGCAAGATTGTTGCGGACGATGGTGTCGGCAGCCGTCCCGATTTCGACGCCGATGAAGTCGTTCGGCGAACCGCTGTAGAACGTGTTGTTGTAGATGCGGACGTTGGCTGGTGCCGGCGTCACGCCCCAGCGGTCGACCCCGACGCAGGTGTGGTAGGCGCCGCCGCTGAGGTCGCAGAGGTTGTTGCGGATGGTCGTCTCCGATGAATTGACGTGCATGTGCAGCTGCGATGCGCTACCGGCAATGAACCAGTTGCGCTCGACGATGATTTCCCGGACACGTTCGTCGCTGGCCTCGTCCTGCGGCCCGAGGCTGATGGTCCAGGGATTGATGCCGCCGATGATCTTGTTGTCGGCAATGACGACTTGCTCGGTGTAGGTTCCGACTCCGCCCGGGTTGGCGACACCGGCGACAGCCCAGCCGGGGGCGTGCAGTTTTATCGCCAGCTGGAAGTCTCCCGCGCGCGCCAGGGTGTTGTTGGCGATCACGCCTTTGCCAACGTAACCGCTACGGATGACGTGGGAGCCGCCGGTATCCTGGTTGTCCAACGAGTTGCCCTGGATGTTGATACGCCGGGCGTCGAGGAGGATTCGCCAGTCGCAGTTGTAGTTGCCGGGACTGTTGCAGCCGGGTAGCGCCGTGATGGTCGAATCGACCACTGCCCACTGGTCGAAAATCGTATGGCCAGGACTTCCGTTGTTGTTCCACCAGTCCAGAATCGACGTCCCGGCGGCTACGCCACGCCAGATATCGTGGACGTACAGCCGTAGCGCAAGGAACTGGTTGAAGCCGCCGCTCGCGCCGACGCCAGACACATCCGAACTCAAGACCGAACTGCCGTCGATCTCGAAGTCCATCACGCGCCAGTCGCCGATGCCCGCCGTGGAGCGGCTGGAAAGCTGGATGATCGGAAAGGCTCCGTTCGTCGCGATCTTGGCGATCGGCCGCGCCGTGCCGGAACCGAAGGCACCGACGATGCCCGGCCCGGTCTTGTCTATGGTGCCGGAGGTGGCGGCGGTGAAGGTCTCGCCACGGCGGAACAGCAGGCGGCGGTTGGTGTTCTGGTAGCCGTTGATGGCCGTGGCGAAGTTCGATGTCTGTACATGCGTGGCGCCGGCGGGACAGTCGGTGAAATTGGCCGAGGTGGAAAAGCAGACCGTGTTGGCGCTGGCGAATACCACCTCGGGGTCCAGCACCGTGATCGTGGTGGTCTCGGTGGCCGAATAGGTGCCATCGAAGACGGTCAGCGAAACCGTGTAGGTGCCGGGCGTTTCGAAAACGTGGGCGGCGACGGGGCCGGTCGCCGCGTTCTTGCTCGCGCCGGCCCTGGCGCCGTAGGTCCAGGTGCCCGCATTGGTGTCGCCGAAGCTCCAAGTGTACTCGAGTTCGTGGAAGGGCCGCGAGACGCCCGCGTCCGTGGTGCCGGAAGCGTCGAAGAACACCGAGAGCGGCGCCACGCCGGAAGTGCGCGCCGGAGCCAGCGACGGCACAATGTTGTTGCCGGCTGGCGCGGTAACGAAGGTCGCGGCGATGCTGTGGTCAGCCTTGACGTTCGAGAACGTGTAGGCGGAAACGGTCGCCACCGACGTGCCATCGATGACAAGTGTTTCGAAGGTGTAGCCGGTATCGGGGATGATGCTGTAGCTCTGCGACGCGCCCTGGCTGACCGCTGTGGCGCCAGACGGTGAGATGGTGCCGTGGCTGCCCGCGGTAGCGGTGATCGTATAGGTCGTGGAATCGCCGGGGCCGGTTTCCGGACTGCTACCCCCGCCGCCACAGTTGGCGAGGGCGATAGCCGCAAGCAATGCCGCGGCGGCAAGCCAAAAGGACCGCGAACTGCCCCCCCAGTAGTTCGACATCGCCAGCCCCTCTCGAGCAAATGAATATTGAGGGGCAGACCATATCACTGCGATGGATATGACGTATTGCTGCCGCCATTCCCCGACAGTCCGGCCGGCTGGCGGGTGGCGTTCCGCGCCGGCGAAGTCAGTTTGGCACGTCGATGCCGTGATTGGCGAGCCAGGTCTTGTCGAGCTCCCATTGCACGCGCTCGATGCCCGGCTGTGACATGACGAGTTTCAGTACCTCGGTTTGAACTTTGGCCAGTTCCTTCTCCGCGGCGACGAAGGCGGGATTGTTCGCATCCAGGGTATCGATCTCCGGATGGATCACGCCGAGGAAGCGGAAAGCAGGCACGCTGACGTTGCGCGGCGTGGACAGCACGGCGGTTTTGCCGGTGACGCGCAGGACGCGGAAGTGGTAAGGGTAGTTGTGCAGCGCGTCGCTACCCTTCGCCTCGATGACGGCGTTGATCTCGCGGGCGCGGCTGTCGGGCCGCTGCACCAGCCAGTCGACGACGAAGGCCACGACGATGGCGATGACCAGCCAGTGGAGGAGCGAGAGCTTGGGCAGGCGATTCGTTTTCATGAGAGGTGTCCCGGATCGAGGTGGGCATTATCGCCCATGCCGTCCCAACTCCGAGTTCAGTTCTTCTATGACTTCCGCCCAGTCGGCATCGGCCGCCAATCCTTCGGCGAGGAAGGCGGCCTGGGTCGGTGCCCAGAACGGTGCGTCTGCCAATGCGACGTCGTCGGGCAGCCGGTGGGCGGCGATGAAGGCGTCTATGGCGGCCGGGTCGTTGGGCAGGCCCAGTTGCGCGAACAGGTTGGCGAGGTCGTGTCTCTGGTTTTCCACATGCGTTCCTTTCGCTAGACCATGTGCTCCGGCTTCACCCATTCGTCGAACTGCTCGGCGCTGACAAGGCCGAGCGCCAACGCCGCTTCGCGTAGCGAGAGGCCTTGCGTGTGCGCGTGGCGGGCGATGCGTGCCGCGGCGTCGTAGCCGATGTGCGGGCTCAGCGCGGTGACCAGCATCAGCGAACTGGCCAGCAGTTCGGCGATGCGCTTGCGATCTGGTTCGATGCCGCGCGCGCAGTGTTGGTCGAAGCTGGTCATGGCATCGGTCAGCAGGCGCAGGCTCTGCATGAAGTTGTGGATGATAAGTGGCTTGTAGACGTTGAGTTCGAAGTTACCGGAGGCCGCGCCGATGCCGAGGGCGATGTCATTGCCCAGCACCTGGCAGCAGACCATGGTCAGCGCCTCGCACTGCGTCGGGTTTACCTTGCCGGGCATGATGGAACTGCCTGGCTCGTTCTCGGGGATGCGCAGTTCGCCCAGCCCGCAGCGCGGACCCGAGGCCAGCCAGCGCACGTCGTTGGCGATCTTCATCAGCGCTGTGGCCAGTGTCTTCAGTGCGCCGTGCGCGGCGACCAGCGGTTCGTGCGCCGCCAGCGCCGCGTAGCGGTTGGGCGCGACGCGAAACGGCAGGCCGGTCTCCTCGGCGAGCCTTGACGCGACCATGTCGCCGAATTGCGGATGCGTGTTGAGACCGGTGCCGACGGCCGTGCCGCCGACGGCGAGTTCGAGCAGCGCCGGCAGCGCGGCGACGATCGCTTCTTCGGAGTGGTCGAGTTGAGCGACCCAGCCGGATATTTCCTGGCCCAGGGTCAGCGGCGTTGCGTCCTGCAGGTGGGTGCGGCCGATCTTGACGATGTTGGCGCAAGCCGTCGACTTCTGCACCAGCGTCATCCGCAGCGCGTCCAGCGCCGGGTGCAGGTCCTGCACGACGCCCCCCGCCGCGGCGAGATGCATGGCGCTGGGGAAAATGTCGTTCGACGACTGGCCGAGGTTGACGTGGTCGTTCGGATGCACCAGCCGCGCCATGCCGCGTGTGCCGCCGAGCAGTTCCGAAGCGCGGTTTGCCAGCACCTCGTTCAGGTTCATGTTGGTCTGCGTTCCGGAGCCGGTCTGCCATACGGCGAGCGGAAACTGGTCGGCATGGCCGCCGGCCAGCACCTCGTCGGCCGCTTGGGCGATCGCCTGCGCGATGCCGCGGTCGATCTGGCCGAGCTCCGCATTGACCTGCGCGCAGATGCGTTTCAGCCTGGCCAGCGCCAGCAGCAGCGGCCGTGGCATGCGTTCGTCCGAGATGCGAAAATGCTCCAGTGAGCGTTGCGTCTGCGCCCCCCAAAGGGCATCGCCGGCGATCGCAACTTCGCCGAGCGAATCATGCTCCAGCCTGACCGCCTGATTCATTGTCCCTCCCTGGCTAAGCCTGTCGAACGTCGAGCCTTTTGTCCGCAGGCGACCATGCATGGTACGACGATCGGCGTTATCCGGTGCCGGACTCCGGTGGCGGCGCCGGACAAGTCCTCATGCCTAGCAGCGCATAAGCGGGGCAGAAGCTGACGGCGGCGGTGGCGAGCAACACCACGCCGATCCATCCCCAGACGCCGATCCAGCCGGCAAGCGTTGCGCCGACCAGCGCGGCCCCGAGAATTGCGCGGATGATCCGATCCGTGGTTCCGAGATTGATTTTCATCACACCCTCCTTTGCCTTGGGCACGGGACAGGAATCCTCTTTTCGTTCAGACCCGATGTGGCGCCCAAAGTTCGGCCTCCGGAACCCGGCGTGACGGCAACTGCCGGATACGTTGCGCCGCAGCATCGCCGTAGCGGCGGAACGCAGCAGCCTCGTCCGCGGTCGCGTATTCCGCTGGCATTTGCTACTATGTGTACAGGGGATTTCGGAGTGAATCATGACAGTCGGCTGGGCCGAAAGGCTGCCCGTTACTCTGGCGGACGACGATCGCCGTCCGCGCGTGTTCGCCGCGCTGGCGATTGCCGCCCTGCCGATCCTCGTCTGGCTGCCGCTGCCGGCGACGCTCGATATATCGCAATCCTTCATCGGATTTCACATCGCGGCCGAACTGATCGCCATCATTACCGCGGTGCTGATTTTCAATGTCGGACACTACGGGATGGCGGACCGGCGGCCGGCGGCGAACTACCTCCTCGCCTGCGCTTTCCTGGCCGTCGCGCTGATCGATTTGCTGCATGTGCTGTCCTATCCGGGCATGCCGACATTCATCACCGCCAGCTCGCCGCAAAAGACGATCGTGTTCTGGCTCGGCGCACGCTATGTCCAGGCCGCCGGCCTGCTTGCCTGGCTGGTCTGGCCGGAGCGCTGGTTGAACCGTCCGGGACGACGCACGTTGCTTGCCATCGCGTTGTCGTGCGTGGTCATGGTCGGTCTCGTCGGCTTTGCTTTCGCCGACGCGTTACCGGCCACGTTCGTGCCGGGCGTCGGGCCGACCGCCGTCAAGATCGGTCTCGAATGGGGGGTGATCGTTCTGCTCCTAGCCTCGGTAGTGGCCACGATCCGGGTATGCGCAACGCCTGCGTATCGATGGAGGCTGGTCGCGATCCTGCTGCTCATGACTGCCAGCGAGCTTTGCTTTACGCTCTATGTCACGGCGAGCGACGCCATCAACGTGCTGGGACATGTTTACAAGCTGGCAGCCTACTATCTGCTCTACCGGATCGCTGTCGTCGAGGCCATCCATCGTCCGGTGGTGGACCTGGCTGCCGCCCGGGCCGACCTAGCGGAACGCGAGGCACGCCTGCGGCAGATCGTCGACGGCGCGCCGGAGGGAGTGATCGGTGTCGACGGCGAAGGCGTGATCCGGTTCGCCAATCCGATGATCGAGACACTGTTTGGTTACGCGCCGGATTCTGTGGTTGGCCGGCCGATCGAAATTCTGATGCCGCAACGTATGCGCGACGCCCATCGCCTGCGCCGTGAAGCGTATGGTGCCGAACCCAGGCCGCTGCCGATGGTGCGCTCCTACGGGCTGGTCGGCTGCCGTGCCGACGGCAGCGAGTTTCCGGTGGAGGTGAGCGTCCAGCCGCCACCCGAGACCGGGGGACTTTTCGTCACTTTCGTTCGCGACGTTTCGGAGAAGCGCCGCCAGGAAGAGGAACTTCGCCGGCGTGCGGTAGAACTCCACCGCCGCGCCAATTTCGACGAACTGACCGGCCTCCCCAATCGTGCCGCGTTCGTCAGCCTGGTGGAGGAGGCGATGACGGTCCATTCCTCGGGTGGTGTAGCGTTGATCGATCTGGACAACTTCCGCATGGTCAACGACACGTTGGGACACGCCATCGGCGACCAGGTGATCGGCGAGATCGCCGCCCGGTTCAAACGACACCTGCCGGACAAGGCGACACTGGCGCGCCTCGGCGGCGACGAATTCGGTGTGCTGTTGCCCGGCGTCGACCACCCGGGTGTCAACAAGCTGGCCAGCTCGCTGGTGGTGACCTGCCGGGAGCCGGTCGCCGTCGCCGATCATCCGGTTTACCTCAATGCCAGTGCGGGAGTCAGTTCCTGGCCGCGCGATTGTCGCGATGCCGGTACGCTGCTGCGCTTCGCCGACAGCGCGATGTACAACGCCAAGGCGGCTGGACGCGGCGCGTGCAGTGTTTTCGCGCCGCACATGGATCCCCTGGTACGCGACGACATTCGCCTGATGGCGCGTTTGCGCCAGGCTATCGAGGAAGACCGGCTGGTGCTGCACTATCAGCCGCAGATCGACTTCCGCAGCCGGCATCTGGTGGCCGTCGAGGCGTTGCTGCGCTGGCACGACGAAATCCTGGGCGAGGTTTCGCCGGCCCGCTTCGTGCCGGCGGCGGAAGCGACCGGGCTGATGGTGCCGCTGGGCGAATGGGTGTTGCGCGCCGCCTGCCGGCAGGCGATGTCCTGGGCTGCCGCCGGACGTCCGTTGCGGATTGCCGTCAACCTTTCGGCCCAGCAGTTTCGCCACTATCCCCTGGTCGAACGCGTCGACGCCATCGTGCGGGAAACGGGCGTGGCGCCCGAATTGATCGAGTTCGAGATCACCGAAACGGCGGTCATGGAATTCCCCGCTCAGGCTGTCGCCGCGCTCCATGTCCTGCGCACCCGCGGACACCGGACAGCGCTGGACGATTTCGGCACCGGCCACTCGTCGTTGGCCTACCTGAAGGCTCTACCGCTGGACAAGCTGAAACTGGACCGCAGCTTCATTCGCGACCTGCCCGACGATGTGCAGGATGTCGCCATCGTTGGCACGATCATGGATCTGGCCACGAACTTGAATATCCACGTCGTGGCGGAAGGCGTCGAGACGGAGGAACAGGCCGAGTTCCTGGCCTCGCGCTGCTGCGCGGTGCACCAGGGCTGGCTGTACGCCAAGGCGATGAGCGCCGCCGACCTCGACGCCAGCCATTGGCGCACTGTCGCCGCCTGACGGCGAGGCCGACAGCCGGAAAAGTCAGCCGTGGCGATACGCCGCTTGCGGCCGAACCCGACTCAGTTCGCGGGCTTGTATTTGAACACCGCGCGGATGATGCCGTGGTCGTTGGTGCCGTCGGCCTTGTGGTTGTCGAAGTTGAGGTGGTCGTTGTTGATCGTCATGCCGTCGAACAGCCAGACGCGGTCGGTGCTGTGGTCGTAGAACTCGCGGCTGACCAGGATGTGGTCCAGCGATTCGCGGATGCCTTCGTGCACGTGTGTGTAATACACGTCGCGGGTATCGCGGAACTCCTGCAGCGTTTGTGCGGTGTAGAGCGCGACGTCGCCGCCTCCCTTCGAATCGCCCATCAGGTAGCGCGGCTGCTCGGTGAGGATGTTGATGGTGTTGCTGTGCTGGCCGTCGTTGAGGTCGCCGAGCACGATCACCGGCGTGTCGTTGCCCTTCATCATGTCCGTCAGGTGAAAGCGCAGCGCGGCGGCCTCGGCGGTACGGCGGACGGTGGCCAGCGCCGATCCAAGCGCCGTGGCGTGCTTGCCGTAGGTCGCCTTGTCGGCCTTGTACCAGGGTTCCTTGTCGATCCGTGTCGGCGCCTTGGACTTCAGGTGGCAGACGAAGACATGCACGGCCGACTGGTCGTCGCGCGGCCGGATGGTGAAGTGCAATACCGGCCGCGAGAAGCCGGAGATATTGACCTCGACAGCCGGTGTTTGCGGGTCGTCGCCGGAAGAGCGCAGCACGAAGCCGTCCGGGAAGTCGGCGATCCACTCCGCCGGGTCCTCGATCAGCCCCTTCTTCACCAGCGCCGCGCAGACGATGTGACCGCCGGTCGCGTCCGGCGGCACCAGCAGGTCGTAGTCGGCCGTCAGTTTTGCCTCGGCGAGTGCCGCCTTGAGCGCGTCGGCGTGCCACAGTTCCTGGAAGCCGAACACGTCCGGCCGCTGCAAGCCAATCTGATGCGCCGTCCAGCGGACCTTCAGCTTGTACTCGTCGTCGCTCCAGCCGTTCGTGTCGGTATAGATCGGCAGGTCGGGCTTGTTGAAGTTGTAGAGATTGAACGTCGCAATGCTGAGCTGCTTCAGATTCATGGCCGTATCCTCCTGTCGTGTCCGCACAGTGTAGCGCCGGACTATGACGGATGCGTTCCTGTCGGGCGCCGTCGGCGTGGCGCGTCGGTGGGGACATATCCGGTGCCCGCTCGGGCTAGAATGCGCGCCGAATGGGGATGTTATGAGTGGGTGCTGCAATGTTCCTCGAAAGCAGGGTGTTTCGTGTCTGGCTGGCGGTCGCGTCGGTGTCGTGGGTGGTGCTGTTTGCGTTGTATACCAGCCTGGAATTCCTGCTCGCCCATTTGTACTACCCGGCCACCATGGTGGTCGGGGCGTTCGTCGCCGGTTCGACGCCGCAAGGCGGTGGCGCCGTCGCCTTCCCGGTACTGAACATTTTCATGAACATCGATCGCGTCCTGGCGCGCGATTTCAGCATGATGATCCAGAGCATCGGCATGACCAGCGCCAGCATCTTCATCCTCACCAGCCGGAAGACCGACCCCCGCGCCTTCCGACCCCTGCTGTGGTGGGTGCCGATCGCCTCCATCGGTTTCGTGGTCGGCATGCATACGCTGCAAGGCATCGAGGTCTATATCATCCAGGCGCTGTTCCTGAGCGTGGTCGCCAGTTTTACCGTCGCCTACCTGTTCAGTCGCCACCGCGGTACGCAATCTGAATACGTTGCCCGGCACTTCAAGGACCGGCTGTTCACCGGGGCGATGGTGTTTGCCGGCGGCATGTGCACCAGCCTGTTCGGCACCGGCGTCGATATCCTGCTCTATACCGTGCTGGTGACGCACTTCACCATCGAGGAAAAACTGGCGACCGAGATGAGCGTCATCATCATGG